>NZ_JAQQPR010000004.1:0-281300 GCF_036688705.1 Duganella sp. S19_KUP01_CR8 | reverse complement strand
CAAGCTGAGCGATCCCGACCTGGGTGTTGTCCAATACACGCCGGATCCGCTTGGTCGGGTGGTGGCGCAGAGTACGCCGGAGCTGCGCGCCAAGTCGCAGGCAGGAAAGATGGGCTACGATGAGCTGGACCGGATGACGTCGCGCGCGGAGCCTGATCTGACCAGTGCGTGGGAATATGATACGGCGGCCAAAGGCAAGGGGCAACTGGCCACGGCTTACACCACGCTGGCCGACGGCAGCAAGGACTATCAGCGGATACACACCTACGACAGCCTGGGGCGTCCATCCACCACCAGCCAGGTGCTGTTCGACGCCACCTACAAAGCGACGCCAAGCTACGACGCATGGTCACGCGTGAGTGGGCAGACCTATCAGCGGGGCACCGACGCTGCCAAGAGTTTCGCCTTGCGCTATAACGACAAGGGCTACCTGGCTACGATCGAGCGCGGCAATTTGGTGTTGTGGAAGGTGACGTCCCAGGACGCTGCCGGCCGATCAACATCCGTCAGCCTAGGCAACGCCTTGGTGCAGACCATCAAGTTCGATCTTTTCAGTGCACGTCTCACTGGCAAGCAGCTGACGACGGCTGATCTGTCGCCGCGACTCGACGAGGGCTATGCCTATGACGCGGTGGGCAGTGTACTGCAGCGCACCCAGGGCTGGAAGGGCAGCAACTTCATCGAGGACTTCCGCTATGACGAGCTGGGGCGTTTGAAGACCAGCACGATCGGTTCGGCGACGCAGACATTTACGTATTTCGCCGACGGCAGCATCAAGAACAAGTCCAACGTCAATACGGCCGACTACAGCTATCCCACAGGGACCAATCCGGCGCAGCCGCATGCGGTGCAGGGCTTCGAGGGTAGCCCGGTAAGCTTCACATACGACAAGAACGGCAACCTGCTGACCGGGATGAGTCGTACTGTCAGCTGGACCAGCTTCGATATGCCGCTGAGCATCAACAAAGGCGGCACTGTTGTCGGTTTCGTCTACGGCCCGGAACACCAGCGTACGCGCCAGGTCCGGGGCGCAGAGTACACCGTGTATGCGGGAGCGCAGGAGGTGGAGAATACCGCTGCCGGTATCAAGGTGAAGACCTATTGGCCGCAGGGCGTGGGCGTGGAAATTGATGAGCCGAATAAAGCAATTGCGTTGTACTGGACGCATGCTGACAGGCTCGGCAGTCCGGCGGCGTTGAGTGACCAGAACGGTGATGTGCAGGAATCGCTGGCCTATGATGCTTGGGGTAAGCGCCGGGCGTTGACCACGCAGGCCACTGACGACAACATCGACGGCAAACTCGATAACAAGGGCTACACCGGTCACGAGATGCTTGATACGGTTGATCTGGTGCACATGAATGGACGGGTATACGATCCTTTGATCGGGAGATTCTTATCGGCAGATCCACTGGTTCAGGATCCGAAGAATGGGCAGAGCTATAATCGGTACAGCTATGTGTTGAACAACCCAACCAACTTGACGGATCCAACAGGTTTTGCAAGTTGTAGTTCGACCGTTTCGTTCTCAGAGTGCACTGCCGTGAGAAGAGCGGGCGGTGATTTTGAGCATTACCTAGCCGGTGCCTATGGGGCCCTGATCAGTGGTGTCAAGGCAGCCGTGGCGGAAATATCCGGGACAACGCCATCGACCCGACCGATACAAGGTCCTTCCGGAACAAAAGTTGATGCCAAATCGGCAAACAATGCGACTGTTAATGGGGCCACTTATCAAGCTCATCTTGATACACTTGAATCGGCTATTGCTCCTGGGCGAACATTAGGTGAAATTCGCCAAGCGCAAACTGCATCCGGAGATTTTGGAAAGAGCTTTATTCCTGGGAACAGCACGGTTGATGGAATCTCCGATCTGCACGATGGAAAGATTGTTGCCGGCATGATTGGAATTGCTTCAGAAATTCCAGTTGTAAAAATTACAGGTAAGGCAAAGGGTTTGGTTAAGGAAATAACTCATGAGGTTATGAGTATTTTCTCGGCTCCTCTGTCTAAAGATATGTATTTATATCAAAAAGTGGATGCGGGTGGGCAACATCTTAAATATGGAACGACAATAAATCCTACGACTAGATATTCTGCAAAGCAGTTAAATGGCGGGCGACTGAAAATATTAGCCCAGGGCACCAGTGAAGATATGCTAAAACTGGAACGTGATCTGCATGAGACACTTCCTATTGGCCCAGAAGAATTTCAAAAGTTCTACATTCAAATGCAAACTGATAAAGGCTTACTGCCTCCTCCTTATAAATGAAAAAAGAATACCAACTTATTTTCCAGTGGGATGCTTCAACAATCAAGCATTTTGATTCAATAATCGATACGGAATCAATTTTGCGGAAAAATTTGCAAAAGAAACATTCTGTTGACGGTCATGATATGGGCGTTGGTGAAGCCAATATTTTTGTGCTGACTCAATTTCCCATTGATGCATTTAATGAGTCTATGAAAATACTAAAGGGGCAAGATGCGTTGTTAGGAGTTAGAGTTGCGTATAGAGAGGTTATGAAGGACGATTATGTAATTTTATGGCCGGAGGGGTTGTCGAATTTTGAAGTCCAATAGGTTTTTTGTTCAATTCGGCAAACACAAATACTGAGCCAGAATTCGTTGCAACACATCCAAACCGGCGGAAAGATTTTGGCTACGACGTGTCATATCATTTGGATTTGCTGGGAGAGCATTTCTTACAGAAGAAAGAGGAAACCGGGAATTTTCTATACGGGAATTTGTCTCAATGGTCGTACGGATTAGCCGATAATGTAAATTTGCATGAGATTTTGACCCGAGCTCAGGCTTAGATTTGCATCGTTGGTTGCCCCATTTCTTGGAGCGTAAACCTCTCCTCCTTAGGCTTGCTGGAGCCCCCCCCAAAGCTGAAGTAGCCGGGTCAATCGAACCGGGTCAAATTAGCTCGCAAACGAACACTATACCTACAAGACGCATGCGATGCTGTCGTCGGACTGGGGCATCCCGCTGGGTTCGCTGTGGGCCTTCGAGGGCTATGCGAACTTTATCGCATCGAAGGGCAAGGACGAAACGGGCAACGATACCGGCGCCGAGACCAATATCGACATGCAGCTGATGTTTGACGCGGGCGCCGCGATGGGCCACGCGAAGAACACCTTCCGCGTCGGCGTCGAGTACCAGTACTGGCGCAACAAGTTCGGCAACACCTCGGCCACCACCGGCGGCCAGGGTTATGTGGCGAAGACGCCGATGATCCGGGCTGAGTACCACTTCTAAGTTATCCGTAGTTGAACTACCGAGAGGCAGCCGTGAGGCTGCCTTTTTTCATTTGGTGGACAGGAGGTATGGGACGTAGGCTTTTCATCGCCGCATTGTTTTTTTGGGGGGGAGGCAGCGCGCTCACCAATCAAAGTTTTGTTATTAGAGAAGCATTAAAGTTTTCAATTTGAAATTTGTTGTTGTTTTGTGTTATTATTTCGCCCACTGTTTCCGTTGGGGATATTTAATTTCTCCGTCGCCATAGACCCCATCGAACTTCCCCGTATTGACTACTTTCCCGCTTACGACTGCGGCGAAGTGCTGTCTTTTTATCTGTCGCTGCGTTCCCTGCACGCTGCGCTGGCCCGTTAGTAAGAATAAAGTATGCGAAAAATTCTCAGAGGTTCCCAAGTTAGTGCCGCGCAAATGGTGTTTGGCGTGCTCAAAAAGCTGTTGTTTGTTTTGCTGGGCCTTATGGTGACGTTGACTCCGGCGTTTGCGCAGCGAACGAAGTTCTCAAATCAATCCGTGCCAACGACGATGATCGCGGGTCAGAGGTATAACGTCGCCATGAATTTCTTCTCGGCAGACGGCTGGCTCGCCGAGGACAAGTGTGCCATTGGCCCTGTAAATCCCATAAACAACATGACCTGGGGCATAGCGCGTTCTACGACTTCGGGCTTTCCCGGCCAGTTGATGGCATTTGTTTTCGATGTCGTTGCGCCGTCGACGCCTGGCGTCTATAACTTCCAGTGGCAGGTGAACTGCGGGAATTCGTGGATAGGCGAGCCGAGTACGAACTTGGCCATCAATGTCGTCGCGCCGACAAAAACCATGGTCTCGATCGATAGTCCGGCTGATGGACAACACTACACTTCAAGCGGAGCAGGGATTTCCACATGGGTGACGGGTCACGCTACACCGCGCGCCGGCACCTCCGTTGTCAAAGTGGACTTGTTGGCGGGGACCAAGGTCATCGGCAGCACGTCGGCGATTGACAAGACGACCTTTGGGGTTGGCGGTGGCCTTAACGACGGAGAAAATTCAATTCAGGTGAGGGCGACTGATAGTTCGGGTGGAGTGGCGCTCAGTCCAGCAATAACAGTTTACGGGCATTCCAATTCCAGCGTTGGCTCTCTCATCACCGCACTTACCTATCCCAAAAACAATGCCACTTTTTTGGCGCCGGAAGGAGGCACAGCCGATGTCCCGGTCGTAGCAACGGCTTCAACCGACGGTAACACTATCAACTTGATGTACGTGTATGACGGAGACCGGCCGGTTCGCCTCCTTGGTGGAAATGTTGCAAGTGCTATCGTCAAGTTACCAATTGGCGTACACACCCTGCGGTCGCAGGTGAGCAACGAAAAATATAATGTGTTCAGCGATCCGATTACCGTCAAGGTCACCAGCGCCAACATATTGCCGACGGCAACGCTGAGTACTCCAAACACCAATACGGTATATGTCGTTGAGAATGGAGCGACTGCCGCCGTCAATGTTACTGGATGGGCTGCCGATATTGATGGAGGGACGATTCAGACACTGGAATTGCTGGACAACGGCGTTGTTCGTGCCTCGACGTCAGGACCGCAATTTGCCGCAGACGTTCAATTGCCGGTCGGTACGCATCTCCTTCAACTTCGCCCAATCGATAATTCAGGGGGCGTTGGATTGCTAAGCAATGCGATCAGTGTAACGGTTCTGCCTAGCGGCGAATATATTTCGTATTCGGTTATGGGGCAGACTTCTCCCGGTGGCGCGGTAGATCCAGGTGGGACTTTTCAGGCCGGCCTTTATGTTCGGGCCACTGTTTCGCCTTACAGGTTGCCCGAAGACGCAGTCGATGCGGTGATGTCGGCCGAACTACGTGAAGGCAATATAGTCTTAGAGAAGCAGCAATTTCGGGTTGAGATCGGTAGCGATGGGCGGTTGAAAAACAGCACCCGCAGTATGACCTTGCTCAGTAACTTTGCTGTCGGCGTGCACAAGGTGTACATGCGTCTGTACACCTACTACCCTAAGGTTTATTACGATACGTTAGCTTATACAATCACTGTCGTCGATAAAACATTACCCCCGGTGGTAGTTTTCAGCACCCCTTCTAACGGCTCGACCATTTTGTCCCCGAACGCGCTATACGGGCAGGTGCCGATTGTCGGCTCCGCATCTACCGCCAGTGGTACCGTGGCCCGGCTCGAACTGGTCCAGGACGGCAATGTGATTGAGCGGGCGGTTGGCCCTGCCATGAATACCACGGTCTCGTTACGTGTTGGCGATTACGCTTTGCGGCTGCGTGCTACCGACAACAACGGCCTGGTCGGCGAGAGCAAACCACTCAATTTTTCGGTGCGTCAGGGAGCATTGCTTGGCGCCGTCACAGAGGTGCGGAGCGGCGCATCGGGAAAAACTGAGGTGGTGGGTTGGGTATGCCAGGACAATGTGAGTCAGGCGCTACGTGTTCAAGTGACGGCAAATCAGCCCGTCAATTCCCCAGGGGGGGCGGTTCTTGGCTCCGGCCTTGCGAATGTCAGTACCGAGCCCGGCAATTCTGTGGTGCAGGCAAAGTGCCATAGTCCGGGCAGCGCACATCATTTCGTCGTTGAACTCAACCAAGGCGCTGACTATTACAGCGAAGGGCGGTTGATAGTACAAGCGCAGCCAAACGATGGTAGTGCATTTCAAGTTCTGCCTTGTGACGCGGGCGCATGCACGCTGCCAGGCGGCCTTCGACTTGTATTGATGTCTCCGGCCGATGGCAGCAGCTATCCGTCCACCCCGTCGAAGGTAACCATCCGCGCCAAGATACTCAACGGCTCCGACCCGTACGACGGCGTCGATGTGAATATCGATGGGGGCTGGGCGCCGCTTGCCAAGGACGTTGACGGCACATATGCGGTGACTACCAGCTTTGATCCCGCCACAACGCATACAATTTATGCACGTGTCCGCAAAGGGAACGTCACGCTGAATAGCACACGGGCCCAGATTTATATGGGCAACGTGCCGCCGGCAAAAGTGACGCTGTCGGCAACGCCGATCAAATCACGTGTCACCGCTGATGAACAGACTTTCGTGAACTTCACCGGAAACAGTACAGAATCCGGTCACACCGTCAGCAAGCTCGAACTGTTCCAGTTAGGTAATGGCAATAACGTCGATATACGGTTGGCGGGGAACTCCGGCAACAGCAGTACACTTGACCTGAACACTGCGTGGCCGTTCAGTGCCGGCATCTATCGATTCAAGCTACGCAGCACCAATGACCTGGGTGTCCAGACCGAGTCGGCGCCGGTGGTGGTCAGCATCACCAATAGTCCTTTATTGGGCTTGGTCTCTGGCGTACGCATTGACCGCGACAACAAACCGCAACTGTACGGCTGGACCTGCCAACCAGGAGTCAGCCAGCCGTTGAGCCTGAACATCTATCTGGATGCGCCTTCCGAAGCGTCCGGCGGTACCTTGCTGGGTACGGGCGTGGCCAACGTCAGCACCGAGCCGGACAACGCCGCGGTACAGGCCGCGTGCCAGACGCCGGGAGCCGGCCATCATTTCAACATCGATCTGAGTGCCTATTCGACTCAGTATCCGGGGCGCGCGATTTACGTGCAGGGCTATGTTGCCGGCGGCGGCACCGATGTGGTGCTGCCGTGCGCCGAAAATTCGTGCACGATCCCGGATAGCCTGCGTATTGCGCTAAGCGTGCCTGCGAACGGCCAGCATTACAACGGGGCGTCCAGCATCTTTGTGAAAACAGTGCTAAGTGGCGGTGCCGGTTCCTACGACGAGGTTGCGATCGGTGTGGACGGCATATGGACCACTGCGAATCCCGACGGCGCGGCGGATGCATATTCGCTCACCTCGGCTTCGTTGCCTGTCCGTGCTGCACCCTATGCGATCCAGGCGCGTGTTCGCCAAGGAAATTCCACAATATATTCGGCGGTGAACATGATCACCGTGGACCCAGCGCTTGAGGTCCAGGTGACGCTGTCGAACCCTGTCAGCGGTGCATCGGTAGCGAGTGGTGGATCGATGACGTTGACCGCGACTACCTCAGGCAATGCCGCAGTGGCATCGCTGAAGTTCTATGCCAATGGAAACTCGGTGGCCACCGCGACACGATCCGGAAGCACATGGTCCGCAGTTTGGAGCAACATCGTAAGCGGTAGTTATCAGGTCAAGGCATCGGCGTTCGACGGCAGCGGTGCGCTGCTGGCACAGACGCCAGCGGTAGCGGTGACTGCGACCGCGCCGAACAACGGCGCCGAGCCCCCGGCTAACAGCTCCGATACACCGCTGGCGGTGAAGATCAATACCCCGCACCTGATCAATGCGGATGCCGGCACCTTGCCGGGTGAACTGGGCATTAACAATGCCGGCGCGGCCACCTACGGCATGCCGATCGTGGTCCCACCGGGGACGGCTGGCTTGCAGCCGTCGATTTCTCTTGACTACAACAGCCAGGGCGGCAACAGCATCGTCGGTCTGGGATGGAGCATCAGCGGCATGTCGCGCATCGCGCGCTGCGGCATGACGATAGACCAGGACGGCGTTAACTCGCGCATCAATTTCAGCCTAACCGACCGGCTGTGCCTGGACGGCCGGCGCCTGGTGCTGGTGAACCTAGCGATGAGCGATCTGAACTACTGGGCCGACACGGCGGAATACCGCACCGAGCATGATGGCTTCAGCCGTATCACGGCTCAGGGCGTGACGACCGGTGGCAACCTGGCTGGCCGCAGCTTCCAGGTCAAGAGCAAGGATGGCCGCATCATGACCTACGGCGGCACCGCGTCGAGCGTGGTCAAGGCGATCGTCCAGAATATCAATTCCGACTACACATGCAGTGAAGCGACACCGTGCAAACCGGCCGAGAAGAACGGCCCGATAGGCTGGGCGCTGGACAGCGTCAAGGACCGTTACGGCAACTACATCAACTATAACTACACGCAGAGCGCCACAACGGGCGAACACGTGTTGGCCGATATCCGTTACGGCGGCAACGGGCTGGCGCCGCACGCATCGGTGGTGTTCACCAGCGACACCAAGCGTCCGGACGCCTGGACGCGCTACATCGACGACGCGCGCAACGACTTGCGCAGCCGCGTGAACAACATTTCCACCTATGTGGGCGACGACCTCAGCGCCGACGCGACCGCCGGCACGCGGATACGTTCGTACACGCTGACATATGAGCGCAGCCCGACCAGCGGCCGCAGCCTGCTCAACATGATCAACGTGGCCGCGCGCAATCCGCAGACCGAGGTGGACGACGCGCTGCCGGTAACCACCTTCAGTTGGGGCAAGCCGGACACGACGAAGCAGGCCGGCTTTGATGCGCCCGTGGTATTCCCCGGCGGTCCACGTCTGTCGCAATTGACGACGTACAACCCGGTTGGCAACCAGATCCACGCGAACCTGTTCGCTTTCGCGGACTTCGAGAATCATGGCTTCACCGATATCCTGGAGAAGAGCGTGGCGCCGCTGGATGTACCGAAGACCGATCTCCAGCTGTATGCCGACCGGTCGTTGAAGACGTCCTATCGCTACTACCACAACAATGCCGGCAAGGGCTATACCGAGTACCGCTACACCATCAGCACGGGCGAGGCCTTTGGCGTGCTTGATACCGCCGACTTCAACGGCGATGGCGCACCGGATCTGTTGGTCTCTGCTGGCCAGGGCTTGAAGATCTGCCTGTCCCCGCTCGGTAACGGCAAGGCCCCGGGCGATGTGAGCGTACCTATCGTGTTCGATTGCAGTGCCAATATGCCCACGACCGGCAGCGCCGCCGCTAACGAGACCCCTTATGTGGCGGATATCCGCGGCGATGGACGGGCCGGACTGTATGGCCGTATTCTCTATGGCAGCGCGCCGAGCACGGTGTGTATGCAGATGGCGTGTCAGGAGGTGCCAGACCCGCCGGGAGAGATCGTAGGCTTTGGTTACGCCGCCGATGGTTCGCCTGAGTTCTATCGCCACGACTATTCTGAGTATTCGGCGATGGTCGACTACGCTGGTGTAGGCAAGCCCTTCGATACGCGATTCACCATGCCGCATTTCGTCAGTCAATTGTCCTACGATGACACGCCTAAAGAAGTCAGGTTGTGGGTCAACATGACTCCGACCATCAGCATACTGACCGTGCCCGAACCGGGTACGACGGTGAGCGCCGCGCCGATGACGGGCTACCGATACCGCAAGTACGCTCCGCTCGGAGCGGCCTGGCCGAATGTCAGCGCGCGCGTACCGTATTCGTTTGACTCGAACTATCCCGGGATGGGACGGGACGGCGACTTCAACGGCAGCGGCTACTCCAGCCTGGCGTATGGCTTCCTTGAATATAGCTGGGACGTCGCGTCGTTCACCTATGGCAAGGCCGAGATGACCTTATGCCTGTCGACCGGGCGTTCGCTCGACTGCCACGTCCGGAAAAAATACAGTGGTTCCACGCTTGCCGCTTTCGACGGCGCAGGCACGCCGAACCGCATGCAGTATCTCGCGGTGCGCGGCGTCGGCAATTTCATTGGTGACGGTCAGCCGAGCATTCTGGCCGAGTCGATGGTGCCGAATGACGTTGGTCCGTTCCCGACGACGAAACTCTATATGTGCCGCGTGATGGGCGACGATGTCTCGACCAAGGAAGACGGTTCGGACGACAGCAATATCGCCTGCGATCCGTGGTCCCGCGCCAAGGTGCTGGGCGAGGGGACGGGCGACCATACCTTCTTTATGGATGTGTTGGGTACCGGCCGCATGCAGCTGGTGAATTACCATGAAGACTGGCAGGCCAGCGACCCGAACAACATCAGCTACAGCTGGGCCGTGTCCAAGCCGACCGACCTCGCCGTCGCCGGCCAGGCGCTGGATCGGATTTATGCGGTCACCAACGGGATGAGGGATGCCCTCAAGAGCGACCCGCCTGCCACTGCGACGGTCACCTACACGGACGGCCTGGTGGACGGCACCGTCACGCACAGCGGCACGCTGGCGCTGGCCTATCCGCAGCACCTGTCCAGCGGCGTGGGCAAGTACGCGACCACGCTGAGCACCGCCAACGGCGGCAGCGGCAACCTGGTGCGCACGTACCGCTTCCAGGATCCGGTGATCGACGTGAACGGACGCGGTTCGCTGGGCTTCGCCCACGTGACGATCAAGGACGAGCAGAGCCAGGTGCAGACCGACACCGATTTCGGCATCAAGTGGCCGTTGACGGGCATGGTGCGCAAGGAAGTAGTCAGCCACGGCGGTACGACGCTGTCGCAGACCGATAACACGCTGGCGTTGACGATGTTGGCGCAGGCTAACGGCGGACATACTTGGTTCCCAGCTGTGGTCAACAGCGTGGTCCAGCGCTGGGATTTGAGCGGCGCCGAAATGGGCACCACCACCACCAGCGGTCTGACGGGCGGCGATTCCAGTATCGCCTACGACACGTACGGGAACGTGCTGTCCTCGCGCGTGGTGGTCAGCGGCGCCAACCCGGACTTCGCCCACACCACCGACACGGTGAACACCTACACTACCACCGATACCGAGCGCCTGTACCTGGGCTTACCCGACTCGGTGACGGTGACGAAGTCGCACAACGGCGACGGTGGCACGGCGGTCGCGCGCAAGGTGGCGATGGAGTATGAGAGTAGCGGCAAGATTAAAAGCCAGACAGTGGAACCGGATGCCCCGGCGCTCAAGCTCAAGACCAGCTTCACGTACGATAGCACCTTCGGGGTACTGCTCACCAAGCAGCTCAACTGGTTCGATCCGGACACCGCAAAAGAGATCTCCCGTGTCGAAGCCACGATGACCTACGATGCCAAAGCGCGCTTCCCCGCGACCGTCAAGAACGCGCTCGAGCATTTGGAGACCCATGCGTACAACGCCGGTACCGGCGCGCGTACCAAGCTGACCGGACCGAACGGTCTGTCGACGGTGTGGGAAGTGAACGGTTTCGGCCGCGTGACGCGCGAACTGCGCGCCGACGGCAACGCATCGCAGAGTTATATGAAGCAATGTGCCAGTGATTGCCTGGGTTCGGAGGTGGCGGTGGCGATCACCGAGCAGTTCCACGGTGTCGACCGTATCGCGGTGCCGCAGGTGGCGTACCTGGACAACATGGGGCGTGTGGTACGCGCGCTGACCTGGGGCTTCGACGGCAGCAAGATCACGACCAACAAAACCTACGATGCCGCCGGCCTGCCGCTGGACGAGGACATGCCGCATTATGGCAACAGCGGCGTGCCGGCAGTGCACCGCGAATACGACGCCTTGCGTCGCCCCATACTGTTGCGCACCTTCGGCGAGGATGGCGGCAACGTCGACACCGCTACCGACTATGACGGCCTGAAAGTCACGCTAACCAATGGCAAGGGGCAGGTGCGGGTCGAACACAAGGACGTGCTGGGCTTGACGTCGTACGTGGAAAACCTGTTGACCACGCCAACGAAGAAAACGCTGACCACGCGCTTCGGCTATGACGCCTGGGGCAATCTGGCGACCACGATTGATCCGAACAAAAATGTCATCACGGTCAAGTACGACACCTTGGGCCGCAAGATCCAGTTGCAGGACCCGGACCTGGGTCAGATCGACTACTCGGTCAATCCGCTGGGCTTGACGTGGAAGCAGGTCAGTCCGGTGCAGCGCGCCAAGGCGGCTTTGCCGACGCCACCGCCGGCGCCGTACACCAAGATGAAGTTCGATGCGCTGAATCGGATGGTCGAGCGCACCGAGGACGACTTGAAGAGCTACTGGATCTACGATACGGCAGCCAACGGCATCGGCCAGCTGGCGCAGGCGTACACGGGCGTCCAGGCCTCACCGGATTACCGCCGCGTGCATACGTATGACGATCGTGGCCGTCCGTTGAGCACGACGCAAACGCTGTTTGACGGCGACTATGTGAGCACGCCGAAATACGATGCCTGGGGCAGGGTGGTCACAGTGTCGTATGGCCACGCAAAGGACGCGCTGAAGGTGTTCGCGCAGCGCTACAACAACTATGGCTACCTGTCGCGGATGGAGCGAGAGGGGTTGGTACTGTGGAAAGCGACCGGGCAGGATGCGTCGCATCGGGTCGCCAGCGCCACGTTGGGCAACGGCCTGGTGCAGACCGACGACTACAACGCGCACAGTGGGCGCCTAGCAGGAAGTGCCACCACTGCGGGCACCGTGGAGCGGCTGAAGGAAAGCTATATCTTCGACAAGATCGGCAATGTTTCGCAGCGTACGCAGCACTGGGAAAAGGCTGGGTTCATGGAATTGTTCGAGTACGACGAACTGAACCGCCTGACGAAAAGCACGATCGGTTCGGACAAGGTATTCACCTATGATGACGCTGGCAATCTGACGTCGAAGACCGATGTCGGTACGGGCGACTACATTTATCCGCCGCAAGGGGCGGGGGCAGTGCGGCCGCACGCGGTGTTGAGCATCACCGGTAAGGCTGGCAGCTTCAGCTACGACAACAACGGCAATCTGCTGAGCGATCCATGGCACACGGCGACGTGGAATAACTTCGACATGCCGATCAGGATCACCAAAGGCGGCAAGTCGAGTACTTTCGTCTACGGCGCGGAGCATCAGCGCACGCGGCAGACGCGCGAGGACGGCACCATGACGGTGTACGGCGGCGCGCAGGAAGTGGAGTTGGACAGTCAGGGCAAGTTGGCGTCGGTGAAAACCTACTGGCCGATGGGGCTGGGTGTGGAGATCGACAAGGCGAATGCGACCGCGACCGAGCTGCACTGGTTGCACCGTGACCGACTGGGCAGTCCGGTGGCGATTAGCGGAGAGACCGGTGTGGTGCAGGAGCAGTTGGCCTACGACGCCTGGGGCAAGCGCCGCATACCCGATGGCAGCGCGACGCCGGACAACCTGGATGGGGTGATCGACAACAAGGGCTACACTGGCCACGAGATGCTCGATCAAGTGGATCTGGTGCACATGAACGGGCGTGTATATGATCCGTTGGTGGCGAGGTTCATCAGCGCCGATCCGATCATCCAAGATCCATTTAATGGTCAGAGCTTTAATCGGTACAGCTATGTGCTGAACAACCCGACGAATCTGACCGATCCGACAGGCTTCGTGGCCGTGTGCGACGACAAGAAAGTATGCGCACCAGAACCCGAGCCGCAGAAGGTCACCATCACAGGTCAAAAGGAAAAGAAGGTAGAGCCGCCACAACCTAAGGTGTCGGCGAAAAATGCAAGTGTCGCTATACTTGGCCTTACGACCATAACCCATCCCGCAGGACGTGTGGCTGTTCCTGCTGCGGTTACTGCGTTTATTGCAGCCCCTTTACCTGCAAAAATTGCGGTCGTAGCTGCTGCAGTTGTTGGGTATAAGGTGTGGAAGGGAAATAAGGATAAGCGGGCGAACGCGATTGCCAATGGCGATACGACTCCGAGTGATGCGCTTTCGAATAAACCCGATGGTACAAACAGCGAAGGGAAGAAAGGAGACCGCGAAGGAAACGGCTTCCCCGACCGCGAATTGCCGCGAGACCCGAATGGCAATCCAGTTCGAGATCCTGAGGCTGAGGGAGCGCATACTCAACTTGGTCAAAAAGAAGGCCGTCGTGGTAAGTACGACCAAGGACGGGAATGGGATGCCAATGGACGCCCTGTTAAGGACATTGATTTTACGGATCACGGACGGCCTCAGAACCACACGAATCCGCATGAGCATCCTTATTTGCCGAATCCAACTGGTGGCACGCCACAGCACGGTCCTGCACGACCATTGCAAAACTGAGGTGGGAATATGAGTATGCTTGAAGTGCCGATGTATCGAGAAAATGGGACTCGCGTTCAACTGGTGGATTTGCTGGCGAAGGTGCCAGCAAATGACTGGGCCTGGAGCATTATTGAATTTGATGGCGTTGGCCAGATGCCCGCCAATGACTCGGTCCTTGAGTTTCAGAAGAGGGTGCGCCAGCAGCCTCTCGGCTTAGTTCTGACATGGAGCGAAATCTTAAGATTTGCAGAAGCAGTTGAATACACGATCGATTGTTTAATCGTTGCCGTATCGCGTATTGAACGGTTGGAGGTCAATAAGCTATTGGCCGACGACTTTCAAGAATGCGAGATCGCCATTCGTGCAATCGACAGCACGGAGTGGATTCTATTTGCTTCAAATCGGACAATTTTAGATGGGTTGGAAGGCGCGGCTCGATACTCGTAGGCTACTTGTATCCTGTTCGTATCCTGTCGTATCCCATCGGCGACCGGTGCCCCGTCCGCTTGTCCGCAATGGGTTGGCGTCATTGATTGAGATGGAAATTTGAAAAAACAGTCGTCGATTTGTCTATTTTTTAGGCGAGTCGTCGGCTGTTTTTGTTTTTCGAAGCATGAATTTTCTCAGCTTTCAGATTCCTATTGCCTGAATCCGTGCTTCGGACGTGACTCTCCCCGGACAAGCATCCATATCGCGCCACGTTTCACTGCTGTCCGCCTACCAGCGCAAATACACTCCCGTCAATAGTCCCTCCCACGCATCAAATCGTTGCGCCGATTTTGGCGCCTTGCCATATGGATCTTGGCCTTGCCAAGCGTTCAAGGGCGTCCAGCCATACAGATGCTGATGTGGTCGGACCGCGTTGTACCAGAATCGGAATTGCCCGATTGCGCGATCAAGATCATTGAGATCGAGCACGGCCAGATGGTTGAGCTTTTCCTTCAATGTGCCGAACAGCCGCTCGATACGGCCGTTTTGCCAAGGTGAACCTGGTGCGGACAGGCGATGCCGTATACCCAGCCAGCGCAAGCCGAAGCGGAACAGGCGCGACGTAAAAACAGCATCGTTATCGGTGCGGACGATGCGCGGTGTTCCATATGTTTCGATGACCGCCAGCAGCGCCTTGAGCGTTGTGACGGCCGTGCGATTGGCCAGCGGCTGCAAGCACAAGGCCATTCTGCTGCCATGATCGAGAACGCCAAAAATGGGATAAACAGTTTTCACTGTATCGGCCTTGCCTGTGAAGTCCAGGCCCCAGGTGGTGTTGATACGCTGTTGAGGTGGCACACGGCGTTTGTAGTGTCGTCTCAGTTCGGCGATCTCATAGCGATGTGTCCGCACCACGTCCGCCACCCAAGTCTTGCCGACAGTGACATGCCGCTGCGCGGCGTACATGCGGTTGAAGGTATCAGCCAATTTGTAGCAACTCAGGTCGCTGAGCGCTTTGAGGCGGATGATTTCGTGTCTGACCCACGCGGGCTTGCGTCGCGATCGAGGGCGGAGCCGGGCCGGTTGGCGTCGGTATCGATCAGATTTCGGCGAGCTCTGACGTGCAAGAGTGATCCAGACAAAAATGAACAGCAGTAGCAGAAATAGGTGCATCGAGGATTGGGTGGGGAGACAGGGGGCAGGCAGAGGCGTTGCGTGAGGCCCAGGAGAATTGCTGTCGGCTGAGCTTACAGTGCACCATCTCCGCGAGCACGACAACCATGGCACAGCAGTAGCCAAAGCGCTTGGAACCGAAATTGCATCTTCTGGTACGCAGCATACACAACCAGGAGATACTCATGAAACATTCCCTAACGAAGTTGTTTTCCCTGAAGCGCGGCGCGATGCGTGGCGCTTTCCTCATGGCGCTGGCCGGCATCGGCTTTGCCGGCGCGGCACAGGCGGCTCCGATTCATGTGACCGACGGCCTTTTCGGCCTGGAAGAGTGGACCGTCTCGGCGACGAACGGCGCGCCGGCCCGGTCCACCGTCAGTTCCGCCAGCTTCAACGTCGGCTCGCCAGGCGGCACCCGCTTCTACGTGGAGCAATCGACCGGCGGCGCGCCGGGTAGCACGCTGGGCCATACGCTGAACTTGATGTACGACCTGGGAAGCTTCAAGCCGGGCGGGACGGCCGGGCTGTTCACGGACGTGTTCTTCCAGAACGGCGCAGACGATTATGTCGTGCATATCACCGAAAGCGGCATCCAGGCGTTTGAAAAAGACCACGATGTGCGGTCGCCGGTTGATGCGGCGGGCGGTTTCGATCTGAGTTCGCCTGTGTGGTCGCTGCTCGACGCCGACGAACTGGCGCTGGCGAAGTTCCATGCCGGCGCCAGCATCGGCTCCAGCCCGAACTATGCCGATCCGCACCTGATCATTGAGTTTGACCTTTCCATCGACACCACCGCAGGCGCTTCTCCGTTCGCGGCGCTGGCGCCGGACGGCTTGTACAAAACTGACCCGGCATTCTGGTCCGGTTCGGTGGGTGGGGCGGGGCGTCCGACCATCGTGGTCGGTTCGGCGATCTTTACCCTGACCTCCAACGGTGCGGTAACGGTGATTCCGGTGATTGGTCCTGGCGGCTTGCCAGTGCTGCAAGCGATACCGGAGCCGGGCACCCTGTTGCTGCTGGGCGCAGGCTTGCTTGGCTTGATCGGCGCCAACCGTCGCCGTTTGTGATGAAGTGGATGCCGGCGATCCGCTCGCCGGCTCAGGCGGCGGCCGGCATGCGCTCCGCCAGCATGTAGCGGTTCTTGCCGTGCCGCTTGGCGAGATACAGCGCCTCGTCGGCACGCTTGTAGCTGACCGACGGGTCGCTGTCCCTGTCGAATTCGGCAATGCCGATGCTGACCGTGCGCGGTGGATGCGTCGCCGCGCGCACGCCGTCCAGCAGCGCGGCGGCAAAATCCAATGCGTCCACAGCCTCGCCCTGGAACAAGACGCCGAATTCCTCGCCACCCAGACGCCCGCACAGGTGACCCGCACCCAGCTTGCCGATGACCTGCGCCGTGTGGATCAGCACTTCGTCACCAGCGTCGTGACCCAGCGTGTCGTTGATCTTCTTGAAGTCGTCGATGTCTATCATCAGGAAAAACAGCGGCGACTGCGGCGGCTGCGATTGCACGCGGCGCACTTCCAGCGTGAATTTGCGACGATTGTTCAAGCCGGTGACCAGATCCTTGAAGGCCATTTCCGCCAGTTCCCGCCGCGCGCGGTGGCTGCGCACCCGCAGGTTCAGGAAATAGGCGTGCAAATAGATCGCCATCGCGAAACTGCTGCCCATGACCAACAGCGCCAGATTGAACGTGAGCTGTCCCGGCTGCGCGGGGAAATTGCCGACCGTGAGTATCAGCCACACGGCGACGGCGGCGGTGATGTAATTGATCATGCCGCCGAAGATGGGCGCGGCCGACAAGGTCAGCACGGTGCCGACCGGCAGCACCCAAAAGGTCGGGTCGGGGCAGTAGGCCATCAGCAGGCGAAAGGCGAAGGCGGTGGCGGTGGTGCCGATGATGCCGGAAACGACCAGCGCCTTGACGGAGCGTGCACTGAGCGAGATGGCAAGGCTGAGCAGCATGCCGGGCACGCCGAACAGCAGGCTGGCGTGCAGCGACTGCCCGCTGGAGGCCAGCAAGATGGCGGCTGTCAGCCAGCTCACCAGTCCGACGCTTTGCGAAATGATGGCGACCGGCCGCAGTTCGGAGTAGAACTGCTGCTGCTCGTCGGTGTCGCCGCCGTAGTAGGAATAGGGGAGTAGATTACGCATGCAGTCTCAGGGCCGGCCCATTTGGGGGCTTGAGTATACTTGCTGGCTTGCCCACATCCCAAATAATTTGGGAAATGTGGGCAAATTCCAGCATTACATGCGTGGTTCGCCGGACTTGGCGTTGACGGCGATGGTCTGGCCGGGGGCGGTGCTCATCTGCACGCGGTGTTGTTGGCCGCGATAGTTATACGTCACGTCCCAGTATTCAGGCGTCGGGTTGCTGACGTTTTCGCAGCGGCGTACGTCGCGGGAATAGTTCTGCGAGTTGCTGTTGTTGGCCATGTTGTTGCCGATGGCCGCGCCGGCTACTGCGCCGCCGGCTGTGGCTACATCGCGTCCCGTACCGCCGCCCACCTGGTGACCCAGGATGCCGCCGATCAGCGCGCCGGCAATGACGCCGCCGACGTTGTTGCCGCTGCGGGCCGGTTCAGTCACTTGCTGGCGTTCGACCCAGCAGCGCTGTTCCGGAGTACCCACCACGGCGCGCGCCGAGGTGATCGGCACTTCAATTACGCGCTCGCTCGGACGGCGGCGGTATTCATAGGTCGGTTGCGGCAGCGGCTCCGGCGCTTCGTTTTCATAACGGTCGCGACGGCCTACCGAACGTACCGAGGAGATGCGGTCGTTCATGCCCATGCCGGCCAGAGACTCGTAACTGCCGCGGCGCAGCACCATGCAGTGGCCGCGGAAGTTGGCGTCGTCGCAGACCTCCCACTGGCCGCGTTCGACCACCACCGAGGAGGCGCGGTCGTTGAAACCGGTGCGAGAGAAGTCGTTGACTGGGCGGTTGGCGTTGGCGGTGAAGGTGCGACCGCGCCAGCCGTCATGTTCGTAGAAGGTAATTTGCGCCATGGCTTGCGACGCCAGTGTCATTGCGGCAACCGCGATGGCGAGTTTGAGGGGCTTGTTCATGTTCATCCTTTTTATAGTAGTTGTTCGAGCACCTGCACAATGCGCCGCTTCCGGCGCGCCATCTGTGCGGTTGACAACATAGCCGCATCAAGGTTCGACCGAATGCGCGCGTTTCAGGCAGCGCAACACGAAAGTGGAGCGGCTGTGGCGCAGGCCGGGTAGTTTGTACAGTTTGCGGCGCAGGAATTCCTCGTAGCCGGCCGTGCCGGCCACCGCCACCTTGATCAGGTAATCGTATTCGCCGGTCAGCAGGTAGGCTTCCATCACTTCCGGCAGGTCGGCCAGCGCCTGGCCGAATTTCTCGAAGATGTCGTCGTCGTGGCGGTCCAGCGTGACCTCGATGATGACGGTGTCCGGGTAACCCAGCGCCTGCTGGCTGAGCAGCGCCGTGTAGCCCTCGATCAGGCCGCCTTCTTCGAGGGCGCGCACGCGGTTCCAGCACGGCGTGGTGGACAGGCCGACCTTTTCGGCCAGTTTGGTGTTGCTCAGGCGGCCGTCACGGCGCAGTTCGCGCAAAATGCGGCGGTCCAGTTCGTCGATTTCCATGTGGTAGATCCGTAACAGATGATTATTCCTATGATTTTACATCGGACGGGATGATCTTCTTCATTTGGCTGGATATCGAGCAAAACAAGGAAGCCTATTTTGCCGACTACCGGATATTCTGGTTGCATGAATACCACACAAAAAAGCTACCGATTTTGCATAGAGCCGGACGATCCCATCGCCACGCTGGAAGCGGTGCTGGCGATCGTGCGCCGGTTGGGACTGGAGTTGCGCAGCCTGCGCACGACCACGCATCCGCAAGGGGTGGACGTGCAGATACGGCTGGCGGCCGAGGACGAAGATCCGTTGACCTTGTGCCGCATGCGGCTCAACAACGTGGTCGGCATCCTGGCGGTGCGGGAAATGCCGACGCTGGTGGCATCCCCGGAACGGCTGGCGGCGCGAGGCTAGCCGCGCTTAGCCCGCTATGTAGGTGTACTTGAACAGGAACAGCGCGGCGATCACCCACACCACGGGCTTGACCTGGCGCGCCTGGCCGGTCAGCAGCTTCAGGCCGGCGTAGGTGATGAAGCCGAAGGCGATGCCGTGGGCGATGGAGTAGGTGAACGGGATCACCAGCGCGGTGATGGCGGCAGGCACGCTTTCGGTGGTGTCGCTCCAGTCGACCTCGACCAGGTCGCGCAGCATCAGGCAGGCGACGAACAGCAGCGCCGGTGCGGTGGCGTAGGCCGGCACCACGCCGGCGATCGGCGCGAAGAACAAAGCCGCCAGGAACATCAGCGCCACCACCAGCGCGGTCAGGCCAGTGCGGCCGCCGGCCTGCACGCCGGCCGCGCTTTCCAGGTAGGCCGTGGTGCTGGAAGTGCCGAGCATGGAGCCGGCCACGATGGCGCAGCTGTCGGCCAGCAGCGCCTTGTTCAGGCGCTTCATCTTGCCGTCGACCAGTAGGCCGCCGCGGCTGGCCACGCCCATCAGCGTGCCGGTGGCGTCGAACAGTTCAACCAGGAAGAACACCAGCACCACGTTGAACAATCCCATCGAGGCGGCGCCTTTCAGGTCGAACTGGAACAGCGTCGGCGCCAGCGATGGCGGCAGCGACATGAAGCCGTGGAAGGTGTTGCCGCCGAAGAAGAAGCTCATGATGGTCACCACCACAATGCCGATCAACAGCGCGCCCGGCACCCGCAGGCGGTCCAGCGTGACGATCAGCAGGAAGCCGAAGACGGCCATGATGGTCTGCGGCTTGTGCATATCGCCCACGCGCACCAGCGTTTCGGGGCTGGCGACCACCAGGCCGGCGCTCTTCATCGCGATCAGCGCCAGGAACAAGCCCAGGCCCACCGTGATGGCCACCCGCAACGAGTGTGGTATGCCGTTGACGATCACTTCCCGTACCTTGAACACGCTCACCAGGATGAACAGGCAGCCGGAGATGAACACCGCGCCCAGCGCCGATTGCCAGGGCACGCCCATGCCCAGCACCACGGCATAGGCGAAGTAGGCGTTCAGGCCCATGCCCGGCGCCATGCCGATCGGGTAGTTGGCGTACAGGCCCATGATGATGGTGCCCAGCGCGGCCGCCAGGCAGGTGGCGACGAACACGGCGTCCTTCGGCACCCCGGCATCGCCGAGGATGGCCGGGTTGACGAAGATGATGTAAGCCATCGTCAGGAAGGTGGTGATGCCCGCAACCACTTCGGTCCGAACGTTGCTGCCATGCTCAGTGAGCTTGAAAAATTTGTCGAGCGGCGACATGTGCGTTCTCCCTGGTTGCGTCGAGGCCGAAGAATATCATGTGCAGGCGATTCTCCTCGGAATTGCTTCTTGCACAAAAAGATGTAAAAATGAAAAATACCGCCATCTCCACCCGCACAGCGCACAGGGCACCATTATGGAACTTCAGCCACAGCAATCCGGCAGCACCGTGGTGCTCAGCCCGGCCGGTCGTATCGATCATACCCATGCCGACGCCTTCAAGCTAGCACTCGACCCGCACCTGCGCGACTGTAGCAAGGATGGCGCCGCGCTGGTGCTCGATTTCAGCAACGTCAACTACATCAGCAGCATAGGCTTGCGCGCGCTGATGCTGGCGATTAAGCAGGTCAAGGCGCAGGGCGGGCGCATGGTGCTGGCGGCCTTGCAACCGCTGGTGCTGGAGGTGTTCACCATCAGCCGCTTCGACATGCTGTTCGAGATCTTCCCGGACCGCGCCGGCGCGCTGGCTGCCGTCGGTGGCGCTTCATGAAAGCCCGCATCTGGGGCGCGCGCGGCTCGCTGCCGGTGGCGCTGAACCACAAGCAGATCCGCTCCAAGCTGGTGACGGCGCTCGAAGGCGCCATCGGCCGCAACCTCGATACGCCGGAAAAGGTGGCGTCGTATATCGACAACGACCTGGGCTTCGATGTGCGCGGCACCTACGGCGGCAATTCCAGCTGCGTGGAAGTCGAAGTGTGGAACCCGGACACCGTGCACGAACACATCATCCTCGACCTGGGCTCGGGCGTGCGCGCGCTGGCCGGCGCCAAGCTGGCGCGCTATGGCCCGGCCAAGCCGCAGACCTACCATGTGTTCATGTCCCATCTCCATTGGGATCACATCATGGGCTTCCCGTTCTTCACGCCGGCCTACATACCGGGCAACCGCATCGTCATCTACGGCTGCCACCAGGAGCTGGAGACGGCCTTCCGCCGCCAGCAGGAGCCGATTAGCTTCCCGGTCGGCTTCCAGCAGCTGGGCGCGACCATCGAGTTCGTGCAGATGGAGCCTGGCGTTCCGCTGCAGCTGCACGACGTGACCGTGACGGCCAAGCTGCAACTGCATGCGGGCGACTCCTACGGCTACCGCCTGGAGCATGGCGGCAAGACCATGATCTACAGCACCGACTCCGAGCACAAGCTGGATAACGCCGCCGAACGCCTTGCCTTCGTCGAATTTTTCCGCGACGCCGACCTGGTGATCTTCGACGCCATGTATTCGCTGGCCGATTCGATTTCGGTGAAGGCCGATTGGGGCCACTCCAGCAATGTGGTCGGCGTTGAACTGTGCCAACTGGCCGGGGTCCACCAGCTTTGCCTGTTCCACCACGAACCCATTTACGACGACGCGCAGATCGCCCGCGTGCTGACCGAAACGCGGCGCTATGCCGAGATCACCGGCGAAGCACCGCTGGACATCGTCTCGGCCTACGACGGCATGGAAATCGAACTGTAAGCGCGGCCATGCTGCTTCGCTTGCAAACCCAGGCCCTGGGCGGCGTACGCGCAGGCCAGGGCAGGCCGCTGGCGCTGGTGCTGGCCGCCTTGCTGGCCGTGGCGCTGACTGTCGGCGGCGACGGTCTGCTGCCGCAGCTGCGGCTAGCCTTGTTCAATGCCTACCAGGTCCACTTTCCGCGTCAGCGCGCATCGGGGCCGGTCCAGATCATCGCCATCGACGAAGCCTCGCTGAAGGAGTTCGGCCAGTGGCCTTGGCCGCGCACCCGGTTGACCGAGCTGATAGAGCACATCAACGCCCAGCAGCCGCTGGCCATCGGCCTGGATATCCTGATGCCGGAGCCGGACACCACCTCGCCCGAGGCGCTGGCGGCCCGGCTGCCTGCCGGTCCGCTGCGCGACAGCCTGGCGGCGCTGCCCGCGTACGACGACGTGCTGGCGGCGGCCATGCGGCGCGCGCCGATGGTGCTGGGGGCTGCGGGTTTTGCCCATCCCGAAGCCGGCACCAGCGATGCGCTGCGTCTATGGCCGGTGCATGTGAAATGGCCGGCGTCGTCGCTGCCGGTGATGCGCTTCCCGCAGGCGATGTCCAGTTTGCCCTTGCTGCAGGCGGCTTCCAAGGGGCAGGGCCTGTTGTCGGTGAATCTCGAAAAAGGCATCGTGCGGCGCGCGCCGCTGGTGGGCGCGATCGGCGAGACGCTGGCGCCGGCGCTGTCGATGGAATTGCTGCGCGTGGCCACCGGCAGTTCGGCGCTGGAGATCGAGGCCGATGCCGACGGTGTCCACAGCGTGTCGGTCGGCGACCTGCATGTGCCGACCGCGCCGGATGGCACGGTGTGGGTCAACTTCTCGGCGCCCGCGATGGACCGCTACGTCTCGGCGTTGGACGTGATGCGCGGCCGGCTGGCCGACGGCGCGCTGCAAAACAAGATCGTCATCGTCGCCATGACCGGCTTGGGCCTGACCGACTACAAGACCAATGCGCGCGGCGACTTCATGCCCGGCGTGGACACGCATGCGCAGATGATAGAAAGCTTCTTCGACGGTACCTTCCTGCGCCGCCCCGGATGGATGCGCTGGGCCGAGGTGGCGACGTTCGGCGCTTGCAGCCTGCTGCTGGTCTGGTTGCTGCCCAAGCTGCGCCTGCTGGTGGCTGTGCCGCTGGGTGGTGCGTTGGTGCTGGGTGTGTACGGCGGTGGTGCGTTGCTGTTCGCGCGGGTCGGTTTGCTGTTCGATGCGACCAGTGTGGTGTGCGCCGTCGTGCTGGTCGGTCTAAGCCTGTTGACCAGCATGCTGGCGGCGGCGGTGCGCGACCGCAAGCACAGCGACCGCGCCTTGCAGGTGGCCCGCGTCTCGGCCGCCAAGACCGCCGGTGAACTGGGCGCGGCGCGCCGCATCCAGATGGCGACGCTGCCGCAGGCCGCGCTGTCTTTCCCCGGCGAGCAGCGCTTCTCGCTGGAGGCCTTGCTGGAACCCGCGCGCGAAGTAGGCGGCGACCTGTATGACTTCTTCATGCTGGATCGCGACCGCGTGTTCTTCATGGTCGGCGATGTATCGGGCAAGGGGCTGCCGGCCAGCCTGTTCATGGTGGTGGCGAAGGCGCTCTCCAAGAGCATCGCGCTGCGCGGACCGTCCGAGATGGCCGCCATCATGAACGGCGCCAACCGCGAGCTGACCCGCGAGAATCCGGAGATGCTGTTCGTGACCAGCGTGGCCGGCATATTGGACGCGTCGAACGGCCAGGTCTTCCTGTGCAACGCCGGCCATGATGCCCCGCGCCGCCTGACTGTGGACGGCCGCGTCGAGCACCTGCAAGCGGCCGACGGCCCGCCGCTGTGCGTGTTGGACGATTTCGAATATCCGGTGCAGCGCTACCAGCTGCAGGCCGGCGAGTGCCTGTGCCTGACCACCGACGGCATCAACGAAGCCATGAACGAAGCAGGGGACTTGTATGGCAACGAGCGGCTGGATCGTCTGCTGGCCGCGCTGCCTTCAACGGCGGCAGCCACGCCCGCTGCGGTGGTGCAGGCGGTGCGCGACGATGTGCGCCTGCACGTGGGCCAGGCCGAGCCTTCGGACGACCTGACTTTGCTGGTGCTGCGCTGGGATGGCGCGGGTTGATCGATCAGCGCACGCGGATTTCGACGCGGCGGTTGCGCGGCTCGTCCACGCCGTCGGCGGTAGGCACCAGCGGCTCACGTTCGCCGCGTCCCTGCACGGCGATGCGGTCGGCGTCGATGCCCACTTCCACCAGTATGCGCTTGACGGTGGCCGCGCGCCGCAGCGACAGCTGGTCGTTGTAATCCTGCTTGGCGACGGTGTCGGTATGGCCGATGACGATGATCTCGGGAGCGGGACGCGATGTCAGTTGCGCCTTGATGTCCGCCAGCCGCGCCGCCGATTCCGGCACCAGTGTGTCGGTGTCGGTGACGAAGTACAGCGTGAACACCGCGGCCCGTTGTGGCATCGCGGTCAGCGTGCTTGCATAGCGGTTGCCGACTTCGGTGCCGTTGCTGGCGCTGACGGTGGCGCCCTTGCTGTCGATCGCAGCGGTCTGGTAGGGTTGGTCGAGCACCGTATCGACGCCGGCGGTGGTGATGATCACCGCGCTGGCCTTGCCGTCCTGGCTGGGGAGTAGCGTGACTTGCTCGGTCGGGCCGCGTTGTTGTTGCGAGACGGCGGCCAGCAGGCAGACGATCCAGATCAGCATGCCCATGCTTTACTCTCCATCTTTGACATCGATGACGAATTCGGTGCCGCGCACTCCCAGGATGGAAGTCGGGGTGCGGAACTGCACCGCGCCCGGCGATTGCTTGGAGAGCTTGCCGGAGATGACGCCCAGCGTGCCGCGCTTGACGGTGGCATTCAACACGCCTTCGTGCGAGGTCGGATCGAAAGCGTATTTTTCAAGCCACACATTGCTGTTCGGGCCCACGGCCAGCAGCGTCTCGTCGCGCAGCGTGATGCCGACGCTGCCATCGGCGCCGGTGACCACGCGGTCGCTGGCCATCAGCGCGGCACCTGCGGTGGCAGGGGTCTGTTTGCCGGCGTGCTCTATGGAGGCCGCGCCCTTGGTGGTCTTGACCATGCCCGCCGGTTGTTCGGCGGCGCAGGCGCCGCCCATCGCGAGGACGGCGGCCACTGTGGCAAGGGCGGCTTTTAAGTTGTGCATGATTCTTCTCCTGAGATGAGCATTCCGATAATATGCTCGAATGGACAGAAAAGAAACCGGTATTGCGCACCTGTTGCGGTTTCCGGCGCGGCTGGATGCGGTCGCCGGCGCGATGTCGTTTGCCGCGATGGCGCTGCAACAGACCGGCCTTGGGCCTGGCGTGGTCGCGCGCGCCGAACTGATACTGGAGGAGCTGCTGCGCAACAGCATCCTGCATGGCCACGGCGGCGACAGCGCCCATTCGGTGTGGGTCGGCGTGGATGGCGCGCTCCTGGTGTACGAGGATGAAGCGCCGGCCTTCAATCCGCTCGCGCAAGGCCCGCCGGCGCCCGATCCGGCGCGGTCCATCGAGGAGCAGGGAGTGGGCGGCGTCGGGCTGCTGCTGATACGCCAGTTGGGAAGCGCGGTGGCCTATCGCTATCATGAAGGACGCAACCGCATCGAGATCGCCTTACAATAGTGGCTATCACCAACCACCAGGATTTATGCATGAGCGAGTTTTCCAGCGATATCTATACCGAGCCAACCCCGATCGACATCAACACCCTGAACAACCTCGGCCCGCTGGCGCCGATGGCGGGTATCTGGAAGGGCGAACGCGGCCTCGATATCAAGCCGAAAGCGGACGGTCCGCGCAAGCAGGCCTACGTCGAGCGCATCGAGTTGTATCCCATCGATCCGGTCACCAATGGTCCGCAGCTGTTCTACGGCCTGCGCTACCTGATCATCATCAACAAGCCTGGCCAGGCCAAGACCTACCACGAGCAGGTTGGCTACTGGTTGTGGGAGCCGGCCACCAGCACAGTGATCCAGACGCTGGGCATCCCGCGCGGCCAGATCGCCATGGCGTCGGCCGTGGTGGCGCCGGACGCGAAGGAATTTGAACTGGTGGCGCGGCTGGAGTCCGATACCTACGGCATCCGTTCCAACCCATTCCTGGAATACGGCTTCAAGACCGTCGAGTACCGCATCAAGGTCACCATCAACGACGACGGCAGCTGGGGCTACGAGGAAGATACCGTGATGATGATACGCGGCCAGGAAGAACCGTTCCACCACGTCGACCGCAACCTGTTGTTCAAGGTGTCCGAGCCGCTGCCGAATCCACAGGCGAGCGGCATCGCTGCCTGATATAGCTCGTCATTCCCGCGCAGGCGGGAATCCATACTTCGCCACCGACCACGCGAAGTATGGGTTCCCGCTTTCGCGGGAATGACGTCAGTCGGCGAGCGCGTAGCCGTCGCGGCCATTGCGCTTGGCCGCGTACAGCGCGCAGTCGGCGCGGGCCACCAGTTCGGCTGGGGTTTCGGCATCGCGCGCGTGCAGCGCGATGCCGATGCTGGTGGTGATCAGCATCGGCTTGCCGGCGACGTCGAACGGCCGCCGCACCGATTCGATGATCTTGGCCGCCAGCCGCGCGCACTCGCCGGGACCGTCCACCTGTTCGAACACGATCACGAATTCATCCCCCGCCAGGCGCGCCACCGTATCCGAGGCGCGCACATTGCCCACCAGCCGCGAAGCGAACTCCTTCAAGACGGCATCGCCGGCGCCGTGGCCCAATGTGTCATTGATGCCCTTGAAGTGGTCGATGTCCAGGTAGGCCAGCGCCAGCGGCCGGCGATTGCGCTTGGACCGCACCACCGCCAGTTGCAGGATCTCTTCGAACATCAGGCGGTTGGCGATGCCGGTCAAGGAGTCGATGCGGGCCAGCTGCGTCAGGCGCTCTTCGATTTCCTTCATGCGCGTGGTGTCGTGCGTCAGCGAGTAGATGCCGACCACCGTGCCATCGGCTGCGAGCTCCGGCACGAAGGTGGTTTCCAGCGTGTGCAGGCTGCCGTCGATCTGCGCTTTGAGTTCGTAGGTCACGTTCTGGCCGTGATAGGCCTGCTCCAGGTGCGCCTCCGCGTGCTCGTAGTGGTCGCGGCCTATGCCGTCGACCAGGTGGCGTCCTATCAGCTTGCCCGGCTCCACGCCGAACCACTGGAAGAAGGTGGCGTTGAGGAATTGGATGCGGCGTTTGTCGTCCAGGTAGCAGATCAACACCGGCAGGTTATCGGTCAGGAGTTTCAGACGTTTTTCGCTGGCGGCCTGGCGCAGTTCTGCGCTCTTGCGTTCGGTGATGTCGACCGCCATCAGGTAGACGCCGGCGACGCTGCCGTCGGCGGCGATGTCCGGTATCAGGTCGCCCATCACCTGCTGCGGCAGGCCATCCTTGCGGCCTTCGCGCTCGTAGTGCATACGGTCGCCGCGCATCGCCGCATCGTGGAACGGCGCGATCGAGGCGACGAAATCCTTGCCCAGCACTTCGGACATGGTCCTGCCTATCATCGCCTGCGGATCGAGGCCCAGCATGGTGCGGAAGTATTCGTTGGTGAAGTGGTAGCGGTTGTCGCGGTCGATGTAGGCGACGATGGCGGGGATGCTGTCGGCGATCATGCGCAGGCGCTTTTCGCTGGCGGCGATCAGCGCTTCGCTGTCGCGTATCGCTTCCTGCGCCTGTTCGCGCTCCGCCATCAGCTCGTGGAAGGCGCTGCTTAATTCGCCGATTTCGTCGCGGCGGCGCCGTTGCAGCACGCCGATGCTGACGTCGCCGCTGCGGATGTCGCTGATGTTGCGGCGCAGTCGGCCCAGGGGCTTGAGCAGGGTCTGGATCGCCAGCCACGCCATCAGGCCGGCCAGCGCGGCGAAGGCGCCCGCCGCCAGCATCGCGTGGCGGCGCATTTCGATCATCGGCGCGAACGCCTCGTCGACCGGGAAGCGGGCGCCGATGATCCAGTTGGTCGTGGACAGGTGCTTGTACGAGTAGATGCCTTCGCTGCCGTCCTTGTTGGTTGCCTCGGTCCAGCCCTCGAAGCCTTGCAGCGCCATTTCGGTGGCGCGGTTGTAGCCGGGCCGAGTATTGATGTGCTCCAGCAGCCGCTTGGGATTGGGGTGGTGCAGCAGGATGCCGCCGGTGGTCATGATGAACACGTAGCCGGTCTTGCCCGGCTTCTGCTCGGCGATCTGCGCCAGGAAATCGGAGTTGATCAGGTCGATGCTGCCGCCCAGCAGCATCACCGCCTTGCCCTGGGCGTCCAGCACCGGATGAATGATCATGATGGCGGGACGGCCGGACAGGATGCTCTTGAACGGCGGCGACACCACCACGCGGCCGCCGGCCAGCACCTTTTGCATGTAGACGCGCGGCCGTTCGTCCAGCGCCAGCACGGCGGCGCCTTCGCCCTCGGTGTGTATCAGCACGCCGTTGCGGTTGAAGATATGCAGGTTGAGGAACTCCTTGCGCACGGCCGGATGGCGGGCGACGAAGGCGCTCATGCGCTCGGGGTCTTGTCCGGCATCGGGCGGCATGGCGTCGGCCAGGCTGGCCAGCAGGGCTTTCTTAGCGGTGATCTGGGCGTCCACCTGCGCGGCGGCGGAGGACAGCAGGGCGTATTGCTGGTTGCCGATCACGCTTTTCATATCGCGTTCGGCCAGCACCAGCGCTACCCAGGTGACGATGACTGTGGCAACCAGCACCAGCATGACGACCACCGCCGTCATGCGGAATTTGAGGCTGCGTGGCAGCAGTGCTAAACCGGCCATGTTGCTCTGTTTTTAGTATGTTGAACGGAGTATTACATACCCGGCCGTGCAAGGCCAGCGGGTACAATGCCGACTGTGACGATTTACACGGGACAGTGACGATGCTGCGGGCGATTTTGTGGGATAACGATGGCGTGCTGGTGGACACCGAACGCCTGTTTTACGAGGCGAACCGGGAGCTGTTCCTGCCGCTTGGGCTGGAGCTGAGCGAGCAGCACTTCTTCGACTGGTACCTGGCCGACAACTGCGGCGCGTGGCACCTGCTCGATCCCCAGGTGGACGAAGCCGGGATGGACGCCTGGCGCAGCGAGCGCAATCGCCGCTATGCCGCCACGCTGGCTTCCGAACACATACCCGCCATAGAAGGCGTGGGCGCCGTGCTGGCCAGCCTGTCGCCGCGCCTGCGCATGGGCGTGGTCACCAGTTCCAATCGCGAGCATTTCGAGATCATCCACCAGCGCCTGGATCTGCTGCCGCATTTTGAATTCGTGCTGACGCATGAATCCTACGCGACCAGCAAGCCGTCGCCGGAGCCTTACCTGCTGGGCCTTGAGCGGCTGGACATGCCGGCCAGCGACTGCCTGGTGGTGGAAGACTCGCCGCGCGGCCTGCAAGCTGCGACGGCGGCCGGCATCCGCTGCATCATCCTGCGCAACGCGCTCACGCGCGGCCATGACTTCCCCGGCGCCTGGCGCGTGGTCGACACCATGCCGCAACTGCTGGCCGAGATCGAGCTGCTGATCGCCGCCTAGCGGGCCTACGCGCGGCGCGCCTGCGGCGCTTCCAGCTCGGCGAAGTGCTCCGACGGATGCGCGTCGGCGCGGCGCGCCGCCTTGAGTGGCTTGATGCTGGCGCTCTTTCTTGCAGCGCCATCGCCACTGAGCTTGAACACGCCCACCGCGCCTTGCAGGTGCGCGGCCTGCTCGCGCATGGTGGCCGCGGCCGCCGAGGCTTGCTCCACCAGCGCGGCGTTCTGCTGCGTGGTCTGGTCCATTTCAACGATGGCGCCGTTGATGTGTTCAATGCCGGATAGCTGCTCCTGGCTGGCGGCCGCGATGTCGCTCATGATGTCGGTGACGCGGCGCACGCTGGCGACGATCTCGGTCATCGTCACGCCGGCCTGGTCGACCAGCCGCGCGCCGGCATCGACCTGGTCGACCGAATCGCCGATCAGGCCTTTGATTTCACGCGCCGCTGCGGCGGAGCGCTGCGCCAGGCTGCGCACTTCGCTGGCCACCACGGCAAAGCCGCGTCCCTGTTCGCCGGCGCGCGCCGCTTCGACTGCGGCGTTCAGCGCCAGGATATTGGTCTGGAAGGCGATGCCGTCGATGACGGCGATGATGTCGACGATCTTGCGCGCGGAGGTGTTGATCGAGGCCATGGTCTCCACCACCTGCGCCACCACCGCGCCGCCCTGGCCGGCGACGGCGGAGGCCGACACCGCCAGCTGGTTGGCCTGCTGGGCATTGGCGGCGTTCTGCTTGACGGTGGAAGTGAGCTCCTCCATCGACGAGGCGGTTTCTTCCAGAGAACCGGCCTGGCGCTCGGTGCGCTCCGACAGGTCCATATTGCCGGCGGCGATTTCGGCCGACGCGGTGCTGATGGCCTCGGTACCGCCGCGCACTTCGGAAACGATGCCGATCAGGCTGGCGTTCATTTCCTTCAGCGCGGCCGACAACTGGCCGATCTCGTCGCGCGAGCGGATTTCGATGTTGGAGCTGAGGTCGCCGCCAGCCACGGTGCGCGCCACCCGCACCGCATGGCGGATCGGGCCGACGATGCCGCGCGTGATGAACCAGGCGGTGAACAGGCTCATCACGCCGCCGGCCAGGCCGAGGGCGATCATCAGCGTGCTGTAGAACGAGGCGATCTGCTGGGCGTTGCCGGCAGCGTGCTCCAGGCTGGTGGCGCGCAGGCCCAGCGTGCCCACCGCGACCACCACGGCGAGCATCAGCGTTGTTAGTGAAAAGGCAATTGTCAGGCGGTGGCCTATCTTGATATCGGCTATCTTCATGTCTCGTGTTTTTTTATGTTTGTAATGATATTTGTAAAACCCGGTATTTGCTCCGGGGAACGGAAAGTGTATCAGCGAACGGTCGTGCGAATCTATAACTTTTAGCAATATTCCGCTGCCGTGCGACGACAGTGTTGCGCTTTCGGTAGCATGGTCCTGCAAACCAGAGTGAAGGAGCCGATCATGCCTAAAGGAGCGAGTCCCAAGCGCGAGCGCGAGTACAAGGAACTGGAGCACAAGTTCGAGGAGGAAGGCCGCTATCCGGGCCGCGAGGAGGAGGTGGCGGCCCGCATCGTCAACAAGCAGCGGGCCGAGGCCGGCGAGACCAAGGACAGCAAGCCGCCGGCTCCCCGTGGCGGCACCGGGCACCGGCGCGCCAATACCACGCGGACCGCGCGCCGCAACAAGCCGTCTTGACCATAACTTCTACCCATTTACGGCAAAACGATGTAAAATAGTAAGCAGAGTTGTCGCTATTGAAATAAAACTGAGCCTCTGGTAGGGCGGATGTTTGGAAGGGCTGGAACCGTCGAGGTTCCGGCCCTTTTTGCATTCAGGCCCAGGCTTAGGCCCAGGCCTGGCTGGCGCTGAGCACGGCGGTCAGTATCAGCAGCGCGCCCATGATGCGGGCGACGACCGTGGCGGCTGCCGGATGGCTGGCGAACCAGCCGCTGGCGCCGCTGGCGGCGTAGGCCAAGGCGCCGTAGACCCCCAGCTGGGTCAGCGCGGTGATGCCGCCCAGCACACCGGACTGCACCCACAGCGGCCCCTGGCCCGGCTTGAGGAATTGCGGGAAGATCGCCAGCATGAAGATGTAGGCCTTGGGGTTGAGCAGGCTGGTGGTCAGCGCGCGGCGGAAGATGACGGCATCGGCCATCGCTTCGGCCCCCGGCGTCGGGTGGAAGATGCTGTCGCTGCGCAGCAGGCTGTAGCCCATCCAGGCGATGTAGACCGCACCCGCCAGCAGCATGATCTTGAACAGCGGCGGCCAGCATTGCAGCACCACCGCCACGCCCAAGGCGCCCATGCACAGGTGGCAGAAGCCGCCGGCGATGATGCCACCCACCGCCGCCATTCCCGAGCGGCGCCCACCCAGCATCGAACTGCCCATGACGAAGGCCATGTCCAGGCCGGGCAGGGCAACCACCCCGAATACCACGACAAAATACAGGCCCAGGTTGGCGGTTTGACTCATGTCTTGCTCCTTTGTTGGTGTGTTTGCACCAGTCTAGTGATTAAATAGGACGGATTTGGCCCTATAAATCTGCTATCTTTGCGGCATGTACCATCCAACCACCCGCGTGCTGGCAGTGCTGGAGCTGCTGCAAACCCATGGCCGCCTGAGCGGCGCCGACCTGGCCAGCCGGCTGGGCGTCGACGGCCGCACCTTGCGCCGCTACATCGTCATGCTGGAGGATATCGGCATACCGATCACGGCCGAGCGCGGCCGCCACGGCGGTTATGCGCTGATGCCCGGCTTTAAGCTGCCGCCCATGATGTTCACCGACGACGAGGCGCTGGCCTTGTCGCTGGGCTTGCTGGCGGCGCGCGGACTGGGGCTGGCCGAGGCGGCGCCGGCGGTTGCCAGCGCGCAGGCCAAGCTGGGGCGCATCATGCCGGACGGCTTGCGGCAGCGCGTGGACGCCATCGACGAGACGGTGCGGCTGGATTTGCGCTCCATCGCCGAGTCGTCCGCGGTGCCGCAGGATAATGCGGCGCTGACCGCGCTCAGCCTGGCCGCCAAGTCGCGCCGGCGCGTGCATCTGCACTACCGCGCCGGCGGCGTCGACAGCGAACGCGATGTGGATACCTACGGCCTGGTGTACTACGGCGGCTTCTGGTACGCCGTCGGCCATTGCTATTTGCGCGCCGGCATCCGCACCTTCCGCCTGGACCGCGTGCTGCAGGTGGCGCCGGCGTGTGGCAATTTCCAGCTGCCGGCCGGTTTCGACGCGCTCGAGCATCTGCGGCAGTCGGTGGCTTCGCTGCCGCGCAAGTTCGCCGCCACGATCTTGCTGGAGACCGACCTGGCCAGCGCGCGCCGCGCCTTCATCGACACCATCGGCCTGTTCGAGCAAACGGCGGACGGCATCGTGCTGCATAACCAGTCCGACGAACTGGGCTGGCTGGCGCGGCAGCTGGCGGCGGCGCCGTTCCCGTTCACGGTGCTGGAGCCGGCCGCCTTGCGCGACGAGCTGCACACCGTTGCCGAGCGCTTGTTGCGGGCGGCCAAGCTCCGCTAGAATGCCGCCACGACAAATTATCCGAAGGAACTATGCACTTGATTCAACGATCGGTCGCTGCGGCGGCGCTCGCTTGCGGGCTGTTGGGCGCCAGCCTGGCCTGGGCCGGCAACTGTCCCGCGCATTATGTCGATGGCCGCCTGCCGGAAATCCGTAACGCCAAGATGACCGCCGCCACCACCGAGCTGTGCTACGGCGTGTTCGGCGTCATGCATTCGGGGATCACGCGCACGCCGCTGTGGTCGGCCGAGCACCTGACCGCCGACAACATCGATGCCGCCAAGACCCTGTCGCGCGAGAACTCCTTCCATACCGAACAGCAGTTGCCCGCCAGCCTGCGCGCCGAGCTGTCTGACTACGCCCGCAGCGGCTACGATCGCGGCCACATGGCGCCGAACGGCGATATGCCGGACCGCGAGACCCAGCACGAAAGCTTCACGCTGGCGAACATGGTGCCGCAGGACGCGGATAATAACCGTCACGTCTGGGCCGGCATCGAAGGCGCCGTGCGCAAGCTGGCGCAGAAGGAGGGCGACCTGTACGTGATCACCGGCCCGGCCTTCATCGGCGGCAATTTGCAGAAGGCCGGCAATGTGCTGGTGCCCAGCCATTTGTACAAGCTGGTGTACAGCCCGCGCCAGCGCGCGGGGGCTGCGTTCTTTATCGAAAACCGCGCCGATGCGGAATATGAAACACTGAGCGTGGCGCAGCTGGAGGCGCGGGTCGGCATCAACCTGCTGCCGTCGCTGCCGGCGAACCAGAAAGAGACGATGTTGCGCCTGCCGAAGATCAAACCACGTAAATCCCGGAGCCTGTCATGAGTAAATTTGTACCCTACGCCAATGAATCGGACGTATTGAACATCGGCCAGCTGTCGATCGAGAACCGGCTGGACCGCATCACCCTCAACGGCGATGTCGACCTGACAGCCGACCAGGCCGGGCTGGCCGACGCCCGCGCGCTGCATGCCTTGTTGGGCGACGTGGTGGCGCGGCTGGAGGCGCAGAAATTGCCCGCCAAGTTGCCGCCGGCCCCACGTGTAACGGTGCCGAATCCCTTTGACTAGGTGGGTACCGGTGATACTATGATGCAATCGTAATACTTCGCCTCGGCTACATCATGACTTTCTTCACGACAGGTAATAATTCGATTGACGCGCTGGTCTACAGCAGCTGGGCCAACAGTCCCGGCAAGGCCATTTCATTGAGCTATAGCTTCATGAATGCGGCGCCGAGCGACGGCAGCGCCGACGACGTCAACGGTTTTGCGCCAATGTCGACCCTGCAGCAAGTGGCGGTGCGCACGGCGCTGGCGAGTTGGGCGGCTGTCGCCAATATCAAATTCACCGAAGTGTTTTCGGGCGGGGATATTCAGCTGGGGACCAACAACCAGGGCAACCAGAGCAGTGGCTATGCGTATCTGCCGAACGGTAGCGATCCCACCTATCTGTTCACTAACAATGCCGACAGCAACAATAGCGTCCTGACACCAGGCAGCTTCGGCCCGTCGGTGCTGATTCATGAGCTGGGTCATACGCTGGGCTTGAAACATCCGGGCAACTACAACTCCACCGGTGGCGATATCGACGGGCCATTCTTGCCGGCGGCGACGGACAACCTGGATTACAGCCAGATGTCCTACAACACCGGCTCCGGCTACCAGTTGAATCATCAGTACGGCATTACCCCTGCGCTCTACGATATCCAGGCGATGCAGTATCTGTACGGCGCCAACATGACTTACCATACCGGCAACGACAGCTACAGCTTTGTGCAAAGCTCGCCATTGCAGTGCATCTGGGATGCGGGTGGCGCGGATACGTTCAATTTCGCCGGCTGCACCGGCGCCGTGACCATCAACCTCAACGCCGGCAGCTTCAGTTCGACCGCGCCCGGTTATAACAATATCTCGATCGCCTACAACGTGACGATCGAAGGGGCGGTTGCCGGCTCGGGCGGTTCGACGATTTATGCCAATGGCAGCGGCAATGTGATTACCGGCGGCGCCGGCGCGGACGTCGTCTACGAAGGCGCCGGCAGCGATACGATCGCCGGCAGCGGCGGCAGGGACACGGTGGTGTTTTCGGGTGCGTACGCGCATTACACCCTGTCCGGGAATGCCGCGGCCCTGGTGGTGAGCGGCGACGGCACGGACCGGCTGAGTGGCGTGGAAGTGTTGCAGTTCAGCGATAGAACCATTGATTTGTCCAACGGCGGCCAGTTTTTAAACGGCAGCGCCGCAAACGACAAGCTGGTTGCCGGCGCTGGCAACGACGTCATCAACGGCGGCGCGGGCAGCGATAGCGTCAACTATACTGGGACCCACAGCAACTACACGGTCGTGGCCAGTGGCAACGATTTTATCGTGACCGATAACACCGGTTCGGGCGGACAGGATACCTTGACCGGCGTCGAGCGGCTTTACTTTGACAGCGGCAACGCGATCGGACTGGATATCGGCCGCTACCAGGTTGGCGGCGAAGCATATCGCTTATACCAGGCGGCATTCCATCGGGCGCCGGACGCCGGCGGCCTGGGCTTCTGGATCAAGGCGCTCGATGTCGGCTACACGCTGACCCAGGTGGCGGGCTACTTCATGGCCAGCGAGGAGTTCATTCGCACTTACGGCGCCAGCCTGACCGATACGGAATTCGTCAACCAGGTGTATCGCAACGTGCTGGACCGCGAGCCGGACGCCGGCGGCGCGCAGTTCTACGTGCATAACATCGCCATCGGCGCGGCGTCGCGGGCGGCGGTGTTGGCCGACATTTCCGAATCGCCGGAGAATGTCGCCCATGTGGTCGGGTCCATCGTCAACGGCTTCGAATACCTGGTTAATCCCTAGGGCTGTTCCGGCAGGCTGATGCGGTTGCGGCCCATGTGCTTGGCGCGGTACAGCGCCGAGTCGGCCGTGGCCACCAGCTGGCTGGGGTCGCTGCCCGGCGCCGCCAGCGCGGTGGCCGCGCCTATGCTCACCGTCACCACATGTTGCGCGCTGCCCAGGTTGGGCAGGTGCAGCTGCTCGACCCTGCAACGGATGCGTTCGGCCACGATGGCCGCGCCTTTCAGCGATTGGTTGGGCAGGATCACGGCGAACTCCTCGCCGCCGTAGCGCGCCACCAGGTCGTTGGCGCGCATTTCGCTCGACACCGCACAGGCAATTCTTTGCAGGCATTCGTCACCGCCCAGGTGGCCGTAGGCGTCGTTGTACTGCTTGAAGTTGTCGACGTCGACCATCAGCAGCGACAGTGGCTGCTGCTGGCGTAGCGCGCGTTGCCACTCGGCTTGCAGGGTGTCGTCGAAGCAGCGGCGATTGGCCAGGCCGGTCAGGCCGTCGCGCGTGGCCAGCTGCTCCAGCGCCACTTGCGCGCGCTTCTCGTCGGTGACGTCGCGCAGCGTTTCGGCGACCGCCACCAGCTTGCCGTCGGCGTCCAGGATGGGGCTGGCGTCCGCCGCCAGGTAGCGCCGCCGTCCCACGCGCGGCATATCGCACCAGTTTTCCGCGCGCAGGCCGCTGTCGTTGTCGTTGCGCCGGGCGTGCTGGTGGTACAGGGTCTGGACGTCGGCGTCGCGGCCCTGGATCACCAGGTCGGCCAGCGTCGGCCTCTGCTCGTGGTAGAAGCTCTTCCAGTGGTCGGCGGTGCCCAGCACTTCCCAGGCGTCGACGCCGGTCAGGCGCTCGCAGGCGCGGTTCCAGATGATGACCTTGCCGTGGATGTCGATCACGAAGGTCGGGATGACCAGCAATTCCATCAGTTTCAGCGCGAAGCCGTGTTGCATATCGGCTTGCGGGTACTCCATCAGGTGCTGGATTTTTTGAGTGGGCATGGGTGGTCCCCGTTGTCGGTTTGTTTATTGAAGCGGGAAAGACATGGTCAGCGCCGTACCGTGGCCGGGCTGGCTCGAGATATCGAAACGGCCGCCGGCCTCGGCCACGCGCTGGGCGATGCCGCGCAGGCCGCAGCCGCGCCGGGCCGGCGGGTCGGGCAGGCCGACGCCGTTGTCGCGCACTGTCAGGCTCAGGCTGTCGGCAACCCGGAACAGGCCGATGCACACTTCGGACGCCTGGGCGTGGCGTGCAATATTGCTCAGCGATTCTTGCAGGATGCGGAACACCACGGCGTCCATCAGGTCGTCGGCGGGGATGCTGAAGGCGGCGGGCTCGGCCTCCAGGCGGCAGGGTATGCCGCTGAGCCGCGAAAATTGTTCCACCTGTTGCTGGACCGCGCCTTGCAGGCCGCTTTCCAGCTGTTCCGGCTGTAAATCGCGCACAATGGTGCGCAGGGCGCGGGTGGCCGCTTGCAGCCTGGCCTCGACCTGGGCCAGCGGCTCGGCCAGGTTTTCGTGGCGCTGTGCCAGGTCGGCGATGTCGAAAGATATGGCCAGCAGATGTTGGCCCATGTCGTCGTGCAGGTCGCGGGCGATGCGGCGGCGCTCGGCGTCGCGCAGCGACTGCTGGCTGGCGCTGAGGCGCGACACTTGCAGGCGGGTATCGCCCAGCGCCTGTTCGGCCAGCTCGCGGCGGCCGCGCTCTTCGTCCAGCTTGCTTTCCAGCCGGACCCGGGTGTTGTGCAGGCGCCGCTGCCGCCACAGCAGCAACAGGGCTATGCCGGCAAGCACGACGGCGCCGGCAATGATGACATCGATTTCCAGCAACGGTTGAGCGTAGCGCATGATAGATCTTCCCCAGTTAGCGTCCACCAGACCAACATATCGTGGTTGCTGTGCGGTAGCATTGTGAAATGTCAACTTCCACCGGCATAGACCGAAAAGTGTAGCGTAAGATATAATTGAGGGTTGTCCTATTGGGAACTGCCGTGACGTACAGCATCAAAGAGATTTTTTACACGCTGCAAGGTGAGGGCGCCCACGCCGGGCGTCCCGCCGTGTTCTGCCGTTTTTCCGGCTGCAATCTGTGGACCGGACGCGAGAGCGACCGCGCCAGCGCCGTCTGCCAGTTCTGCGATACCGACTTTGTCGGCACCGACGGCGAGGGCGGCGGCAAGTTCAGCACGCCGGAAGCCCTGGCCGCCACCATCAACGCGCTGTGGCCCGAGAGTTACACCGCCAGCAAATACGTGGTGTTCACCGGCGGCGAGCCGCTGCTGCAGCTCGATACCGCGCTGATCGCCGCGATGCATGCGGTCGGCTTTACGATCGCGATTGAAACCAACGGCACGCTGCCGGTGCCCGAGGGCGTGGACTGGATCTGCGTCAGCCCCAAAATGGGTTCCAAGCTGGTGGTGACCAAGGGCAGCGAAATCAAGGTGGTGATCCCGCAAACCGGCCAGGACCTGAGCGCCTACGAGCATTTGGACTTCGAGAATTTCTTTGTGCAGGCGATGGATGGCCCGCTGGCCGAGTTCAATATCAAACTGGCGATCGAAACCTGCAAGCGCAATCCGAAATGGAAGCTGAGCTTGCAAACCCATAAACTTTTACAGATACCCTAATCATGCTGACCATTACCCGCAAGCTGGAGTTCGACGCCGGCCACCGCATTCCCGATCACAAGAGCCAGTGCCGCAACCTGCATGGTCACCGCTACACGCTGGAAATCACGCTGACCGGCAACATCATCACGGCCGAAGGCAATTCCGACAACGGCATGATCATGGACTTTTCCGACATCAAGGCGCTGGCCAAGGAACATCTGGTCGACGTCTGGGACCATTCCTTCATCGTCTACGAGAAGGATGTCGCGGTGCGCGACTTCCTGGCCACGCTGCCGGGCCACAAGACCGTGGTGATCGACCGTATTCCGACTGTGGAAAACCTGGCCCACGTGGCTTTCGGCATCCTGAAGGCGGCCTACAAGGACCGCTACGGCACCGGCCTGCACCTGCACAAGCTGGTGCTGCACGAAACCCCTAACTGCTGGGCAGAAATCACCGATGCCTGACGAGGATTTTATGCGGCAGGCGCTCGAACAGGCCCAGCACGCATGGGACCTGGGCGAGGTGCCGGTCGGCGCGGTCGTCGTCAAGGACGGCGTGGTGATCGCGCGCGGCTACAACCAGCCAATCGGCCAGCATGATCCGACCGCGCACGCAGAGATCGTCGCGCTGCGGGCGGCCGCCGAGGCGCTGGGCAATTATCGTCTGCCGGGTTGCGAGTTGTATGTGACGCTCGAGCCGTGCGTGATGTGCTCCGGCGCGATGATGCACGCGCGCCTGGCCAAGGTGGTGTACGGCGCCACCGACCCCAAGACCGGCGCCTGTGGCTCGGTACTGAATCTGTTCGAGCAGGAGCAGCTCAATCATCACACCGCGATCGCCGGCGGCGTCATGGCCGATGAGTGCGGCGCCATGCTGAAATCCTTCTTTGCGGCACGCCGCGCAGCGGCAGCTGCCGCAAAGCGCAACACCTCAGAATAGCAGCGGTTCGCCGGTCCGGTAAAAATGGTATGCTCAAGCTACTGATACCGGCACTGATACTGGCACCATCGAGGGAGGTCGTTTTGGCTACTGCACAAGCTAACGGAATAACGATTGCTTACGAGGCCAGCGGCAATCCGCTGGACCCGCCGGTGCTGCTGATCATGGGCCTCGGCATGCAACTGGTGGCCTGGCCGCAGGACCTGGTCGACGGCTTGGTCGAGCAGGGCTATTACGTGATTCGCTACGACAACCGCGATATCGGCCTGTCCAGCAAGTTCGAACATCTCAAGCAACCCAATCTGATGCTGGCCTACCTGAAATCGCTGGTGGGATGGAGGCAGGCGCCGGCCTACACTTTGAACGACATGGCCGACGACGCGCTCGGCCTGCTCGACGCGCTGGGCATCGCCCGCGCGCACGTGGTCGGCGTGTCGATGGGCGGCATGATCGCCCAGATCTTCGCCGCGCGTTTCGGCAAACGCACCCTGAGCTTGAGCTCCATCATGTCCAGCAGCGGCCGGCGCGGCCTGCCGGGACCGACCCCGGCCGCGCGCAACGCGCTGATGCGCGCGCCCGCCAGCCCGCACAACCGGCGCGAGGTGGTCGACCGCATGGTGCAGGTGTACCGCATCATCGGCAGCCCGTCGTTCCCGACGCCGGAGCGGCAGCTGCGCGACAACATCGAACGCGCGTTGGACCGCAGCGTCTATCCGGCCGGCATGGCGCGGCAGATGGTGGCCATCGTCGCGTCCGGCGACCGCACGCCGCTGCTGCGCAAGATCAGTTGTCCAACCGTGGTGATCCACGGCGCCGCCGATCCGCTGGTGCCGCTGGCTTGCGGCGCCGACACGGCGGCCGCGATTCCCAACGCCCGCCTGCACGTGATCGAAGGCATGGGCCACGACTTGCCGCCGCAATTGATCGAGCGCCTGCTTGCCTTGCTTGAGCAACACCTGCGCGGTAATATGTCGCCGGACATTCCTCCGTTGACGCCCCGCCGGGCCGGCAGCGGCACCCATCACTGACAGAGACACTTTGAGCACATCCACTATCGGCATCGCGATCGCGGCCACGGGCGGCTACGCGCCGGATCACGCAGCACTGCAAAACGGCATCGAACGCTTGCGTCAGCAAGGTCATCTGGTTCACAACTATTACGACGACGATAAAAAATTCCAGCGCTTCGCCGGCACCGACGCCGGTCGCCTGGCGCAGCTGAGCGCGGCCGCCGCCGATCCCGATGTGCAGGTGGTGATCGCGCTGCGCGGCTCTTATGGCATGAGCCGTTTGCTGCCGTCGATTGATTTTCGGGCGATGGCGGACAGTGGCAAACTGTTCGTCGGCTACAGCGATTTCACGGCGTTCCAGATGGCGTTGATGAAGCAGACCGGCCGCATCAGCTTCGGCGGCCCGATGATGTGCGACGATTTTATCCGCGAGACGCCGGTCGACTACACCATGCGGCAGTTCTGGGATTGCCTGCGGGGTCCGGTGCACGCGGTGCGCGGGGCGGTGGCGGAGGGCGGCTCGGACAATCCGCTGGTCGATGTCAGCGGCAAGCTGTGGGGCGGCAACCTGGCGATGATGGTCAGCCTGCTGGGCACGCCGTATTTCTCGTCCCAGCCGGACGGCATTCTGTTCCTGGAAGATATCAGCGAGCATCCTTACCGGGTCGAGCGCATGGTGCTGCAACTGCTGTACGCCGGCGCGCTGGAAGGCCAGCGGGCGCTGGTGCTGGGCGACTTCTCCGGCTACAAGCTCAGCGCCTTCGACAACGGCTATGATTTTGAGACCATGCTGGCTTACCTGCGCGAACGTCTGCCGATGCCGGTGCTGACCGGCCTGCCATTCGGCCACATAAAAGAACGCGCCACGCTGCCTTACGGCGGCATGGCGCATCTGGTGTCGACCGAACGCGGGTTCGATCTGACGATCAGCGATTATCCGACGTTAGGACGCTGACGGCGGCGGGCGGCGAAGCCCACCAAGCCCAGGCCCGCCATCAGCATGGCGTAGGTTTCCGGCTCAGGCACGGCCGACACGGTCACGCTGACGTTGTCCAGGCGGAGGAAGCTCGGATCGTTGCGCGCACCAAATTTGAGTTCGGTCGCCGCGCTGGTGGCCACGAGTCCGCTCAGCGTGACGTGGGTCCAGTTGCGCACTTCATTTGAGAAGCCATAGATCTTGGCGCCGTTGAAATCGGCTTCAAAGCTGGTGTTGCTGGTGGCGGAATTGAACACATCAAAGCTCAGCGTATAGGTCGAACCCGCCGAAGTCGCCAGGCTCTGGCTGATGTAGGCCGGCGAACCGGTCGCGCCGCTGCGCCAAACATAGGTGTGGTTGGAGGTGACGGTGTTGGAAATGATGTCCGACAGGGACGTATTTCCCGACTTGGTCCAGCCGGCGAAGGTGCCGGTTTCGAAATTTCCGTTGACAACCAGTTCGGTGGCGGCTTGTGCCGACAGGGTGCTGGCGGCCAGGATTACGGCGATTGCTAATTTCTTCATTAATGACATCCCTTGGTATTATTATTGCAAAAGAGTTGCCATAATAATCTCAATGATGACTTAATGTCCAATATGATATTTTGTCGTGGTAAATCCCCCACGCGCCGCAAGGCGGCGACGTGGGCGGACCAGGAGCGCGCCGCGCTTAGCTGTTGCGGCGGCGTGCTACCACGCCCAAGATGCCAAGGCCGGCCAGCAGCATGGCGTAGGTATCGGCCTCGGGCACGGCCGATTGCAGCGAGACGTTTTCATGCATCGTCAGGTTCAACGTGTAGACGCCGGCCGCCAGTGCGTTGGTCGAGGCGCTGAAGCAACCTGCGCCGCCGACGGTGCAGCTGGTCGGTGCGAAAGTCAGCGGGCCGCCGTTGCCGTTCAGCGCGGTCAACGAGGTGTTGAGCGTGAAGGCGTCGGCCGTTTCGGTGCCGCCCTGGATACCGCCGGCGATGCCGTCCGGCGCCCAGTTGAATACGATGTTGCCGGAGTTGTCGATCAGGTTGAAGTTCAGGCCGATCGATCCCTGCGCTTGCGACGGCGCGATCGCATTGCCGCTCAGGTAAGCCTGGATGTAGGGCAGGGCGTCGAAGTGGAAGCTCAGCTTGTCGCCGGCGCCGGCAACGACGGTGGTGGTCAGCAGGGTCGAGGACGAGTTGCCGGCGACCGCGTTGGCCGTGCCGTTGCCGATCAGTTTGCCTTCGGCGAAGTTGCGGGCGCGGGTGAACGGGGCGCCATTCAATTGCAGTTGGTCGATGGAGGCATCGGCCACGGCGAACGAGGTGCCGGATGCCGCATTGCTGGCATAGCTGTTGTTGACATAGCCAGCCCAGCCCAGTTGGGCAGGCGCGCTGTCGGTCACGCCGGCGCCGCCGCTCGATACGCAATTGCTGTTGGGCAGGCATGCGGTGGCGAAGGAGCTATTGACCGACAGGCCGGCGCCGGCGCCGTTGTTGGACGTGATAACCAGGTTGGTGATTTCATTGTACGCGCGGGCATAGGTGTCGGCGTTGGCGGCGGTGCTGGCGAAACAGGCGACGGCGGCTGCCGCGGCGATAACTGCTTTCTTCATTAAGTTCCCCTTACGGTTATTGGTGTGGAGACATGATGCTAAAACGCCATGAAATGCGCTCCTTGATCGATGTCAAATGTGTCGGTGGTTGTGTGAAATGTGACAATTTCATGAAATACCAGTGGCGGAGTAATAGGGCCATCGACGACGCGTGAGCGCACCTGGCCGCGCTGAAATGTCAGCTGCTCATTCCCGTCCGCCCGTCCCGGAGAAAATGGCTGTTTCAGTGGCGATTTCCCGGTCCAGCAGGTTGAAATAATGCTTGATCCACGGGCCGTTTGCGGTGGTGCCATCGGCCGCCAGCGCGCGTTGCTGGATCAGGTACTTTGCGTCGGGTGGGCAACTGGCTGTGCCTTCCGCCACGCCGACGCAGTACAGATAGTCCCAGTCGTTCTGGGCGCCGTCCGACCGGATGACCCGGCGCCGGCGGCCGAAACCGTCATATTGCCAACTGTAACTTAGACCATTCTCGTCGGTCATCGAGGTGACGTTGCCATAGCGCCCCTCGATCATCATGCTGGCACGCTGGCCCAGGGCGTTGCTGGTCGCGACGGGGAAGCGGCCCCGGCTGTCATACGTTACGCCGACGGTCTTGGTGGCCGCCGGCGAGGACAGTGTGGTGGTCGTGATGTTGCCGAACGCGTCATAGGCGTAGGCCGTTTCCGCACGCAACGTGGCGTTGCCCGGCTCGACGATTTCCTTGAGCAGCAGCCCGGTGGCGGTGTCGTACTGGTAGACCGTGGTGCGGCTCGCGGTGGCGCGCTGCGTCGGGCGGCCTATGATCCAGCGGTCGGTGTCGTTCAGGTAGTTGGTGCTGACCTGCAGTACCGAGCCACCCGCGTCGCTTTGACGGAGCAGGGTGGGATTACCCCAGTTGTCGTATTGGGTGGTTCTGGTGATGGTCTTCAGCTCGACGCCATTCCCGTCCCAGCTCTCGCTGACATTGTCGCTGTCGTAGATAAAATAGACGCCACCGGCCACCGGCTTGCAGCTGGTTGCCGCATGTGCGCCCAGCAGGACACAGCCGTGAGTGTTGCGCTGCCGCTTCAACAGGCCGTCGTTGCCGCCGCCGACGATCGAGGTAGTGACCTGATTGACGCTGCCGGTGTATGGCCAGTCGAGCTGGTAGTCGGTTCTTACGGCGACCCCGCTGCCGAGATCGTTCGACTGTATCCATCGGAAACCCAGCAGGCCGCGTCCGTTCAGTTCGGCTTTCAGGCCGCCGTAGCGATACTTGGTAATGCGCGTGCCGACCACCCAGTCCGGCGCGGTCAGCGCGGACACCACGTACAAAGGCCAGCGCACGTCCATCAGCGGGTAGATGGCGTCGGCGTCGGCCGCGTGCACGGCGCCGTCGGTCAGGGGACTATAGTTGATGACGTAGACTGCGCCCAGACCGGTGATGATATTGGTCAGGCGGTCGCCCACGCGGTTGGACAGGTGTGCGTCGATGGAGACGCTGTCGTTATCGTTGAACACATGGACCAGATGTGGGCTGGCCTGGCCCATGCTGTCGGCGACGAACCAGCGTTGCGTGTCCTGGTAGCCGCCGCTGCGGGTTTCCCAGTTCTGCCACTGAAATGCGGTGCCGCTGCTTTTCTGCACGTCGATGGTGGCCAGGCCGTCATCGTCGCGGATACTGACCAGATCGGCACGGCCGTCGCCGTTCAGGTCGGCCACCAGCCATTTTTGCGTATCGACGAAGGCGCCGGTCTTGGTTTGCCAGCGATTGAGGCGAAAGCCGCCACCGACATTGACGTGCACGTCGACGGTGGTCAATCCGTCTTCGGCGAAAACATTGATCAGGTCGGGGCGGCCATCGCCGGTGACGTCGGCCAGCATCCACTTTTGCGTACTCCAGAAACCGCCGCCCCGGGTCTCCCAGGTTATGGCCGGGGTCAGAGTCGTGCCATTGCTGAGAAAAACATCGGTCGTCGCGCTGCCGTTGTCGTTGCGCACGCAGACAAAGTCGGCGCGGCCATCGCCGTTGACGTCTGCCACGAACCAGTGCCGGGCTTCGGCGGCTGCGCCCTGGGGGACGTCGCGACCAACCAGCGCCCCGAACGCAACGCTGCCGGCGGTCGCGCCATCTCTGGAAAATGCCACGCCCAGATGACTCGGCGCGGAGTCGGTGCCGACGCTGGCGATGTCCTGACGTCCGTCGCCATCGATGTCGGCGACAAACCACAACCGCTTCGCGTCGCTGTCGGTAAGCCAGTCGCTACCGGCCGGAGCCGAAAAACTGTGTCCGGTGCTCAGTAGCGACTCGGCGTAGATGCTGTTCCCCACGCGCGTAAGCCGCAGCAGGTCGGCTTTGCCGTCGCCGTTGAGATCTGCCGCGAACAGCTTGACATTTTCGCGGTCGGCGCCGATCTGGGTGGCCCAGCGTTGCATCGTGTAGCCGTTGCCGCTGCTGAGATGGACGTCGACACTCAACGTGTGATTGACATCGTCGGATACGTTGATGAAGTCGGTTTTGCCGTCGCCGTCAACGTCGGCCACGAACCATTGCTGTGCTTCCGAATATGCGCCGGCCCGGGTCTCCCAGCGTTGCGTGCTGAGCCCGGCAGCCTGGAACTCCCAGTCGAAAGAGGTCGGCGGCATGCATGTCCCGCCTTGCATTTCGCATTCCGTAACGCTCTTCAGCACGGAACGGGCGCTTTGGGGGCTGACGGCGTAGGCAAGACGATATTCCCTCACCGGAGCCGCGCCGGCAAAGGTCGCTACGCGCTGCAACCGGAGCTTGGTTTCGATTTTGGATAGCGAGGTGTGGACGATCACTGGATCGGGGCGAGCTTCGTACACAAACTGGATGAAATTGTCCGCTGGCTTGCCGGTGGCGCTGTTACCGCTGTAGTCAATGCGCCGGACGTAGAAGTCGCCGTCGCTGGCGTCCTTGGTATAGCTGATCGTGTAATAATTTCCGCTGACGTCCAGCATCTTGTTGAGTGCCCACACCCGTCCCAAAGGGAGGTTTTGCATAGCGATGCGGGAATCGCCGGTATTGCCGAATTCCAGGATTTGACCGTCCTTGGTCCAGGCCTTGAACCAGCCGGGATCGGTTCCGCAGGAGGTGGCCCCGGTGTCCGCATTCCTGACGCAGGGGTGGCGCGATCCATAAGAGATCACCTTGGTAAAGTCGGTTCGTTCCGTCCGGTATTCGGCATAGGATTCACCGTCCACAGTGCCATCGACCGGCACCAGTCTGCTGCCGTTCAGGCAAAATGCGTCGTTGCCGGAAAAGTTCATGGAGGACTGCTGGCCATCCTGCGCCTTGGTCTTGGGGCAGCGGAAGATGGTGGATACGCCGGTGATGGCGCCACCGATGCCGACCATGCCGTTTACGTTATGACTGCTGTAGCTGATTGCGATGGCCGGCGCCAGTCCGGCAGTGCCGGGAGGAATTTGTATCGGGACCTTGTAGTTAGCGCGCCCCATCGTATCGACCCAGAATTGGCCCGCCGTGGTCATCGCTGTCTGCTCGGCCATGATGGCGGTGCTGACCATGAAAAACACCAGCGGCACCGCGCGCAAGCTGAAGACCATCGTCACACCCTCCCTAAATATCATGTTTTTGTCTCTTGACGTTATTCAGGCGAGAGGCCGATAAATTTTAGATATTTGCCAACACCGCACGCTTGAGTTGCCTCAGCAGTGTGGGGCGAACTTTCCGCTCTGGCGGCAATCCTGGCGTCCGGTGCACTGCGTTTCCCAGCCTGGCCCGGCTAGTGGTAAAATGCCCGGTTAATCAAATCCATGCATTAAGGGCCTTATCCGTGCTATCCACAGCAAACATCACCATGCAATTCGGCGCCAAGCCGCTGTTCGAAAATATTTCCGTCAAATTCGGCGATGGCAACCGCTATGGCCTGATCGGCGCCAACGGTTGCGGCAAGTCCACCTTCATGAAAATCCTGGGCGGCGATCTGGATCCGTCGGGCGGCAACGTGATGCTGGATACGAACGAGCGCCTGGGCAAGCTGCGCCAGGACCAGTTCGCCTATGAAGAAATGCGCGTGCTGGACGTGGTGATGATGGGCCACACCGAAATGTGGGCGGCGATGCAGGAACGCGATGCGATCTACGCCAACCCGGAAGCCACCGACGACGACTACATGAAGGCCGCCGAGCTGGAAGGCAAAGTCTCCGAGTACGACGGCTACACCGCCGAATCGCGCGCGGGCGAACTGCTGCTGGGCGCCGGCGTGGCCATCGACCTGCACAAGGGTCCGATGAGCAATGTGTCGCCGGGCTGGAAGCTGCGCGTGCTGCTGGCGCAGGCACTGTTCTCGAATCCGGACATCCTGCTGCTCGACGAACCGACCAACAACCTGGATATCAATACGATCCGCTGGCTGGAGGACGTGCTGAACGACCGCAACTCCACCATGATCATCATTTCCCACGATCGCCACTTCCTGAACCAGGTCTGCACCCACGTGGCCGACATGGACTACGGCACGCTGAAGATCTACCCGGGCAATTACGACGAGTACATGTTCGCCTCGACCCAGGCGCGCAACCAGCAACTGGCCAACAACGCCAAGGCCAAGGACAAGGTCGCCGAACTGCAGGACTTCGTGCGCCGCTTCGCCGCCAACAAGTCCAAGGCACGCCAGGCCACCTCGCGTGCCAAGCAGATCGAGAAGATCAAGGTCGACGACATCAAGCCATCGTCGCGCGCCTATCCGTTCGTGCGTTTCGACGGCGAGAAGAAGCTGCACCGTTTGGCCGTCGAGGTCGATTCGATCGCGAAGAAATACGATCGCCAGCTGTTCAACAACTTCAGCATCATGGTTGAAGCGGGCGAACGCATCGCCATCATCGGCGCCAACGGCGCCGGCAAGACCACGCTGCTGCGTTGCATCGGCGGCGACGACATCGCTCACCTGCACGCCGATCACGGCATGGTCAAGTGGGCCGAGAACGCCAACGTCGGCTACATGCCGCAGGATCCGACCGAAGAGTTCGCCAAGGACATCACGCTGACCGACTGGATGGGCGACTGGACCCAGGAAGGCGACGACGACCAGGCCGTGCGCTCGATCCTGGGCCGCCTGCTGTTCGGCGGCGACGAGGTGAAGAAATCGGTCAAGGTGCTGTCCGGCGGCGAGAAGGGCCGCATGATGTACGGCAAGCTGATGCTGGGCCGCCACAACGTGCTGCTGCTCGATGAACCGACCAACCACATGGACATGGAGTCGATCGAGTCGCTGAACATCGCGCTGGAAAAATATGCCGGCACGCTGATCTTCGTCTCGCACGACCGCGAATTCGTGTCGTCGCTGGCCAACCGCATCATCGAGATCAAGGAAAACGAGATCGTCGATTTCCGCGGCAACTACGAGGACTACCTGACCAGCCAGGGCATCGACTGATAAGCGGTCGTTCCCGCGCAAGCGGGAACCCATACTGAGCATCCTGGCCGGCGTTCTATGGATTCCCGCGTGCGCGGGAATGACGCGGCGTCGGCAAGGTTTTTTGCAATGTGCGATAGTGTAGTTCTTCGCATCACGTCACCGAACACCATGCAAACCATAGACATCAAATCCGTCGAGTACGAGCATCCACAAGACGGAGCCAGCTGCACCGCCCACGCCTGGGCGCGCACGCCAGCGACTCCATCGCCTGAACAACGCGTTGAACTCAAGGAGCGCATCAAGCGCCTGCTGAAAGAAAAGCAGGCCGTGCTCGTTTCCCACTATTACGTTGACGCCGATCTGCAAGACCTGGCCGAAGAAACCGGCGGCTGCGTCTCCGATTCGCTGGAGATGGCGCGCTTCGGCCGCGACCACCCGGCCAAGACGCTGGTGGTGGCCGGCGTGCGCTTCATGGGCGAGACCGCCAAGATCCTCAGCCCGGAAAAACGCATCCTGATGCCGGACCTGGACGCGACCTGCTCGCTGGACCTGGGCTGCCCGGTCGATGAATTCACCGCCTTCTGCGACGCCCATCCGGACCGCACCGTGGTGGTGTACGCCAACACCAGCGCCGCCGTCAAGGCGCGCGCCGACTGGATGGTGACCTCGTCGATCGGCCTGGACATCGTCAAGCACCTGCACGAGCAGGGCAAGAAAATCCTGTGGGCGCCGGACAAGCACCTGGGCTCCTACATCCAGAAGCAGACCGGCGCCGACATGCTGTTGTGGCAGGGCTCCTGCCTGGTGCACGACGAGTTCAAGGGCATCGAGCTCGATCTGCTGAAGGCCGAATATCCGAACGCCAAGGTGCTGGTGCACCCTGAATCGCCGGCCAATGTGGTGGCGCTGGCGGACGTGGTCGGCTCGACCACGCAAATCATCAACGCCGCCGTCGAATTGGACGCCGATACCTTCATCGTCGCCACCGACAACGGCATCCTGCACAAGATGCGCGCCGCCGCGCCGGGCAAGCGCTTCATCGAAGCGCCGACCGCCGGCAACAGCGCCAGCTGCAAGAGCTGCGCGCATTGCCCGTGGATGGCGATGAACGGCCTGCAAAACCTGGCCGACGTGCTGGAAAACATGGACAACAACACCGACCACGAGATCCACGTCGATCCGGAAATCGGCAAGCAGGCGGTGACCTCCATCAACCGCATGCTCGATTTCGCGGCGGCCAAGAAGGCCAAGGTGCAGCCGGGCGCTGACCTGGCAAAAGAAGCTAAACTGTTTTCGGGAATCGGTCCGGCATGAGTACCTTAGTCAACACCTTTGCACCTTTCGACGATGCGTTGAAGACCGCCTTTGAAGGCAATATGCTGGCGGCCCTGCTGGAAGACGTGGGCAGCGGCGACCTGACCGGCCTGCTGGTGCCGGACGGCGGCCGCGCCACCGCGCGCGTGATCGTGCGCGAGGACGCGGTGCTGTGCGGCGCGCCCTGGTTCGAAGGCATCATGAACTGCATGCAGGCTGGCATCGAGATCGACTGGCAATATGCCGAAGGCGATCTGATGAAGGCCGACAGCCTGGTCTGCACGATTCAAGGCCCGGCGCGCGCGCTGCTGACGGCGGAACGCGCTTCGCTGAATTTCCTGCAGCTGCTGTCGGGCGTGGCGACCGCCACCCGCAAGTATGTCGACGTCATCGCCGGCACCCGCGCGGCCATCCTCGATACCCGCAAGACCATGCCGGGCCTGCGCCTGGCGCAGAAGTACGCGGTGCGCGTGGGCGGCGGCCAGAACCAGCGCCTGGCGCTGTACGACGGTATCCTGATCAAGGAAAACCATATCGCGGCGGCCGGCGGCATCACCGCTGCGGTGCTGGCGGCCAAGCGGTTGGAGAAGGGCGTGTCGATCCAGGTGGAAGTGGAAAGCATCGCCGAACTGGAGGAGGCGCTGGCGGCCGACGCCAGCTCGATCCTGCTGGATAACTTCAGCCTCGACATGATGCGCGATGCGGTGCGGCTCAACGCCGGCCGCGCCTTGCTGGAAGCTTCCGGCGGCATCAACTTCGATACCGTGCGCGCCATCGCCGAGACCGGCGTGGACCGTATTTCGATCGGCAGCCTGACCAAGGATGTGCGCGCAACGGATTACTCCTTGCGCATCGTCGGCTAAGGCTTCAGCCGGCCAGCTTGCGCATCAGCGCTTCGACCGGGCCGCGCTGGAAATGGCGCGACCACCACCAGGCATAGGCGCTGGCGGCCACGCAGAACAACAGCGCGGCCGTCACCGCCGTCGCCACGCCCTGGCCGCTGAGCAGGCCCAGGGCTTCCAACGCTCCCATTCCAAGCAACACGTGCGCGATGTACAGCGTCAGCGTCTGGCGGCCCGCCGGTATGGCCAGCTGCAGCACGCGCTTGCGCTGCAGCCAGGCGGCGCTGCGCAGGCACAGGCCGATCACCAGCACGGCGCCGCCGGAACTGGCCAGCATATATAAAGGCATCGGCGGTATCGGCTTGGTCGTCAACAGTTCGGACAACTCGGGCAGGGCGGCGCGCAGCAGCAGGCTGGCGCCTTCCGCCGTCAGCAGGATTGCGGTGCCCCAGCAGATCAGCCGGTGCTGGACCGCGCGCTGCGCCAACGGCAGCCGTCCCAGCAACATCCCCAGCAGCAGAAAACCCAGCCACGGCAACACCGGATGCCAGCCGTTGAACAGCAGGTTGCGGCCGAAGCCGGACGGCGTCCAGAAGCCGCTGTAGGTGTAGGTGCGCCAATCCCAGCCGGCGCTGTAGTTCTGCGTCAGCACCAGTCCGACGAACAGCAGGTCCAGGGCGACGATGCAGGCCGCCAGCGCCTGCCATGACAAGCTCAGCAGCAATGCGCCGAACAGGAAGTAGAAGGCGTAGTAGTGCAGGATGTCAGCCTCGAACAGCAGCATATTGCACAAACCCAGCACCAGCAGGAAGACGGCGCGGCGCAGGGTGACTGTGACGGTCTGCGCGTGGTCATTGCGGGCGGCGGCGATGCCCAGGCCTATGCCGGCCAGCACCACAAAGCAGGCGGCGGCCCGGCCCTCCAGCGCGCCGGTGAGCACCGCCAACAGGCTGTCGCCATCCTTGATGCCCATCGCCATGCGAAAGTTGACGATCACCATGCCGACAAAGGCAAGAAATCGGGCCAGGTCCAGTCCTTCAAGTCGTTGTTTCTGATGTTGCATATGGTTTCCTCATCGGGTTTGAAGTATGATGAACGAACGTTCGTTCATGGTATGAGGTCCTTATGACAGAGTCAAGAAAGCAATTGATCGTGGAGGCGGCCTGCGCCTGCTTCCTGCGCAAGGGTTATCACCAGACCGGCGTGCGCGACATCGCGGCCGAGGCCGGTATCAGCCTGGGCAACCTGTATAACCATTTCGCCGGCAAGGATGCGGTGCTGGCCGAGATCGCTGCGCTGGAGGCGGACGAGCTGCTGCCGTTTGTCGCCCATTTGCAGGCGGCGGCCGATCCGATGGCGGCCTTGATGGGTTTCCTGGAGGCTTATCTCGACTACGCGGCGCGGCCCGAGAACGCGCTGATGACGCTGGAGTTGGTGGCCGAGGCGGTGCGCAATCCCTCGATCGCGGCCACGTTCGCAGGCAATCGCCAGGGTTTGCTGCGGGCCTTGGGCGCCGTGCTGGAGGCCGGCGCCGCCAGCGGCAGGCTGCGCCGCTCTGCCCACCCCGGGGAAACCGCGTGCCTGCTGCTCGACCTGGTCGAAGGGCAGGCGCTGCGTTCGGTGCTGGGTGATGTGGCCAGGCCGTCGATGGCGCGCGAGGAATTGTTGCACTTCGCCGCCCATGCCTTGCGCAAACCATGAAAATAATTCATGTATCCGGTTAAAAATTATTAATTAGGAATGACTTAAATGCAATATAATCTCGCTTGTTTTTTAAACACTATTAACTAAAGGAGCGAGTTTGATGAAATTGCAATTATTGGCGGGTGTCGTGGCAATGGTGGGTCTGACGGGCATGGCGCACGCGGATGGCTTCTACAATGGCGGTTTCGAGGCCGGCACCACGGGCGGCTGGACCACCGGCGGCGGCTATCGCGCCGGCGTCGACAACAGCATGCAGCCTTCGCAATTCCTGCCTGGTGGCAGCCTGAACGGTGACAACGGCAGCCGTGGCGCCGTGGTCAACAGCAGCTATGTCGATCCTAACCTGGGGGCGCTGCTGGGTTCGACCGTGTACAGCGGCAACTATTCGTATCGCGCTGAAGACACGACCAGCGGCGGCTATGCCACCGCGATCAGCCAGAAAGTCAGCAACTACACCGACGCGAACATCTACTTCGCCTGGAAAGCCGTGCTGGAAAACGGCGGCCACCAGGAATATGAATCGGCGCTGATGAAACTGACCCTGACCGACGACACCACCGGCCAGTTGCTGATCAGCCGCAGCTACAACGCCGGTTACACCGGTTCGGGCGTGGACAGCCGCTTCTCCAAAGAAGGCAACCTGTTCTACACCCCAAGCTGGCAAGTCGAGCAACTGAGCATCGACCAGTCGCTGTCCGGCCACAGCTTCACGCTGTCGCTGCTGGCTTCCGACTGCCAGCCGACCGGCCACACCGGCTATGCCTATCTGGACGGCTTCGGCGCCGTGACGCCGCCGGTACCTGAGCCTACCACCTACGGCATGCTGCTGGCTGGCCTGGGCCTGCTGGGCTTCATGGCTCGCCGCAAGAAATCGGCTTAAGTCGGTTGATGGCGCCGGCGGCTGACGCCGGCCGGCGCTAGGCCTTGATACTTTTCTGCATTTTTGCCAGCGGCACCTTGATGTCGCCCGGCAGCGTAATCTCAAACCGTTCCACCACCGTAAAGCCGCAGGCCAGGTAGAGCGGCACGCCCGGCATGGTGGCGGCCAGTTCCAGCGTGTGGAAACCGGCGGCGGCGGCCGCGTCGCTGCAATGGCTCAGCAGCAGCCGGCCCAGCCCCTGGCGGGCCGCCGACGGCTCGACGAAGAAGGCGCGGATGCGCGCCGCTTCCGTGGCCGGATCGAGCAGCGGATCGGCGCCTTGCTTGGTGCGATCGGCGCCGAACAGCGTGCTGCGCTTGCTCCAGCCGCCGCAGGCCACCAGCTCCCCATGCTTTTCAATCAAAAAATAGGTGTGATCGGCGACCAGCTGCGTATCGACGCCGAACACATGGCGGGTGATCGCCACGGCCTGTTCCTGGGTGTAGAAGCCGTCGCTCAGCTCGATGCCCGAACGGGCGATCAACGCTTCCATCGCGGGGATATCGCCCGGCCGGGCTGCGCGCACGGTGATCAAGCCCGCTCCTTATTTGCGGCGCGCCGGCGTCAGGATGCTCGGCAGCGCTTTCGGCAAGGTCTCCGGGTAGTCGCGGCTGAAGTGCAGGCCGCGGCTTTCGTGCCGCTGCAAGGCGCTGTTGACGATCAGGTTGGCCACGTCGACCAGGTTGCGCAGCTCCAGCAAGTCGTGCGTGATGCGGAAGTTTTGATAGTACTCGTCGATCTCTTCCTTCAGCAGCGCGATACGGTGCTGGGCGCGCTCCAGCCGCTTGGTGGTGCGCACGATGCCGACATAATTCCACATGAAGCGGCGCAGCTCGTCCCAATTGTGGGAGATGACCACTTCCTCGTCGGCGTCGGTGACGCGGCTTTCGTCCCAGTCCGGCAGGTAGGGCACTTCGCCTTTTTCCTTGGCGGCGATGTCGGTGGCGCAGGCGCGGCCGATGACCACGCATTCCAGCAGCGAATTGCTGGCCAGCCGGTTGGCGCCGTGCAGGCCGGTGCAGGCGGTTTCGCCCACCGCATACAGGCCCGGCAGGTCGGTGCGGCCGTGCAGGTCGGTGACCACGCCGCCGCAGGTGTAGTGCGCGGCCGGCACGATCGGTATCGGCTGTTTGGTGATGTCGATGCCCAGTTCCAGGCAGCGCGCGTAAATGGTCGGGAAGTGCTCGATCAGGAACTCGGCCGGCTTGTGGCTGATGTCCAGGTGCACGTAGTCGAGGCCGCGTTTCTTGATCTCGAAGTCGATCGCGCGCGCGACCACGTCGCGCGGCGCCAGTTCGGCGCGCTCGTCGTGGGCCAGCATGAAGCGGCTGCCGGCGGCGGCGCCGGCTTCCGGCGGCAGCTTGAGCAGGCCGCCCTCGCCGCGGATCGCCTCGGTGATCAGGAAGGATTTGGCGTACGGGTGGTACAGGCAGGTCGGATGGAACTGGATGAATTCCATGTTCGACACGCGGCAGCCGGCGCGCCAGGCCATGGCGATGCCGTCGCCGCTGGCGGTGTCGGGATTGGTGGTGTACAGATAGACCTTGCCGGCGCCGCCGGTGGCCATCACCGTGTGCTCGGCGGCGAAGGTCAGCACCTGGCCGGTCTTCTCGTCCTGCACGTACAGGCCGTAGCACTTGGGCTGGGCGTTGGCTTTCTTGTGCGGATGCAGCTTGTCCGAGGTGATCAGGTCGATCGCGCAATGGTGCTCGAACAGCGTGATGTTCGGATGGGCGCGGACTTTTTCCTCCAGCGTGACCTGCACCGCGTGGCCGGTGGCGTCGGCCGCGTGGATGATGCGGCGCTGGCTGTGGCCGCCTTCGCGGGTCAGGTGGAAACCCAGTTCGGCCGAATCGTCCTTGGTGAAGGGCACGCCTTGCTCGATCAGCCATTCGATCGCCTCGCGGCCGTGTTCGACGATGTAGCGCGTGGCGCTTTCGTCGCACAGGCCGCCGCCGGCGATCAGGGTGTCGTCGATGTGCTGGGTGTGGCTGTCGCCCGAATCGAGCACGGCGGCAATGCCGCCCTGGGCCCAGTTGCTGGCGCCATCCTTCAGCGCGCGTTTGGAAATGATCGCGACTGTGCGCGTTTCGGCCAGGTGGAGGGCGACCGACAGGCCGGCCAATCCGCTGCCGACAATTGCAACATCAAATTTCATGATTACGTTTGGATGCGGTAGAGAACCATGACTATAGACCATTTGTCATGAACGCGTCATTTTCGGCTGATTTTTGGACTTTTTAGTCCTGAACCGACCAGCCAATTGTGGCGGCTCAAGGCGCAAGCGCCTAGTGTTGGCGATGATCGTGGTTACACCGCTGTGTGGTGTCGGGGAGCGGATCGTGATCAGGATATTCCACCACTATGTGTCTAAAATAGCCTTCATGCTGTTGTTGCTGGAGTTGCTGGTGCTGTTGACGGCCGCCGTGGCCAGCGCGCCGCTGTGGCTCAAGGGACGGCACGGCGGCGACCAGCTGTACCTGCCGGCGCTGGCGTTCGCGCTGGTCATGGTGCTGAGCATGAGCACGCTGGGCATGTACCAGCACAATCAAGCCAGGGAAGACATCAAGAGTACCTTGCTGCGCATCCTGCCGTCGTTCGTGCTGGGCTTTGGCCTGATGACTTTGCTGTCGAACATGCTGCCGGGCGCGCAGTTCGGCCGCGTCGGCAGCGTGGTGTTCGTGCTGGGCGGGGCGGCGGTGCTGCTGGCGCGGCTGATTGTGTTCACCTCGGCGCAGTCGGGCATGCTGGAGCAGCGCCTGATCGTCATCGGCGACGGCGCCACCGCGCGCGAGTGCCTGGAGCTGGGCGCCAGCAGTGTCGGCTTCCATGCGTTCAAGGTGGTGGGCTTTGTGCCGGTGGCCGGGGAAGTGTCCTGCGTGCCGGCTTCGCTGCTGCTGCCGGCCGACCTGTCGCTGCTGTCGCTGGCGCGGCGCTATGCGGCCGATGAGATCGTGGTGTCGGTCGGCGACCGCCGCAATGGGGCGTTTCCAGTCCGGCAGTTGCTGGAATGCGCGCTGGGCGGCGTGCCGGTGACCGACGCCGCCACCTTCTTCGAGCGCGAGGCTTGCCAGATCCGGGTCGACTCCTTGCAGCCGAGTTACAGGAATTCGCGCTTGACCTTGAGGATTTCTATCATCTCCAGCATGCCACGGCTGGCGGCGTAGACGGCGCCCGACCACGACCAGGCGCGCGGATCGCCCTCGTCGCCAAACTCGGCCACCTTGGACAGGTCGACCGAGCCGACCAGGTCGGCGATATCGGCCGTATTGGGATCATGCGGCGCATACGTGCCGACGCCGCTGCGGCCGGCCTCGGAGATGAAGATGCGCTCGACCGGCATGCGCAGGAAGTCGCCGCTCAGCTCGTGCTCCAGCCGCATCCGGCAATGGGGGCACAACTCGCCGCTCAGGTCGACGCCATAGGTCTCGCGGAAGCCCGGCCGCATGGTGTGCGGCACCAGATGCAGCGGCGATTCGTGCACCGGGCAGCCGGCGATGCCAAACAGGGCGCCGGCGTCGGTGTAGCTGTATTCCTCCAGGCCGCGCTTGAGCCGTATGACCAGGGTGGATTTGCCGCCGGACGGCGGCCCCAGCAACAGCAGCAGGCGCCGGCCGACTTCCGAACCCGCCGCGGCGGCCTTGAAGTAGTCGGCCACGCGCGCCAGCGCATCGTCGATGCCGAACAGTTCGTCGGCGAACAGCTTGCAGCGCAACTTGCCGTTTTCATCTTGCTGGCCGCTCCAGCCCAGCATGTCCCAGATGTATTGATGCGAACTGCGCACGAACTGGCAGGGCGCCATCGGCAGCACCTGCTCCATGAATTGCGCGAAGCTGCCGCTCCAATGCCCCGCCCGGTGCTGGCGCGTGAAGGCTTGCAATTGCTCCCGGTATTGTTCGCGTTGATCCATCGTCGCATCCCCTCCTGTGCAGTCAGCACAGACAAGTATCTGCGCCATGACGGGCAGGCTATATGAGGTGCATCAAATGGACTCGGGGATTTTTATGGCCGAAAATCAGTCAGCGCGGTCCCATGGGGGCGTACCGGAAAATTCATCGACCAGGAAGTCGATCATCACCCGCACCTTGGCGCTCAGGTGGCGGCGGCTGGGGTAGACCGCCAGCACATCGATATCGGGCATGTGGTAGTCGGGCAGTACCCGCACCAGCCTGCCTGCGCGCAGGTCGGCGCCAACCAGGAAGCTGGGTTGCCAGATCACGCCCAGGCCGCCCAGCGCCGCGCCGCGCGCGGTATCGCCGTTATTGGTGTGCATGACACAGCGCACTTTGACCGTATGCGGCTGCGCGTTGGCGTCCAGTATCTGCCACTCGTCGGCCGTGGCCGCGTAGCTGTAGCCGATGCAGCTGTGTTGCAGCAGTTCGGCGGGTTGCATGGGCATGCCGCGTTGCTGGATGTAGGCAGGGGAAGCGCACAGGATATTGTGCGAAGTGGCCAGTTTGCGCGCCACGTTGGAGGCCGAGCCGGCGCGCGAGATGCGGATCGCCATGTCATAGCCTTCCTCGACGATGTCGACCACGCGGTCGATCAGCGCCACATCCAGTTGCACGTCGGGATATTTCTGCATGAACCTGGCCCACAGCGGCGCCAGGTGCAGCACGCCGAAGCTGAGCGGGGCGTTGATGCGCAGCACACCCTGCGGCTGCATGGTGGCGGAGGAAACGATGGCTTCCGCCTCGGCCACGTCGTCCAGGATGGACTTGGCCCGCTCGAACAGCGCCTCGCCGCTGGCGGTGAGCGACATCTTGCGCGAACTGCGGTTCAGCAGCCGGGTTTGCAGATGCGCCTCCAGGTCGCTGATGTAGCGGGTGACGTTGGCCGGTGATGTATCGAGCGCGTCCGCGGCACGGGCAAAACCTTCCCTGCGCACTACCTCGACGAACACCTCCAGTGCACGCAACCGATCCATACAGCGCTCCCATTCATGTTTTGTAAAATATAGATCAACAACATAATAAAAAAGCCGCAGCACCAGTCGGGTGTTGCGGCTCTATGGCGCAGGGAACAAGGCGTTCAGCGCGGCAAATAGTTCACGTTGGCGGCTTCTTTGATCACGCGGCCGGCGGTGATGGTGGTGTTGCTGGCGCCTGCGGAATTGCCATGATACATGCCGACCAATCCTACCGCAGCCTGGGCGTCGCCGGCATTGGCGGCGCGCTCGAACAACTGCTGGGCTTCACCGCGCTTGGCCGGGTTGGCCAGATACCGCAGCGCCAGTTCACGCTGGGCCACTGGCGAACCCTGTTCGGCCCACTCTTGCAAGCGGCGCTCGGCCGCCGGCTGGCCTTGCGGCCCCAACTGCATGGCGGCCGCTTCAATCGCGGTCGGCGAAGGGATCCCGTCTTCCTGGGCCTGGCAAGCGATCAACGCTCCAACCAGCACCAGCACCGACGATACCAGCACGCCAGACTTGTTGAATAATTCCATATTTTAGTTACCCTTGGTTAAAGCAGTACCACCGTCCGAGAGAAAAGCCTACTACTGCGTTGTCCAAGGCTGTAACCCGAGACCATCTGCTGTGGCGCTTCCAATGCTGCACGCGTCGCCCAGCCGTCTCGACGCAACGCACCATTATACTTGCACTGAGACAAATTATCAATTCCGCAAGATGCTCTAGCGCAATAGACTTATCTTTCCATTCTACAAAATCGCGGGCAAACATGGCGCACACTAGATCCTGCCTTGCTAGCCGCCTTGGATTTCCCAGTACGGGTCGGATATTATCACGAAGCTTTTCAGCCTCCTGTTCGCAAGGCGATATTCAGGGTAACAATTGTAACCATTCGTTAAGAGGGGCAATAAAGCACTAAAAGGATGCGCTTGGTTGCACTGCAGCACGGATAGGTATTCACAATTACTGAATAATACGCCTGTTTCTTTTGACTTTAGTGCTTGTTGCGTTGTAAATAGTTGACTCTGAGACAGCGATAAACTGATCAGGCAATCATGAGGCGTGGAATGAACGCAGCGGTCCGGGTGACCGCTGGTGAAAGTGGTAGCAGACCAGCGTGTAACTGTAACTTCAGGCTTGGGCGGTTTGGCCGTTTTGTGACGCATTGCCTTGCAGCCAGCCGTCGGCCGCCTGCAATACCAGCTGATACTCGGATTCCAGCTCCTGCAAGAGCGCCGGGACCTGGTCCAGCAGGCGTCCGGCGATGGCCTGCTCCAGTTTGAGCGAGGCGGTCACCAGGCGCTTGGCGCCCAGCGTGCCTATCGATCCGCGCAGGCTGTGCAGGATTTTCCCGGCGTCGGTGTAACGTTCCTCGCGCAAAGCGACGGCGGTCTGCTGCATCGGCGCCATGCCCGGCGCGCAAGCGTCGCGCACGATCTTCGATACTACGGCCAGCGCTTTATCGTCATTGCCCATGTACTTGAGCAAGGTATCAACCGAAAAGATTTGTTCCTCGGCTACCGGCGGTAAGGCGTCAGACATGCATCGCTCCGTGTAAGGTGAAAACTCCTTGCATCATACTCTTTCCTGAAGGCTGGCGTTACTGCTGCCCGTCATGAAACTGTTGCGTCAACGTCTGCAATGGCGCGCTCGACAGCGGCGGCATCGCAACGTTGGCCGGCGGCGCCACGCGCACCGGCTGGCTGCCGGCCTGTGCCGAGTGCAGCACATTGCTGGTGGCCTCGGGCGCGGCGTCCCAGACCGGATGGTCCAGGCCTTCGAATACGCGCTTCAGTTGATGGCCCCAGGTGCTGCGTATCATCTGGAAATACTGGTTGCGCTCGTCGATGGTGACGAAATGGGTGACCGCCAGCTTGTCCGTCTCATAGACCAGCAAATCCAGCGGCAGGCCGACGGAAACGTTCGAGCGCAAGGTCGAATCCATCGAGATCAGCGCGCACTTGGCGGCGTCGTCCAGGCTGGTGGCGGGGGTGACCACGCGGTCGATGATGGGTTTGCCGTACTTGGCCTCGCCGATCTGGAAATAGGTATTTTCGTCGTGTGACTCGATAAAATTGCCGGCCGAATAGATCTGGAACAAACGGCAGCGTTCGTTCTTGATCTGACCGCCGAAAATGATGCTGACGTTGAACTCAATGCCGAACTCGGCCAGCGACTTGGCGTCGCGCTCGTGCACCTGGCGTACGGCGTCGCCCAGCAGGCGGGCCGCCTCGTGCATACTGGTGGCGGTCCAGATGCTGTGGCCGTCTGCATTCTGCTGTTCGGACAACAGCTGGCGTATCGATTGCGAGATCGACAGATTCCCAGCGGTCATCATCACCATCATGCGCTCGCCGGGAATCTCAAACACGCTCATCTTGCGGAAAGTGCCGACCTGGTCCACGCCAGCGTTGGTACGTGAGTCGGATAGAAACACCAGCCCGGCATTCAGGCGCATGCCCACACAATAGGTCATCGTTACAAGTTATTGATTAGAATAATTATTATTGTACACCCCGCAGTTGCAGCCCAATCCTATTGGGGCACGATCTGCACATCCACGCTCATCGACTCGGTGCCGCCGCCGCGCCGTACGCCGCGCACCGGCGCCGCCGCATCGTAGTCGCGCCCGATGGCCAGGCGGCAATAGGCATCCGTCATCAGCCGCGCGTGGGTCACATCGATGCTGACCCAGCCGGTGTAGTCCTTGTCCTCGGCCCAGGCGTCCACCCAGGCGTGGCTGGCGGCGTGGTCGCTGGTTTCCGGGTCGATATAGCCGGACACGTAGCGCGCCGGTATGCCGTGCGCATGGCAACAGGCCAGGAACAGGTGGGCGTGGTCCTGGCACACGCCTTCGCCCAGCGCCAGCGCATCGCTGGCGGTGGTGGTCACGGCGGTCGCACCGCTTTGATACCGGACCGCACCAAAGATGTGCTCCGCCAGGCGGATCAGATCCTTGGTCTGTGCCTTGCCGTCCGGCAAGCAGGACGCCGCCAGTTCCAGGATGCCGGGTGTGGGCTCGGTCAACCGCGTCGACACGGTATAGATCAGCGGCGACAGGCTGTCGCCGTTGGGAATCCGGCCCTGTTTCGGGCTGGTGGTCTCGATCACGCCGCCGGCCACGATGGTCAACCCCTGGTGCGGCACGTTCATCGTCATCATGTGCGACAGGTTGCCGTAGGCGTCGGTGTAGGCGTGCACATGGCCCGGCATGGCGATGTTCCACGACAGCACGTGCTGCTGCGCCTCGGCGCGCGGCGTCAGGTGCAGCTGCTGGATGGTGTAGGCCAGCGGCGTGGTGTAGGTGTAGCGCGTTTCGTGACGTATCGTCAGTTGCATAGAGTGCCTCGTGTCAAGCCGCCAGCGGCACCAGGAAATCGCGGCTGACGCGATTGCCCAGTTGATTGATGTCGGCCAGGAAGCCGGTCAGGGTGTCGTGCAGTCCGGCCGCGAGGATGTCGTCGATTTTGCCGAATTGCAGTTCGGCGTGCAGCCGGCCGGCAAACCGTTCGGTATCGGCGGAAACGTCGTTGCGCACCTCGCGCAGGTTCTGAACCACCTCGTCCATGCATGCCAGCAGGGAACGCGGCATGTCGCCGCGCAGCATCAGCAACTCGGCGATGCGCGCCGGCGTGATGACGTCGCGATACACCTTGCGGTAGATCTCGAAGCCGGACACCGAGCGCAACAGCGCGCCCCAGTAATAGAAGTCGCGCTGGGTCATGGCCTCGCCGGTGCTTTCCGCGCCGCCGCCGTGGAACTTGACGTCGAGGATGCGGGCGGTGTTGTCGGCCCGCTCCAGGAAGGTGCCAAGCCGGATGAAATGCACGGCTTCGTCGCGCAACATGGTGCCAACTGTGACGCCGCGCGACAAATGCGAGCGGAACTTGACCCATTCGAAGAACTTGCTGGGATCGGTTTCCAGCAGATCGCTGTCCAGCCGTTTCTGCATGTCCAGCCAGGTCTGGTTCTGGATTTCCCATACTTCCGTGGTCAAGGTGCCGCGCACGGCGCGGGCGTTTTCGCGCGCTTCGGTCAGGCAGGCGACGATGGAGGAGGGGTTGTCCGGGTCGCGCACCATGAAATCGATGACGGCGCGCGCCTCCAGCGCGTCGTACTTGCGGTCGAAGGCGGACTGCAGCTCGGAGATGCCGAGCATGGCGCGCCAACCGTGGGCGTTTTCTTCGTCGGATTGCGGCAGCATCGAGGTCTGCACGTTGACATCGAGCATGCGGGCGGTGTTTTCAGCGCGCTCGGTGTAGCGCGCCATCCAGAACAGGTGATCGGCGGTACGGCTTAACATGGGCTCTCCTTAGCGTTCCAAAATCCAGGTATCCTTGGTGCCGCCGCCTTGCGACGAGTTCACCACCAGCGAGCCTTCCTGCAAGGCCACGCGGGTCAGGCCGCCCGGCACCATCGAAATGGTTTTGCCGGACAGGACGAAGGGACGCAAATCGATGTGGCGCGGCGCGATGCCACTCTCCACATAAGTCGGGCAGGCCGACAAGGCCAGCGTCGGCTGGGCGATGTAGCCGTCCGGCTTGGCGATCAGGCGGCGCCGGAAGTCCTCGATTTGCTGCCTGGTCGAGGCCGGTCCGACCAGCATGCCGTAGCCGCCGGCGCCGTGCACTTCCTTGACCACCAACTCCGGCAGGTTGGCCAGCGTGTAGGCAAGATCTTCCTTCTTCCTGCACTGATAGGTCGGTACATTGTTCAGCACCGGCTCCTCGGACAGGTAGAACTTGATCATGTCGGGAACGAAGGGGTAGATCGACTTGTCATCCGCCACCCCGGTGCCGATCGCGTTGGCCAGCGTGACGCGCCCCGCGCGGTACACCGACAGCAGGCCCGGCACGCCGAGCGAGGAATCCGGGCGGAACGCCAGCGGATCGAGAAAATCGTCGTCCAGCCGGCGATAAATCACGTCCACCCGCTTGGGGCCGCGCGTGGTGCGCATGAACACCGTGTTATCGCTGACAAACAAATCCTTGCCCTCGACCAGCTCCACGCCCATCTGCTGCGCCAGGAAGGCGTGCTCGAAGTAGGCCGAGTTGTACATGCCCGGCGTCATGACGACCACGGTCGGATCGTTGATGCCCATCGGCGCCACCGAGCGCAGGTTATCCAGCAGCAAATCGGGATAGTGGTCGACCGGCGCGATCTTGTTGCGGGCGAACAGCTCGGGGAACAGCCGCATCATCATCTTGCGGTCTTCCAGCATGTAGGAGACGCCGGACGGCACCCGCAGGTTATCCTCCAGCACGTAAAACTCGCCCTGGCCGGCGCGCACGATGTCGACCCCGGCAATGTGCGCATAGATGTCGGACACCACCTTGATGCCTTGCATCTCCGGCCGGTATTGAGCGTTCTTGTAGATTTGCTCGGCGGGGATGATGCCGGCCTTGATGATGTTCTGGTCATGATAAATATCATGGATGAACATGTTCAGCGCCTGGACCCGCTGTACCAGCCCGGTCTGCAGCCGCTTCCATTCGCCCGCCGGGATAATGCGCGGTATCGTGTCGAACGGGATCAGCCGCTCGGTGCCGGCATCGTCGCCATAGACGGCGAAGGTGATGCCGACCCGGCGGAAGGTCAGGTCGGCCTCGGCCCGCTTGCGCTCGATGGTCTCGGCCGACTGGCGCTGCAGCCAGCCGCAAAACTCGCGGTAGTGTTCACGTACCTCGGCGCTGGCATGGTGGGCCAGCCCGTCGGCGGTCATTTCGTTGAAGAATTTAGCCATATCGAACATTCCCTGATGAGTACATTTCTCTTCTATCAAGAAACGTGCCAGAGAAAATGCCCGATATTGGTGCGTCTACTGGCTCATGTCGATCTGCCAGAAGCCGCTGCTGGTCTCGGTCTTGTGGGCCACCATCGCGGCCGGCAGGGTGACCTTCAGCGCCGCCATGCGCGCCGGATCCACCATCACCGTCGGCGTCATCTGGCGCAGGATGGGCATGACGTCCGGCTTGGTGTGGCGTTGCAGGATCCTGGCCGCCTGGTTGCCGGCCAGCCGGCCGACCTGGGTGAAATCCGCGCCCACGTACAGCGCCGCGCCAGGCACGCGCACCATCGCCAGCGTCACCACCGGCACCTTGTTCTCGATGCCGAAATCGCCCAGGTCGATCGCCGCCTCGTAGCGGTGCAGGCCGTAGTAAGTGTCCAGCGGCACCGCGAAGATATCGACGCCGCGACCGCCGTTGTACAGTTCCTTCAGCGTCGGCGCGATCGGGTCGGATTTGTTCACCAGCCGCGTGGTCACGTCCAGGCCCAGCGGCTTGCCGTCGCGGGTTGCCGCCGCCACGTTGGCGACACCGTTTTCATCGTCGGTATGCACCATGCCGATCCGGTGCGCATTGGGGAACACGTCACGGACCAGTTTCAGCGAGTCCGACATGTCGGTGTACAGGGTGGAGCCGGTGGCGCCTTCGCCGGCGTCCACCAGCGAAATACAGCCGGCATCCTCGGGATTGGCCACCGCCGTGAACACCAGCGGGATATGGGCGTCGACCAGCATGCCGCGCGCATACTTGGTGGCCGGCGTGCCGATGGTCAGCACCAGGTCGGGCTTGGTGGTGACGATGCGGCTGGTCTCCTGGCGGATGCGCAGCAACACGCCCAGCCGGTTCCAGAAGCCACCTTTTTCGACGTCGAAGTCGATGGCCACGCGGTTGATGCTCAGGTTCTTGCCCTCAACCAGGCCGCTGTCTTGCAGCGACTTGAGAAAGCCGGTGTAGGCCTGCTGGTAAGGCTCGATATCGGTGACCTGCAATATCTCGACCTTGAAGACGCGGGCGTCATCCATGGTTTCGGGCGGCAGGGGTTCGAAGGCGAAAGCGGAAGGGTTGCCGGCGCACAGCGCCAGCGCGATCAGGGGAAGGGCGTAGGATTTTTGCATGGTTGGTCTGCTTGCTGTCGATGCAACAATTAGACCAGAGATGCCCGTCAGGCACGCTTGCTATCGCATGCCTTGACGAGCCAATCTGCGCGTTCTGTGGGCCAGCCGCTACATGTTGTGACTACATGTTGCCGCTGCTGCTGCCCGGGGTGGTGCGGCTGGCGCTGGCGCCCGGATCGCTTTGCAGGCTACCGGTGCCGCTGCCCATTACGCTGCCGCTGGCGGTGCGGGCGCCGGGGACGTTCTGCTGGGTGCCGTAGAAGTTGTGGATCTGGGTGCTGAATTCGGCGCTGGCCATATCGGGCCAGTTATCCTTGTTGAAGCCGGGGGCGTTCTTCAGGTGTTCCTTGGATACGTCCAGCAGGAAGCGCTTGTTGGCGGTATCCAGCTGCAACGCCTGCCAGGGGACGGCGAACAGTTTGTCGCCCATGCCCAGCCAGCCGCCGAACGACAGCACCGCATAGGCAACCTGGCCCTGGCGCATGTCGAGCATGATTTCCTTGATGTCGCCCAGGTCTTCGTCCTGGAGGTTGTAGACGTCTTCACCGATCAGTGTGTCTGCGCCCATCAGCCGAGGGCCGGGGCCGTCCGAGGTATCACTGTAAATGCCGTAGGTATCGCGGTCTAGGTAGCTCATGTTGGTCTCCAGATGGTGAGTAAGGTCCCGCGTTGGATAACGCGGTGACTAAGCTCATCATGCTTGGAGCGCCCCGGTACAGCTATAGGTGCGCAAGCGGTGTGGTTGTAGGACGGGGCTGAGTTCCTGAGGAACCTAAGGCGGGTTTCTGACGCAAAATGGACGGAAACGCTCGTTGCGGGCAGTCATTGCGTTCGCAGACTTTGCAACCATTGCCGATGGGCGTGGCGACGTCCGGATTGGCCAGGTCCAGGCCTTTGGCGTACACCATGCGCTGCGCCTGGCTGATGTCGCATCCCAGCGCGATGGCGAACGATTTGCCCGGCGCCATGAATCCGGCCGGGCCGCTGCTGACCTGACGCGCGATCCACAGATGGGTGCTGCCGTCCGGCATGCGCGCAACTTGCCGCAACACCTGGCCCGGCAGGCTGAACGCCTCGTACACCACCCACAGCGGACAGGTCCCGCCCGCGCGGGAAAAGTGGAACGCCGCCGCCGACTGTCGCTTGGAGATGTTCCCGGCCCGGTCCACGCGCACGAAAAACACCGGCAAGCCGGCAAATCCGGGCCGCTGCATCGTGCTGAGCCGGTGACAAACCGCCTCGAAGCTGACGCCGAACTGTCCCGCCAGCAGCTCGATATCGTAGCCGCAAGCCTCGGCCGCCGCCAGGAAGCGCCGGTAGGGCAGCCGTACCGCCCCGGCAAAGTAGTTCGACAGCGCCAGGCGCGCCCCATCGCGCGTGGCGTCGCTGGAAAACGATGCTGCCCGCAGCAGTGACTCGATCGCCTCCGCCTGTTCCAGCAAGCCCAACTGGGCCGCCATCTGGAACGCCCGCTGGCCCTCGCTGATCGATTCGGGCAGCCAAAGTATTTTCTGATCTGGATCATACCGACGCCGCGCCGCTGGCAATCCGGACTGATGCGCGGCCAGCACCGTCACGCTGTGTCGCTCCGCCAAGCGTCGCTGCAAGGCGGCCGCGCTGGCGTCCGGGACCAGCTCTGCGGCCTGGTCCAGCTCATCGATATAGTTCTGGCGCTGGTTCAGGTAATCGCGCACCTCCTCATCCACCGAAGGCGGCGCCACGCTGATGCCTCGATTGCCATCGTCGAATTGCGATTCCAGCGCCGCCGCGCGACCTGCGACCATGCGGTAGCGGCTCTGCATCTGCACGATGGCGCGCGCCACGCCCGGCATGTTCTCGACCAGCGTCTTCAGTTCCGCCAATGAGGTATCGGCATCCGGCAACTCGCTGAAGGCATCGCGCAGATCGGCCACCAGGCCGGCGCTGTCGTGCTCGGAGAAGATCTGTGGATCCACGCCCAGCACCGCGCCCACCCGCAACAGGATAGACACGGTCAGCGGCCGCTGGTTCCGTTCGATCTGGTTCAGGTAGCTGGGCGAGATGTCCAGCAACTTGGCCAGCGCGGCCTGGGTCAGCTTGCGCTCCTCGCGCAGCCGCTGCAAACGTACCCCCATGAAAACCTTAGACATCTTCGCAACCTTCGCAAAATTCCAGCATCAGCTTCACAATTCCTCGCATTTTTACGTCTTTACGCACGTTTCGGATAAGCGAATAATGCAAACAATTAGCAAAAAACGCAAGCTTTCGAAACACCACCAGGAGACCGACGATGACCGCAGCTATCCCCACCGTACCCTTGCTGATTAATGGCGAATGGGTCGAATCCCGCACCACCGTTTGGCGCGACGTCGTCAACCCCGCCACCCAGGAAGTGCTGGCCCGCGTGCCGTTTGCCACCGTGGACGAAGTGGCGCAGGCGGTCTCCGCCGGCCAACGCGCCTTCAAGACCTGGCGCAAGACGCCGATCGGCGCCCGCGCCCGCATCTTCCTCAAGTACCAGCAACTGATCCGTGAAAACATGGCCGACCTGGCCGCCACGCTGACCGCCGAACAAGGCAAGACCCTGCTCGACGCCGAGGGCGACATCTTCCGCGGCCTGGAAGTGGTCGAGCACGCCGCCAACATCGGCTCGCTGCAAATGGGCGAGTTCGCGCAGAACGTGGCCGGCGGCGTCGACACCTACAGCGTGCTGCAACCGCTGGGCGTGTGCGCAGGCATCACGCCGTTCAACTTCCCGGCCATGATTCCGCTGTGGATGTTCCCGATGGCCATCGCCTGCGGCAACACCTTCGTGCTCAAGCCTTCCGAGCAGGATCCGCTGGTGACGGTAAAGCTGGTCAAGCTGGCGCTGGAAGCCGGCATTCCCGCCGGCGTGCTGAACGTGGTGCATGGCGGCGAAGAAGTCGTCAACGCGCTGTGCGACAATCCCGATATCCGCGCCGTTTCCTTCGTCGGCTCCAGCCACGTCGGCAAGCATGTGTATGAACGCGCCACGCTGTCCGGCAAGCGCGCCCAGTGCATGATGGGCGCCAAGAACCACGCCGTCGTCCTGCCGGATGCGAACAAGGAGCAAACGCTGAACCAGCTGCTGGGCGCGGGCTTCGGCGCGGCCGGCCAACGCTGCATGGCGGCCTCCGTCGCCGTGCTGGTCGGCGCAGCGCGTGATTGGCTGCCTGAGCTGGTGCAAAAGGCCGGCGCGTTGTCGGTCGGCGCCGGCAAGAACAATCCCGACCTTGGTCCGGTCATTTCCTGCGCCGCCAAGGAGCGCGTGCTGGCGCTGATCGGCAAGGGCCTGGAGCAGGGCGCCCACCTGGCGCTGGACGGCCGCGCCATCAAGGTCGACGGCTACCCGAACGGCAACTTCATCGGCCCGACCATCCTGTCCGGCGTCAAGCCCGGCATGGCGGTGTATGACCAGGAAATCTTCGGACCGGTGCTGATCGTCGTCGAGGCCGACACGCTGGACGAAGCCATCGCCCTGGTCAACGCCAACCCGAACGGCAACGGCACAGCGCTGTTCACCCAAAGCGGCGCCGCCGCGCGCAAGTTCCAGGAAGACATCGACGTCGGCCAGGTCGGCATCAACGTGCCGATTCCGGTGCCGGTCCCACTGTTCAGCTTTACCGGCTCGCGCGGCTCCAAGCTGGGCGACCTGGGCCCGTACGGCAAGCAAGTGGTGCTGTTCTACACCCAAACCCAGACCATCACCCAGCGCTGGTTCGCGGACGCGGCGTCGGTCGGCCAGGTCAACACCACCATCAGCCTGAAGTAATGAGCATGGACTTCGCGCTCAACGAAGAGCAGCAAGCCTTCCAGCAGGCGGCGCGCGAGTTTGCCGACGGCGAGCTCACGCCCAACGCCGCGCGCTGGGATGCCGACGGCCATTTCTGCCGCGACACGCTGGCCAAGGCGGGCGAGCTCGGCTTCTGCGGGCTGTACACGCCGCAGCATCTGGGCGGGCTCGGCTTGTCGCGGCTGGAAGCGTCCATCATCTTCGAAGAGCTGGCCGCCGGCTGCACCTCCACCACCGCCTACCTGTCGATCCACAATATGGCGACCTGGATGGTGGCGCGTTGGGGCGGCCAGGCCGTGTGCGAGCAATGGGTGTCGCGCCTCGCCAGCGGCCAGGCGCTGGCCAGCTACTGCCTGACCGAAGCGCAGGCCGGCTCGGACGCCGCCTCGCTGCGCACCCGCGCCGAACGTCAGGGCGAGCGCTACGTGCTCAACGGCAGCAAGGCCTTCATCTCCGGCGCCGGCAGCACCGACCTGCTGGTGGTGATGGCGCGCACCGGCATGGATGGCGCCTCCGGCATCTCGGCCTTCGCGGTCCCGGCCGACACGCCGGGCATCAGCTTCGGCAAGAACGAAGAGAAGATGGGCTGGAAAAGCCAGCCCACCTGCGCCATCCACTTCGACAACGTGACGATCCCGGCGGCCAACCTGCTCGGCGAGCCGGGCCAGGGTTTCGCCATCGCGATGAAGGGACTGGACGGCGGCCGCATCAACATCGCCGCCTGTTCGGTCGGCACGGCGCAGGCGGCGCTGGCGCGGGCATGCAGCTACATCAAGGAACGCATCCAGTTCGGTCGCGAACTGGCGCAGTTCCAGGCTTTGCAATTCAAGCTGGCCGACATGGTGACCGAGCTGGTCGCCGCGCGCCAGATGGTGCGGCTGGCCGCGTGGAAGCTGGACCAGGAAAGTCCCGACGCCAGCGTCTACTGCGCCATGGCCAAGCGCTTCGCCACCGACGCCGGTTTCGCCGTCGCCAACGAAGCGCTGCAACTGCACGGTGGCTACGGCTACATCCGCGAGTATCCGCTGGAGCGCCACGTGCGCGACACGCGGGTGCATCAAATCCTCGAAGGTACCAATGAAATCATGCGCCTCATCGTCGGCAGGGCCATCCTGCGCGAAGGCGCAACGGAGAATATCAAATGAATAAAACCTACGCAAACCTGCAAGTGGAACGACGCCAGCACACGGCCGTCGTCACGCTCGACAACTCGCCTGCCCATACGTGGACGCTGGAAAGCCTGGCGGCCCTGGCCGAACTGGTGGCCGACCTGAACGCCGAACGCGACATCTACGCGCTGGTGATCACCGGTGGCGGCGCCAAGTTCTTCTCGGCCGGCGCCGACCTGAAGTTGTTCGCCGACGGCGACAAGGCCGTGGCGCGCGCGATGGCGCAGCGCTTCGGCAAGGCGTTCGAGGCGCTGTCCGGCTTCCGCGGCGTCAGCATCGCCGCCATCAACGGCTACGCCATGGGCGGCGGGCTGGAGTGCGCGTTGGCGTGCGACATCCGCATCGCCGAAGAACACGCACAGATGGCCTTGCCTGAAGCTGCGGTCGGCCTGCTGCCATGCGCCGGCGGTACGCAACAATTGTCGTGGCTGGTCGGCGAAGGCTGGGCCAAGCGCATGATCCTGTGCGGCGAACGCATCGACGCGCAGCGCGCGTTGGCGATCGGCCTGGTGGAAGAAGTGGTCGCCACCGGCACGGTGCTGGATGCCGCGTTGGCGCTGGCGGAAAAATCGTGGCGCCAGAGCCCGAGCAGCGTCACTGCTTGCAAGGCGCTGATCCAGGGCGCGCGCAGCCTGCCGCCGCAGCACATGTTGCCGCAGGAACGCGAGCGCTTCGTCGACCTGTTCGACACGCAGGACCAGAAAGAGGGCGTGCAAGCGTTCCTGGAAAAACGTGCCGCACGGTGGTCCAATGCGTGATACTGCCACCATGGAAAACGCACCGGCCGTGTTGCTCGAAGCGCGCGCGGCGGCCGACGGCAAGCGCATCGGCGTCGCCACGCTGAACGCCCCGTCGTCGCTGCACGCGTTGACGTTGAACATGATACGCATGCTCTACATCGCCTTGCAGGACTGGGCCAAGGACGATGCGATCGCCTGCGTCGTGCTGCAATCGAGCACCGACAAGGCCTTCTGCGCCGGCGGCGACGTGCGCACGCTGCGCAACGCCATCCTGGCCGAACCCGGCGCCATGCCCAACCAGCAGGCGCAGGCGTTCTTCAGCGAGGAATACCGGCTCGATCATCTGATCCACACCTACCCGAAACCGCTGGTGGTCTGGGGCGGCGGCATCGTCATGGGCGGCGGCTTGGGTCTGTTGGCCGGCGCCAGCCATCGCGTGGTCACGCCGACCACTCGCATCGCCATGCCGGAAATTACCATCGGTCTGTTCCCGGACGTCGGCGGCAGCTGGTTCCTGCCGCGCATGCCGGGCCGCAGCGGCTTGTTTCTTGGACTCACCGGCGCCTCGCTGAACGCACATGACGCGCTGTTCACCGGCCTGGGCGACTATTTCCTGCCGCAAGAACAACGCGCGGACGTCGTCGAAGCCTTGTGCGCCGCTGAATGGACCGCCGATCCCGCCGTGGTGGTGGACCGCCTGCTGCGCTCGCTGAGCCTGGCGCCGGAAACGCTGCCGGCATCGGAGCTGCGCCAGAACTGGGATACCATCACTGCGATGACCGCCAGCCGCGAGTTGAGCGAGGTGGTGGCCGCCATCACCGGCTATCAGGGTGATTCAGTCTGGCTGCAACGCGCTGTTGCGGCGCTGGCGAAGGGCGCGCCATCGTCGGTGGCGCTGGTGTGGGAGATGCAGCAGCGCAGCCGCCACCTCAGCCTGGCCGATGTGTTCCGCCTTGAACTGGTGGTCGCCCTGCAATGCTGCGCCCATCCGGATTTCGCGGAAGGCGTGCGGGCGCTGCTGGTTGAAAAGGACAACGCACCGCAATGGTCGCCGTCCACGCTGGACGAGGCGCAAGCCAGGGTCGGCGAATTCTTCGTGGCGCCGGGCCCGCAGCATCCGTTGGCAGACTTAAACTAACAAGGAGACAAGATGCATATCGCTTTTATCGGACTGGGTAATATGGGCGCGCCGATGGCGCACAACCTGCTGCGCGCGGGCCGCACGGTGTCGGTGTTCGACCTGTCAGCCGCAGCCATGGAAAACCTGCACAGCGCAGGCGCGCGCGCTGCCGCATCGGCCGTCGCAGCGGTGCGCGAGGCCGATGTGGTCATCACCATGCTGCCCGCCGACCGTCATGTGCGCGAGTTGTACTTGGGCGAGCAGGGCATCCTGGCCAACGCCGCGCCGAACGCGCTGTTCATCGATTGCAGTACCATCGCCGCCGATGCCGCACGCGAGGTGGCAGCAGCCGCAACCAAGCTGGGCCTGGCGATGATCGATGCGCCGGTCTCGGGCGGCACTGCCGGTGCGGCTGCCGGTACGTTGACGTTCATCGTCGGTGGCGAGCCGGAGGCGCTGGAGCGCGCCCGTCCCGTGCTGGAGCAAATGGGCAAGAACATCTTCCACGCAGGCGGCCCGGGCGCCGGACAGGTCGCAAAAATCTGCAACAACATGCTGCTGGGGATACTGATGGCGGGTACCTCGGAAGCCTTGAACCTGGGCGTCTCCCACGGTCTCGATCCGAAAGTGCTATCGGATATCATGGCCAAGAGTTCGGGCCGCAACTGGGCGCTGGAGCTGTACAACCCGTGGCCCGGCGTGATGGACAATGTGCCGGCGTCTCGCGGCTATGCAGGCGGTTTCGGCACCGCGCTGATGCTGAAAGACCTGGGACTGGCGCAGCAGGCCGCGCAGTCGGCGCAGGCGGTCACGCCGCTGGGCAGCCTGGCGCGTCAGCTGTATCAACTGCACCAACAGCAAGGCCACGGGCAGGAAGATTTCTCCAGCATCCTGCGCTTGTTCCAACACCGCTAACCCGTCGTTCCCGCGCAAGCGGGAACCCATGCTGAGCCGGCTGGGCTAATCAGTATGGATTCCCGCTTGCGCGGGAATGACGGGCACGCAGGGTCAGCCCATCCAGCGCGATGGGCGACGACGCGCCACGCAGCATGCCCGCCAGCAGGCTGGCCGTGCCGCAGGCAAACGTGAATCCCAGCGGGCCGTGCCCCACATTCAGCCACAGATTCCCGTAGCGCGTGGCGCCGATGATGGGCGCGCTGCTCGGCGTCGCGGGACGCAAGCCAGCCCACGCGTCGGCACGGTCGTAGTCGGCTGCGCCAGGCATGGCTTCCTTCGCCAGGCGCACCAGTCCCTGCACGCGACGCTGATTGATGCGCGTATCGGCGCCCACCATGTCCACCATCGCCGCCACGCGCAATTGCGAGCCGATGCGCGCATACAGAACCTTGCGTTCAAAGTCGGTCACGCTGATCTCCGGCGCGACATCGTCCGCGCGGATCGGCGCAGTCAGGCTGTAGCCTTTGAGCGGATACAGCGGCAGATAGATGCCGGCGCTTGCCGCGAGATCGCGGCTCTGGATGCCTGCGGCCAGCACGAAATGGTCGGCGCGAAGCGGGCCGGCTGCGGTGCACAACCATGCCACCTTGCCGCGATCGGTACGTATCCCGGTCACATCGCGATGCAGAACGCCCTTAAAATTGGGATGGCTTTCCAGGCGCTGCATCAGCTTCACACAGAACGCGTGACAATCCGCCACCGCCTCGCCGGGATTGAAAATGCCGCCCGCCAGATCGCCTTGCAACGCCGCCAGCGCGGGCTCGCGCAATGCCGTGGCGGCCGGCGTCAACACTTCGGCGTCGGCGGCGGCAAGCATGGCAGCGTGCTCGAACAGCCGCGCACTGCGATACACCACCAGCTTGCCAGCATCCCGCCAGGCGAAGTCGGACAGCGGCACGTGCAGCGACAATTCGTTCATCGCATGGCGGCTCAGGTCCCCAAGTTGCAGCAGCGTGGCGGTGGTGCGTCGGTTGGCGGCGGCATTGCAGTTGCCGAGGAATTGCGCGATCCAGCGCCATTGTCGCCAGTCCGCCTCCAGCCGGAAGCGCAGCGGACCATCCGGCTGAAACAGCCACTGCAAAGCCTTCAACGGCACGCCGGCATCGGCCAGCGGCGACACATAGCGATAGCTGAGCTGCCCGCCGTTGCGGTAGCTGGCCATGCTACCGACCTCGGCCTCACGCTCGACCAGCGTCACGCGATAGCCAGCCTCGGCCAGCCACCATGCCGAGGTCAAGCCCACCACGCCGCCGCCGATGACGATCACCTCGCTCATCGGGTCACCGACCGAGGATAACGTGACGATACAGCGCCGTCAGGATGCGCTCTTCGCTACGCGTCATCGCCGAATAGCGGCCGGGATTGCTGTCCGGGTCGGCGCCGGTGCCGCCGATCAGCGACACCATGCCATTGCCGTGCTGCAGATCGACGACGAAGGTGGAAATCAAACCATATGCCTCGCCCAGATGGCCGCTGGCGCTGAAGCCACCGCCCTCAACCAGGCGCTTGTCATCGAAACGCTGGCTGCCCAAACCCCAGCTGTGATACAGGCCGCGATAGGTATCGCCGTTGCTGCCGTTGTGTTTCCACTGCTGGCTGAACATCAGCGCCACCGATTCGGGTTGAAGAATCTGGCGGTCCTGATAGCGGCCGTGGTTGGTCAGCATCAGCATGATCTTGCCCATGTCGGCGGCCGAGATGCGCAGCCCGCCGGTCGGACTGAACAGCGTGCCGTTGTTGCCGACGACGTAGCTGGCGATGCCGGCAGGCGCAGCAGGCGGCCGAACACCGTAGTCGTCCACCTGGGCGATCCACGGACCGTCGGGATTCCAGACCTCGGTATCGACGGTGCGCTTGCGGTACAGCGTCGCCACGTTGTCGATCTCAGCGGCGGAGAACTCGGACGGGTTATAGCCGCCGCGCAGGCCCATCGGTTCCAGCAGCAAGCGCTTCATCAAGCGGTCGAAACGCTCGCCGCTGACTTTCTCCATGATGGTCCCGATCACGCCCCAGTTCAGGTTGGTGTACGTGAAGTAGCCGCCCGGGCCGTGATCGCCCGCCCACATGCCGGCCGTGGCGCTGGTCAGCTTGTCGCGGATGGCGACGTCCGCGCCCCAGAAGTAGCCGGCGTCGTCACGCAAGGACGAGGTATGCGTCAGCAGCATGCGCAAGGTGATCGCCTGATCGGGGAAGTGCGGATTGCGCAGCGCGTAACCGAGATACCGGCTCACGTCGGTATCCAGCTCCAGCTGATGCTGCTCGATTAGCCGCATCACGCCGAAAGTGGTCATCATCTTGGAGATCGAAGCGATGCGGTACATCGTGTCGGCATTGGCCGGCGCGGCCGCTGGGCCGATGCGGCGCTGGCCGGTTTGATATTGGTACTGCACCTTGCCGCCGCGCACAGCCAGCACCGACAGGCTGGCCAGCGGCATCGCCTGGTCGGCGGCAATGGCGGCAAGTTCCTGGTCCAGCGACGCGGCCACGCCGCCGCCGCTGGCGCCCGCCATCAACAACATTCCCATCAAGGCCTGCATTTCGCGTTTCATGTTGGCCCAATAAATAGATTCGATGGCCAAGAATACTGTGCGCGGAGGCCGCCTGCCAATGAAAACCAGCTCTTGCCGTATAACTTTTCGGAATGAGTGCCCGGCAAGCTTTCATGACTGCGTGGCGAGGTTCAAGCTTACACTTTCAACATGCTTAAAACCGAAACCCCCAGTCAGGAACATGCCGGCCTGGATCAGTATCCGGTGGCCTCGCTGGTCGATACGCTGATCGACGACCAGCTCAACGCCGTCGCCGCGGTGCGCGCCGCGGCCGACGTGATCGCTGCCGTGGTCGAGGCAGCAGTACCGCGCATCGCCGCCGGCGGACGGCTGATCTACGTCGGCGCCGGCACTTCGGGCCGGCTCGGGGTGCTGGATGGGGTGGAATTGCATCCGACATTTTCGTGGCCGCATGAACGCGCCTTGTCACTGCTAGCCGGCGGCAAGGGCGCCATGTTCAAGGCGGTGGAGGGCGCGGAGGACGACAGCAAGCAAGGCTTCCTTGACCTGGCGGCCTTGCTGCCGCAGCCCGACGATGTGGTCATCCTGCTGGCCGCTTCCGGCAGCACACCCTATGTGCTGGGGGCGCTGGACGCCGCCCGCACCGCCGGCGCACTGACCATCGGCATCGCCAACAACATCGATGCGCCGGTTGCCGCGCGGGCCGAGTTCGGCATCACGCTTGATACCGGACCGGAAGTCATCTCCGGCAGCACGCGCCTGAAGGCTGGCACCTCGCAGAAGATCGTGCTCAACACCATCTCCAGCGCCATCATGGTGCGGCTGCACAAGGTCTACGGCAACCTGATGGTAGACATGAAGGCCTCCAACGCCAAGCTGCTGCGCCGTGCCGTGGCGCTGACCATGCACGCCACCGGCGCCGATGAAGCCAGCGCGGGTTTCGTGCTGGAGCAATGCGATTACCACGTCAAGGCGGCGATCGTGGTGCTGTTGCGCCAGATCCCGGTGGCGCGGGCGCGTGCATTGCTCGACCAAAGTGATGGCAGCGTCCGGGCGGCACTCCTGCTACAGTAGCGCATCGTCATAGCGAAAGAGGAAGATGCGGCTGCGTCACATAGAAGTTTTTCACGCGATCATGCAAGTCGGCACCATTAGCGGCGCAGCACAGGTGCTGCACATCTCGCAGCCGGCCGTCACCAAAGTCCTGCAGCACTGCGAACTGCAGCTGGGCATGCCGCTGTTCGAGCGCGTGCGCGGCAAGCTGTATCCGAAGCCGGAAGCCCACCGCCTGTTCGCCGAAACCGAAAAACTGAACCGCGACCTGCAAGGCATACGCCGCCTGGCGGCCAGCCTCAAGGGCCGCGCGGTGGAGACCATCCGCCTGGTGTCGACACCGACCGTGGCCGCCAGCGTGCTGCCGCAGGCGATGAGCAACTGGCGCCGCGCCTTCGCCGACACCCGCTGCGAACTGGCGACCCACCACACCAGCGAAATCGTCAACACCCTGCGCCTGGGCGAGGCCGACCTCGGCCTGTCGCTGCAGGACCCGCGCCATCCCGGCATCGTCGCCGAGCCGATCGCGCAGGGCGTGATGACGGTGATCGCGCCGCTTGGCCGCTGGTCCGCCGCGCAAACCGCGCAACCGTTCACGGCGCCGGCGCTGGAAGGCGAATTGATCGGCTACGCGGACAACGACCCGCTCGGCGATCAGGTGCTGGCGGCCTGCGAAGCGCAAGGCATCACGCCGCATTTCCACACCGTCGTGCAGACTTACCAGATCGCCCGCTCGCTGGTGGAAGCCGGCGGCGGCATGGCGGTGGTCGATCCCTTCACCGCGGCATCCGGACGGGGACGCCTGCAAAGCCGGCCGTGGGCGCCGGAAATCCCGATCCAGCTGTATCTGCTGACGCCGGCCCATGCGCCGCTGTCCCACGGCGCCAGCCAGCTGGCCGCCAGCATCGCCGAGGCCGCCCGCGCTCTGCTGGCCTAGTCTTTATTCCCGGGAAATGTGGCTTAAAAGATACAAATATCTTTCCTGAAAGTTCGCTCCGCTGTCATGCTGCTGGGGAGAGCGCTACTTCATGACCAAAAGTTATAGCGGCAAAAGCTAATTTCATTGGCTGGTCAAGGAAGCAAGGCGCTAATCTGGAAAAATAAGAATTCAGATTCACCAAAGGGAGAGACCGTGAAGGTTAAAAAACTGGCGCATATGATTGCGCTGATGGGCGTGTTCGCCCCGGCAGCGGGTCCGGTGTTCGCACAGGATGGCGCGGCCGTCATGCAGCGCGTGGAAATTACCGGTAGTAGCATCAAGCGGCTGGCGAAGGAGGGCGCGTTGCCGGTCCAGGTGATCAACTACGACACCATCGAAAAATCCGGCATCACCAGCACCGAGCAGCTGATCCGCAGCCTGTCCGCCAACGGCACCGGCGCCGACAACATGACTTCCGGGAACAACGTGTTCGGCGCCGATGCCGACCGCGTCAGCGGCGGCGCTTCGTATGCGTCGTTGCGCGGGCTCGGACCCAACAGCACGCTGGTGCTGTTAAATGGCCGCCGCATCGCCACCTTCGGCGCCAGCGCCAAGTCGGTCGACCTGAACGCGATCCCGCTGGGCGCGATCCAGCGCGTGGAGATCTTGAAGGACGGCGCCTCGGCCATCTACGGCACCGACGCCATCGGCGGCGTCATCAACTTCATCCTGCGCACCGATTACCACGGTCTCGAAGTCTCGCTCAACGACAACTTCGCCCAGCATGGCGGCGGCGCCAATCGCCGGCTGTCGCTATTGGGCGGCATCGGCTCCTTGCAGAACGACGGCTTTAACGTCATGGGCAGCGTCACTTATGACAACAACGAAAAGCTGAGCTCGCGCGACCGTACCTTTGCCAACGGCTTCCAGCCTGAGCGCGGCCTGTCGCCGGACACCACCGGCACACCATACGCCAACCAGCTGACCGGCGCCGGCACCGCGCTGGGCACAGGCTTCAAGCGGCCGGGCGATCCCACCACCTATCTGCAGGCGAATCCGCTCAGCTTCCAGGGCAAGTGCGATTCCATACCCGGCATGTCGCAGTATCAGACCGCGCTGTGGAAGGACGTCACGGCGGCGACCCGCAGCACCTACTCCTGCGCCTACGATTACGGCGCCGACTACATCATCAGCGTCCCGGTCGAGCGCCTCAATGCGGTCTCGCGCGGCACGCTTCAAATCAGTCCCGAGCACAAGCTGTTCGTCGAAGCACTGTATGGCCACAACAAGGCCACGGCGGAATTTACCCCGGTGCAGATCCAGACCTCGCTGGCCAACGGCAATGCCTACCCGGTCGGCGGCGCGTATTACCAGGACCTGTCGGCCTTCATTCCGACCTTCGACAAGACCAAGCCCATCATCTACAAATGGCGCGCCAACGCGTGGGGCAACCGCGTCCAGGAGAACGTCACCGACAACGCCCGCTTGCTGATCGGCGCGGAAGGCGTATTGCTCGGCAAGTGGGACTACCGCACCGGCCTGTCGCACGGCGAGAGCAGCACCAAGACCGCGCTGCTCGACGGCTACGGCTACACCAGCAAGATCTTTCCCGCGCTGGCTACCGGCATCATCAATCCATGGCTGACCGCCGGCCAGACCCAGACGCCGGAAGCCATGCAACTGGTCGAATCGACCAAGTTCCGTGGCGCTTTCCAGCACGGCAAAACCACCTTGACCCAGCTGGACGGCAACCTGTCCGGCGAAGTCTGGCAGCTGCCGTCCGGGCCGTTGTCGATGGCGGTGGGTTTCGACCTGCGCCGTGAAGGTTATAACTTCGCCCAGGATGTCGATGCCACGCAGATCCTGCTATCGCCAGGGAACGCCGCGTTGAACGAGGCCACCCGCGACATCAAGGCGGTCTACACCGAGCTGATTATTCCGATCACCAAGGAACTGGAAACCCAACTGGCCTTGCGCCGCGACCACTACAGCGTCTTCGGCTCGACCACCAATCCGAAGATCTCGTTCCGCTATCAGCCGAACGGCATGCTGGTGTTCCGTGGTTCGGCCAACAAAGGCTTCCTGGCGCCGAGCTTCACGCAACTGTATTCAGGCCGGCTGTCGCAGGAACTGCCGAACGGCATCATCGATCCGGTTTATTGCCCGACCCATCCGGGCGATCCGGCCTTCTGCGCCATTGCGCGCCTGCCTTACTTCAGCGGCGGCAATCCGAGCCTGAAGCCGGAAACCTCGAAGCAGGGCAGCCTGGGCATGGTGATCGAACCGGTGCGCGGCTACTCGGCGTCGATCGACTACTGGGCGATCAACTCGCAGAACCGCATCCTGAACCGCACGCCGCAGATCGTGCTGGCCAACGCGGCGCTGCTGTCGCAGAACATCATCCGCAATCCGGACAACACCATCGCCTACGTCAACGCCGGCTGGATCAACGCGGCCGGCACCAAGACGCGCGGGGCCGACCTGAGCCTGCGCGGCGAGGGTAAGCTCGACAGCTACAAGTGGGCCTTCAACCTGGACGGCACTTATACCCAGAGCTTCAAGTTCGCCGAGATCGAAGGCCAGCCGTACCAGGAATACGTCGGCAACTTCTACACGCGCGACCTGTACCTGCGCTGGAAGCACAACGCCAGCCTGAGCCTGTCGCGCGGCGACTGGAGCGGCATGCTGATCCAAAGCTACAGCTCCGGCTACAAGGACCAGCTGCCGGACGGCGGCAAGGCGGCGCCGCCACCGGGCTTCAATCCGAACGTGAAGGCGTACACCAAGTACGATTTGTCGGCGACGTACACCGGCTTCAAGAACGTGACGATCACGCTCGGCATCCAGAACCTGCTCGATACCGATCCACCGTTCACCGCGCACAATGTGGATGAGGTGGTGGGCGCGGGCTGGGATCCACGGGTGGCCGATCCGCGTGGACGGGCGCTCAACGTACTGCTCAAGTACAAGTTCCTGTAATGTCCGCAGACCACGGCCGGCGGCGATTCGGTCACTTGCTGGCCGCCGCCGCGCTGGGCGGCGGCGCGTTGCCGGTCACAGCCAGCGCCGCGCCGGCAGGGAGGAAAGCCATGCGATTGATAAAGCCGCGCCGTTTGCAGCCGGGCGATCTGGTCGGCCTGATCGCACCCGGCGGCCACACCAATGATGCTGCGTTGGCCCAAGCGATCGCGAACATCGAATCGCTGGGCTTACGGGTGCGCTTGGGCGACAACATCCACTACGTCTACGGCAATTACGCTGGCACGGTCGAGCAACGGCTGGCGGATTTGCACGCGATGTTCCTTGATCCCGAAATCAAGGCGGTGTGGGCGGTACGCGGCGGTTCAGGCTGCATCTCGCTGCTGGAGCATATCGATTACCGGCTGATCCGCGCGCATCCCAAAGTGCTGATCGGTTATTCGGATATCACCTGCCTGCATCTGGCCTTGCTCAAACAGGTAGGGCTGGTGACCTTCCACGGACCGGTGGCCACGTCCACTTTTTCCGACTATTCGGTGGAGCAGATGCGCAACGTGCTGATGGCGCCGCAACCAAACTACACGATAGCAATGTCTACCGAGAATCCGCCGCCGCGCACGGTGCACGGCGGCGTCGCTACCGGACGGCTCATCGGCGGCAACCTGTCGCTGGTCAGCGCGCTGGCCGGCACGCCGTACGCGGCCGATTTCAAGGACGCCATCCTGTACCTGGAAGAAGTCAATGAAGAACCCTACCGCATCGACCGCATGATGACGCAGCTCCAGCTCAGCCAAGGCTACCGTCACGCCGCCGCCGTCGTGCTGGGCATCTTTGAAAACTGCGAAGGCGTGGACGGTGAAAGCGCGCTGTCACTGGAAGATACTGTCAACCAGCACCTGCTGCCGCTGCCCCGGCCAGCCGTGGCCGGCTACTCCTTCGGCCACATCCGGCACCAGTTCACGCTCCCCGTCGGCCTGCGTGCCAGGCTGGACACGGAGCAGCAGACGCTCACCTTGCTGGAGTCGGCCGTCAGCTAGAAACCCCATGCTGTCTTTTACTTGGAATGTCCGCAATCAGCACTATAATGTTAAATATACTTAACATTAATTGGCAATCCAAATGAACTTGACGCAGATCGGCAGCGAAATTCAGAGCAAACGCATCCAGGCTGGCCTCCTGCAGGAGCATGTGGCCAAACTTTCCGGACTTTCGCGTGTGACCATCAATCAGCTGGAAAACGGAACCTTGAAGGACCTCGGCTACTCCAAACTAAAGGCTGTGCTGGATATTCTGGGCCTTGATATGGAGACAGTGCGGCCCACCGGACCGAAAAGCGCGCTTGCTATAGCCGCGCGCAGTGTCAGTACCAGCTACCGCGACGTGATCACCCCCGATATGCTATCGGTGATGCTGCGCTCCGGCGAAGCACCGGAGCAATTTCATCCGCACTTGATGGCTTTGCTCGATGAAACACCCTTATCGGTCGTAGTAAAAGCGATCGGCGAGGCTGCCACACCCGAGGTACCCGCAAAGAAAATCATGAAGAACCTCAACCTTTGGGCGAAGCAATGGAAAGTTTGCCGAATGGTCTGGTAGCCGTCAGCTTGGTGCACAAGCCATGCCGGACTGATACACCTCGCATCTGTTTTTGCCGCTGCGCTTGACTTCGTACATGGCGCAATCATCCAGAACCCCGGTTCGTCCGCGGCACGACAAGGATTTGTTACACTGCGTCCTTTTTCAAGCTTCAAGGAACACCATGTCCATCCCAACCGAGTTACGCGCCTACGCGTTACATTGCCTGCTGGAGAACGATCCCGGCGCCAAGGTGACGGCGGTCGCTGCGATGGCGGCGGCATCGCTCGCAGGCGAGTGCGGGCTGGATCCGGCTGTCGCCATCGTGCCGTCGGGCGCCATTCCGGGGCGACCGGTCAAGCCGGAGCTGGTGCCGCCGCTGTCGGTGGGACGGCGTTCGATGGTGACGGTGGAGGGCAGGGCGATGCTGATCCACGCGCTGGCCCACATCGAATTCAACGCCGTCAACCTGGCGCTCGATGCGCTGTGGCGCTTCCCGGATCTGCCGCAGGAGTACTACATCGACTGGCTGCGCGTATCCGCCGAGGAGGCGACTCACTTCGCGATGCTGGCAGCCCACTTGCAAACCCTGGGCTACCAGTACGGCGATTTCCCTGCGCACGACAGTCTGTGGGAAATGGTCGGCAAGACTACCGAGGACGTGCTGGCCCGCATGGCGCTGGTGCCGCGCACGCTCGAAGCGCGCGGGCTGGATGCGATTCCGCCGCTGCGCGCCAAGCTGGCCCAGGCCGGCGACCGCGACGCTGCAGCGATCCTCGACATCATCTTGCGCGACGAAGTCGGCCACGTGGAGATCGGCAACCGCTGGTACAACTACCTGTGCCAGCAACGCAGCCTGGAACCACGCGCCACCTATGCCGAACTGGCCGTGCGCTACAAGGCGCCGACGCCGCGCGGCCCGTTCAATATCGAGGCGCGCCTGAAAGCCGGCTTTACCGAGGAAGAAGTGCGCGATTTGTAGCGCTAATGTGGGCAAACGAACATTGTTCCCATGGAAAACGTTTACCATGGAGGTCGCCGATACCAGCCCAAGGATGCGACCCCATGAACGACTTCAGCGACATCAACCACGCGAGGCGCGATCTGATGATCGCAGGCGCCTTGTCCGCCACCGCCGTCGCGGTGCCGCCCATGGCAAGCGCCCAGCCGGCCATGGTGCCGAATCCGGACCCGTATATTGCCAAACTCAGCATCCAGGTAAACGGCAAGGCCGAGCGCCTGAGTCTGGATACCCGCACCACGCTGCTCGACGCCCTGCGCGAGCACTTGCACCTGACCGGCACCAAGAAAGGCTGTGACCACGGCCAATGTGGCGCCTGCACCGTCATCGTCGACGGCCGCCGCATCAATTCCTGCCTGACGCTGGCGGTGATGCACGACGGCGCCAAAGTCACCACCATCGAAGGCCTGGGCAACAAGGACAAGCTGCACCCGATGCAGGCCTCCTTCATCAAGCACGACGGCTACCAATGCGGCTACTGTACGCCGGGGCAGATCTGTTCGGCCGTATCGGCGCTGGAGGAAATCAAGCAGGGCATACCGAGCCACGTCAGCGCCGACCTGAACGCGCGGCCGCTGCTCAGCGCCGCCGAACTGCGCGAACGCATGAGCGGAAACATTTGCCGCTGCGGCGCCTATTCCAACATCATCGATGCCATCACCGAAGTAGCCGGGAGGACCGCATGAAGGTCTTCAGCTACCAACGTGCACAATCGCCTGCGGAGGCCGCGGCAGCCGCGCTACGCGTACCGGGCGCCAGGTTCATCGCCGGCGGCACCAATCTGCTCGACCTGATGAAGCTGGAAATCGAAACGCCGGCCCACCTGATCGACGTCAACGGCCTCGGGCTGGACAAGATCGAAGCCACCTCCGACGGCGGCCTGCGCATCGGTGCGCTGGTGCGCAACACCGATCTGGCTGCCGACGCCCGCGTGCGGCGCGACTTCGGCGTGCTGTCGCGCGCCTTGCTGGCCGGCGCGTCCGCGCAGCTGCGCAACAAGGCCACCACCGGCGGCAACCTGCTGCAGCGCACCCGCTGCCCGTACTTTTACGACACCAACCAGCCGTGCAACAAGCGCGCGCCAGGCAGCGGCTGTTCGGCCATCGGCGGCTACAGTCGCAACCACGCGGTGCTGGGCGCCAGCGCGTCCTGCATCGCCACCCATCCCAGCGACATGGCGGTGGCCATGCACCTGCTCGACGCCAGCGTGGAGACGGTGCGCCCGGACGGCTCTGCGCGCACCATTCCGATCGCCGATTTCCACCGGCTGCCGGGCACGACGCCGCATATCGAGCACGCGCTGATGCCGGGCGAACTGATCACCGCCGTGACGTTGCCGAAACCGCTGGGCGGCGTGCACATCTACCGCAAGGTGCGTGACCGCGCATCGTATGCGTTCGCGCTGATCTCGGTGGCGGCCATTGTCCAGCCGGACGGCACGGGCAGGGTGGCGCTGGGCGGCGTGGCGCACAAGCCCTGGCGCATGCCGGCGGCGGACGCGACCATGCATCGAGGCGCCAAGGCGGTTGCCGAGCAGTTGCTGGCCGGCGCCAAAACCACGGCAGACAATGCCTTCAAGATCACCCTGGTCCAGCGCACGCTCGGTGCGGTGCTGGCGGAAGCGAAGAAAGGCTGACACATGAAGTTCACCACGCCCGCCACCACCAATCCCATCGATCAGCTCAAGGTCATCGGCAAGCCGGTCGACCGTATCGATGGCCCCTACAAAACCACCGGCACCGCGCCGTATGCCTACGAGCAGCACGCCGCCGCGCCCAACGCCGCCTACGGCTACGTGGTCGGCGCCGGCATCGCCAAGGGTCGCATCAGTTCGATGTCGCTGGACGACGCACGGCGCGCGCCCGGCGTGCTGGCCATCGTCACGGCCGACAACGCCGGCAAGCTCGGCAAGGGAAAGATGAATACCGCCAAGCTGCTGGGCGGACCGGACATCCAGCACTATCACCAGGCGGTGGCGCTGGTGGTGGCGGAAACCTTCGAACAGGCGCGCGCCGCCGCCCAGCTGGTGAAAGTGAAATATGCGGCGGAAAAGGGCGCCTACGACTTGGCCGCCGCCAAGGACAAGGCCGTCCTGCCCGAGGGCAAGGGCAACAAGGACAGCAAGACCGGCGACTTCGAAGGCGCCTATGCCTCGGCCCCGGTGCGGCTGGACGCCAGCTACACCACCCCGGACCAGGCCCACGCGATGATGGAGCCGCACGCGTCCATCGCCGCATGGGAGGACGACAAGCTCACCGTCTGGACCGCCAATCAGATGATCGCCTGGGGCCAGGGCGACCTGGCCAAAACGCTGGGAATACCGAAGGAAAACGTGCGCCTGGTGTCGCCCTACATCGGTGGCGGCTTCGGCGGCAAGTTGTTCGTGCGGGCCGAAGCGCTGCTGGCCGCGCTCGGCGCGCGGGCCGCGAACCGCCCGGTGAAAGTGGCGCTGCAGCGGCCGCTGATGTTCAACAACACCACGCACCGGCCGGCGACCATCCAGCGCGTCCGCATCGGCGCCAGCCGCGAGGGCAAGATCAGCGCCATCGGCCACGAGAGCTGGTCCGGCAACCTGCCGGGCGGCAGTCCGGAGACGGCGGTGCAGCAGACCAAGCTGCTGTACGCGGGCGCCAACCGCATGACTAAAATGCGGCTGGCCGTGCTCGATCTGCCCGAAGGCAACGCCATGCGCGCGCCGGGCGAGGCGCCGGGCCTGATGGCGCTGGAAATCGCGATGGACGAGATGGCCGAGAAACTGAAGATGGACCCGGTCACCTTCCGCATCATCAACGACACCACCTCCGATCCCGAGAACAAGGACCGCAAGTTTTCGCAGCGCCGGCTGGTCGAATGCCTTCGCACCGGCGCCGATCAATTCGGCTGGAGCAAGCGCAGCGTCCAGCCCGGCAAGCTGCGTGAAGGCCACTGGCTGATCGGCATGGGCGTGGCCGCCGCCTTCCGCAACAACCTGGTGATGAAGTCGGCCGCGCGCGTGCGGCTGGACCGCGGCGGAGTGGTCACCGTGGAAACCGACATGACCGACATCGGCACCGGCAGCTACATCATCATCGCCCAGACCGCCGCCGAGATGATGGGCGTGCCGCTGGCCAGCGTGGTCGTCAAGCTGGGCGACTCGTCGTTCCCGGTGTCGTCCGGCTCGGGCGGGCAGTGGGGCGCCAACAGTTCGACGGCCGGCGTGTACGCGGCCTGCGTCAAACTGCGCGAGGCGGTGGCGCAAAAACTTGGCCTGGATCCCGACGACGCCATCTTTGCCGACAGCGCCGTGCGCGCGGGCGGTCGCACGGCGCCGCTGGCGCAGGCGGCGGCCGATGGCGAACTGGTGGCCGAGGACTTCATGGAATACGGCGACCTCGACAAGAAGTACCAGCAATCGACCTTCGGCGCCCACTTCGTCGAAGTCGCGGTCGACGCGGCCACCGGTGAAACACGCATCCGGCGCATGCTGGCGGTGTGCGCCGCCGGGCGCATCCTCAATCCCAAATCAGCCCGCAGCCAGGTGATCGGCGCCATGACCATGGGCGCGGGCGCGGCGCTGATGGAGGACCTGGTGGTCGACCAGCGCGGCGGTTTCTTCGTCAACCACGACCTGGCCGGCTACGAAGTGCCGGTGCACGCCGACATCCCGCACCAGGACGTCATCTTCCTCGACGAAACCGACCCGATCTCGTCGCCGATGAAGGCCAAGGGGGTGGGTGAACTGGGCATTTGCGGCGTCGGCGCGGCGATCGCCAATGCGGTTTACAACGCCACCGGCGTGCGCGTACGCGACTATCCACTTACCCTCGACAAACTGATCGGAAAATTGCCGGAACCGACGTAAGCCCGGCCGCGCGGCACCCTCATCCGTATTCCCTACACCCGGCAGTGGCATTTCAAATCGCTATTGCAAATCTAAATGATAGTCATTATCATTCACATTGATTATGCTATTGTTAATTTTAACTGCTTGACACCAGCGGCATGCTGGCGTCCGGCGGATCGGGAGCGGGCATGCAACAGGAACGACTTTACGAAGTAGTCATCAACGCCGAGCGGCAGTACTCGGTCTGGCCGGCGCAACGGCCGGTGCCGGAGGGCTGGCTGGCGACGGGATTCCGCGCCACCCGCGAACTGTGCCTGGCGCATATCGACACCGTCTGGCAAGACCTGCGTGAACACAGCCTTCAACTGGCGCTGGCCGGCGGGGAGCTGCGTCATGGGTAACAAACTGCCATCCGACGCCGCCATCGAGCTGGTCTCGCCGGCCCAGCGCAGCCTGTGGTTCCTGAGCCAGCTGAGCCAGACTACCCAGCGCCTGCACATCCGCATCGAATTGCGCTGGCCGAAAGCCGTAGACCGCGCGCTGATCGCCTATGGCCTGACCGCTTTGCAGGCACGCCATCCAATTTTGCAAACCACGTTCCACCGCCTGGCCTGGGGCGACATCGAACAGCGCCTTGGCAGCGCGGCGCCGCTTCTGCTGGAGCGCAGCGGTGACTACGACCGCTGGTCCGAACGCCAGGACTTCGATCTGGAACGCCAACCTGGCATGAAAGCCTGGCTGAATGGTTCGACCCTGGTCCTGGCCGTGCATCGCATGGTCGCCGACGTTAACTCGGTCGAGAAGCTGGTCGATGAACTCCTGCGCGGCATCGCCGGCGAGCCATTGCCGGCAATCGGATCGTTGGCCTTTCACCAGCACGCGGCCCGCCAGTTGGCGCAACTGAGTTCCGGCGCGCTGGCATCCGACTACGACTATTGGATGACCAAGCTGGCCGACGGATCGCCAGCATTGGCGCTGGCTCTGGATCGTCCGCGTACAGCGGTGCGCACCTATGCCGATGCGCAGGTGGACGCAGTGGTCGATGGCGCCTTGTCCCAAGCGCTGGATTCGTTCTGCGCCGCTAGCGGCGCGCATCCGGAGCAGGTGCTGCGCGCCGTATTCGCCACCCTGATGTACCGCCACAGCATGCAATCCGATCTGCGTATGGCGACGTTCGACGCCGGCCGTCCGGCCGCGGTGGACAGCATCATCGGCCCGTTCGAAAATATCCTCGTCTCCCGCCTGGCGCTGGACAGCGGCATGAGCTTTGCCGCGTTGCTGGATGCGGTGCGCGTTGAAGATGCCGCCAATCTGGCACACGCCGCGCTGCCATTCGAGAAGCTGCTGGAACGGCTCAATGCCGACGGTTTCCAAAAACACGAATTGCCGTTCCAGGTGGCTTACGTCTGGCGCGGACATGACGCCCGTCTGAAGGGCGATGTCGCGCTAAGGATAGACGAAGACCAGGCCCTGCGCGTGGACCTGCTGCTGCGCGCCAGCGTGCGCGTCGATGGCCGCTATGCGCTGGCCTTGTCGTATGTCGCAGCCTTGTTCGACGCCTCCACCGCTGGCGCGCTGCTGGAGCGGACGCTTTCCCTGCTGGCGCAGGCGCTGGCCGCGCCGCAATCCCGGCTTGACCAGTTGCAGCTGGTCGATGCGCAAGCGCTGGCGCAGCTGAGCTCTCCGTGGCCGGCCGCCAGCTATGCGCCAGTCCCGGTACACCAGCTGATGGAGCAGAAAATAGCGCAGCACGGGCAAGCCGAAGCACTGGTGTGCGGCAGCGATTCCCTGAGCCACGCGGCCATGCACGCGGCGGCCAATCGCTTGGCGCATTACCTGGTCTCGATCGGCGTGCGCGCGGAAACCCGCGTAGGCGTGGCGCTGGAGAGGGGCGTCGACATGATCGTCACCTTGCTGGCGGTGTTCAAGGCCGGCGGCGCGCTGGTGCCCATCGATCCGGCCTATCCGCAAGAGCGCATCGAATACATCCTGGAAGACGCGGCGGTCTTCTGCCTGCTGACCCAAGCTTCGCTGCAAGACCAATTGCCGGCGCCGGCCAACGGCGCCACCATCGCGGTCGATGCGCTCGACCTGTCCCAATTGCCGGACAGCCCGCCGGACCTGTACGTATCGCCGCAGCAGATGGCCTACATCATCTACACCTCCGGCTCCACCGGCAAGCCCAAAGGCGTGGCGGTCGCGCACGGGCCATTGTCGCTGCACTGCCAAGCCACGGCGGAACTGTACGAAATGAGCGCCGCATCGCGCGAGCTGCACTTCCTGTCGATCAGCTTTGACGGCGCCCACGAGCGCTGGATCGTACCGCTGATCGTCGGCGGCTGCGTGGTGCTGCGCGGCGGCGCATTATGGAGCGCGGCCGAAACCCACGCCGCCATGCGCGAGCACCGCGTCAACAACGCCGGTTTCCCCACCAGCTACGTGCAGCAGTTGGCCGAATGGGCCGAGGGCCGCAGCGACGCGGCATCCCTGCGCCTGTTGTCCTTTGGCGGCGAGGGCATGCCCCGCGCCACCTTCGAACAACTCAAGCGCGCCTTGTCGCCCGAGTGCCTGATCAACGGCTACGGCCCGACCGAAACGGTGATCTCGCCACTGGCGTGGAAGACCACCGCCAGCGCCAGCTTCGATGGCGCGTTTGCGCCGATAGGCCGCGCCGTCGGCCCGCGCCGCGCCTATGTGCTGGACGCCGACCTCAATCCCGTGCCGCCCGGCGTGGCGGGTGAACTGCATATAGGCGGCGCATGCCTGGCGCGCGGCTACCACGGGCAAGCCGCAGCGACCGCAGACCGTTTCATCCCCGACCCGTTCACGGCCGACGGCGGGCGCATGTACCGCACCGGCGACCAGGTGCGCTGGCGCGCCGACGGCATCATCGAATACCTGGGGCGCCTCGATCACCAGGTCAAGGTGCGCGGATTCCGCATCGAATTGGGCGAGATTGAAGCGGCGCTGGGCAAGCTGGCATCGGTGCGCGAGGCCGTCGTGGTGCTGCACCAGACCCCGCAAGGCGCCAGGCTGGTTGGCTACGCCGTGGCCGAGCAGGGCGCTGTGATCGACGGCGCCACGCTGCGCCACCGGCTTGCCGCGCAACTGCCGGACTATATGGTGCCTGCCGCAGTCGTCATGCTCGACAGCCTGCCGCTGACGCCGAACGGAAAAATCGACCGCAAGGCGCTGCCGCTGCCGACCCAGGAACGGCGCGAAGTGGTGGCGCCGTCCACCGATATCGAACGCCAGCTCGTGGCGATCTGGCAGGAAGTGCTGCAACTACAGCAGGTCGGGGCCACCGATAACTTTTTCGAACTGGGCGGCGATTCGCTCAGCGCACTGCGCGTGCTGACCATGCTCGACAAACTGCTGCCGGATCACGGCCTTGGCATCGTCGACCTGTTCAACTACCCGGACATCGCCAGCCTGGCCCGCGCGCTTAGCGACCAGGATATGGCGGGCAGCGAAGTCGTGTGCCTCCAGCGCGGCGGCAGCAAGCCTATGCTGTACTGCTTCCCCGGACTGCTGGTCAGCACGCTGGAATACACGGCGCTGGTGAACTACCTGGGCCCGGACCAACCGGCCACCGGCTTTATCTGCCACTCGCTGTCCGGCGGCGACGGCGAACCGCTGGCCGTCGCCGCGCTGGCGGCACGCTACGCCGACCATATCCGCAGCCAGAGCGCCGGCCAGCCGGTGATGCTGCTGGGCTGGTCGTGGGGCGGCATCCTGGCCTACGAAGCGGCGCGCCTGCTGGGTGACAGCGTCGATGTGCGCTTTGTCGGCATGCTCGACGTCTGCGCGCTTGACGCGGAGTTCGCGGTCGGCGGCGAGAAGCCGCTGGAACCGTCGCTGCGACTAAGCCTGCAAAACGACATCGACGCCTGGCTGGCCGTCAGCACCATGCACAAACGCTGGCTGGAACTGCTGGGCCGCATGGACGCCACCGTCTACACCCAGTTCCTGCACTACGTGAACAACAGCCCGGAACCATTGCCATTGGACGGTCCGGAGATCGGCAGCCGCGAACACATTTTCTGGACGCTGATGGAAAACGCGCTGGTCTTCCGCGACTACACGCTGGCGCCGCTCGATTGCCGCATCCACGCATGGATCGCCGAAGACTCGCTGCTGCGCGGGATGAACGTGATCGATTGGCGCAAACAGTCCAGCAAGGTCGAACGCGTGCACGCCATCCCCGGCAGCACGCACCTGAGCATCATCGCCGATCCGCAATTCCACCAGAGCTTTGCACTCAGCGTTGAAATGACCATTCACCCACTTGAAGAAAGCTTTACCTGATGCGACACCAGTTGAACAAGCAAGACCTCACGCCTTTGGCCCGCGCCGTAGCAGGCGCCATGCTGCTGATGGGCGGCTATCACCTGGGCGCCTGCGCCAGTGAGGCCGAAACCACCCTGTCCACCATCGTCGTGCAGGGCGAGGCTGACGTCATCGCAAAGCGCAGCAGCACTGGCAGCAAGGGCGACACGCCCATCGTCGAAGTACCGCAATCGATCTCGGTGCTGAACCGCGAACGGCTGGATGCGCAAAAAGCGCCCGGCATACCGCAAGCGCTGCGCTACACGGCCGGCATGCAGACCGAGAGCTTCGGCGTCGATCCGCGCTTCGACCAATACATGATACGAGGCTTCGAAGTCGGCTCCAACGGCATTTTCCGCGACGGCCTGAATCTGCCGACGCGCGGCTTCACCGGCTTCACGCTGGAGCCGTATGGATTGGAAAGCCTGGAAGTGCTGCGCGGCCCGAGCTCCGTCCTGTACGGCCAGGCGGAAGTAGGCGGCATGGTCAACGCCGTCAGCAAGCGGCCGACCGCATCCCGGCTGCGCGAAGTGGAAGTGAGCTACGGCAGTTACGACCGCAAGCAGGTCGCCGCCGATGTGGGCGGGCCGCTGGACGAGCAGGGCGTATGGCTGTACCGCGTCACCATGCTGGCGCGTGAAGCCAAGGGCGCCATCGACTACACCAAGGACAATCGCCAGTACTTCGCGCCAGCGCTGACCTGGCATCCGGACGCCGACACCACGCTCACGCTGCTCGCCTATCTGCAAAACGATAACGTGCCGCCGAATTTCTACTTGCCGTCCATCGGCACGCAGAAGACCGGCCCATTCGGCCAGATCCCGGCCAACCGCTTCGTTGGCGAGCCGGGACTCGATCACTTCAAGACCGAACAGCGCAGCGTCGGCTACGTGTTTGAAAAGCGTTTGTCGCCAGCCTGGAAGGTGCGCCAGAACCTGCGCTATGCGACCGAGAAGGTCGACTACCACAGCCTGTACATGACCGGCCTGCACGACGACGAGCGTACCATCGACCGCGCCAACTTCTCGGCGCAGCAAAAGGCGCGCGTCTTCGCCGCCGACCAGAATGTTGAATGGAGCAGCCGCTTCGGCGCCATCGACAACACCTTCGTGGCCGGCATCGACTACAGCCGCGCCGTGCAGGAAGGGCAGAACTACCTGGGCGAGGCGCCGACGCTGGACGTGATCTCGCCGGTCTACGGCCAGGCGGTCGGCGTGCCGGACAAGTATGAGGACAAGCGCAGCACCCTGAGCCAGACCGGCGTCTACGCCCAGAACCAGATGAAGTTCGACGGCCAGTACCTGCTGACGGCGGGCCTGCGCCGCGACCGCAGCCGCATCGACAACGACGACTACTTCAACGCCGCGCAAAACAGCCAGAAGGACAACGCCACCACCGGCCGCCTGGGCCTGACCTGGCTGGCGCCGAACGGCGTATCGCCTTACCTGAGCTACGCCACCTCGTTCCGTCCCGTGATGGGCCAGACCTTCGACGGCCACAATTTCGAGCCGGAGAAAGGCAAGCAGGTCGAACTGGGCGTCAAATGGGCGCCGTTGGATCGGCCGGCGCTGTTCACCGCAGCGGTATTCGATCTGCGCAAGAGCAACGTGCTGACCGCAGATCCGGATCACGTGGGCATCGGCGCCCAGATCCAGCGCGGCGAAGTGCGCGTGCGCGGCCTGGAGCTGGAGGCCGAAGCAAAACTGGACAACAACTGGAAAGTCAACGGCTCCCTGACCGGACTCGATGCCAAGATCACCCGCAACAACGACGGCAACGAAGGCAAGCGTCCATCGCTGGTGCCGCGCGTGAACCTGGCCGCATGGGCCGAGCGCACATTCGGCCAGGGCTGGCGCGCCGGCGCGGGCGTTCGGCGCACCGGCGCCACGTTCGGCGACGACGCCAACACCTTCGAACACGCCGGCGTCACCCTGGCCGACGCCATGCTGGGCTACCGCTATCGGCAATGGGACTTCGCGCTCAACGTCAGCAACCTGACCGACAAGACTTATCTGGGTAACTGCTCGACCGACGGCAGCTGCAATTACGCCGCCCGCCGCCAGGCCCAACTCACAGCCCGCTACGTGTGGTAACACGGTGCCAGCCATTCCTCCATACGATTTATACGAAGGATAAAGCATGAACGACACTGTAAAATCCGCGCCATTCCGCAGCGCGATCCTGTCCGGCCAGGCGCTGGAGGTGGTGCATGCCGCCGACACGCTGGCCGTCAGCCGCAACGGCCAGCCGGTACTGCAACTGAACGTCGACCTTGGCAACGAATGCTGGTTGGCACGCAAATCCGGCGCACCACAGCCGCCGGCCTTGCTACAACTGGCCTTGTTGGCCGCGTTGGAGTCGCTGAGCGCTTCCAGCGCCGAACTGACGAACATCCGCCTGCATGCCGGCGAATGGCCCGAGATCAAGGCGGACCTGCTGCGCAGCGGCGTGGCCCGCGAGGCCGGTCCGTCGCTGACCGTATCGCCGGCGATGTTGTGGCAACTGCCGCAACTTTGGCTGCCGCAGGCGCCGGCCATCTACCCGCAAAACCATGTACGCACCGGCGAACGCTGGCACCCGCAACGTCCCGCCAAGCCGCAGGGCTATGTGTACGAGCGCTACATCCCATGGCTGGGCCAGAGCATCGCCTTCCGTGTCGCCAGCGTCGAGCAGGACCTCGGCACCATGCACAAATGGATGAACGATCCGCGCGTGGCCCAGTTCTTCCAGGAGGAAGGCGACCTTGATTACCAGCGCGCCTACCTGAACGGCCGCCTGGCCGATCCGCACATGCTGCCGCTGATCGCCGAGTTCGACCGCGTGCCGTTCGGTTACATGGAAGTGTATTGGTCGCAGGAGAACCGCCTCGGGCCTTACTACGCCGCCGACGACTACGACCGCGGCTGGCATGTGCTGGTCGGGGAGGCCGCCTATTCGGGCGGGCAGTTCATCAGCGCCTGGTTGCCATCGCTGATGCACTACATGTTCCTGGACGAGCCGCGCACCCAGCGCATCGTCGGCGAGCCTGCGGCCAGCCACCAGCGCCAGGTGCGCAACCTGGAACGCTCGGGCTTCGCCGCCATCAAGGACTTCGACTTCCCGCACAAACGCGCCACGCTGGTGATGCTGATGCGCGAGAAGTTCTTCAGCAACCGACTGTGGCATCCAAGCCCGAAAGCCTGAGGAGCGACCATGTACACTGAACCACATACCTACGACATCGTCGGCGTCGGCTTCGGCCCGTCCAACCTGGCGCTGGCCATCGCGCTGGACGAGATCCTGCGGGAGCGCGGGCGCGAACTGTCGCATTGCTTCATCGAGCGCCAACCGCGCTTCACCTGGCACGGCGATATGCTGTTGCCCGGCACCGATATGCAGATCTCCTTCCTGAAGGACCTGGTGTCGCTGCGCGATCCGACCAGCCCTTACTCCTTCGTGAACTACCTGCGCCAGCACAACCGGCTGGAGGCCTTCATCAGCCAGAAGACCTTCTTCCCGAGCCGGATCGAGTTCAACGACTACCTGCGTTGGACCGCCGGCCATTTCGACGCCCATAGCCGCTATGGCGAAAGCGTCACCCGCGTGGTCCCCGAATACAAAGGCCGCGACGTGGTCGCGCTGCAGGTGCACTCCGCCGACGTTGCGGGCCGCGAGCGCCAGCGCCGCACCCGCAGCCTGGTGTTCGCGCCCGGCGGCCGGCCATTCGTGCCGGCGTGCCTGGCGGAGCTCAACGATGCGCGCATCATCCATTCGTCGCGCTACTTGAGCGAGATCGAACGCAATCCGCTCGGCACCAGCGGCGAGCATGCGCTGGCGGTGGTGGGCGGCGGCCAGAGCGCGGCCGAGATCTTCCTCGACCTGGTGTCGCGCTATCCGAACGCGAAGGTGGACCTGATCCTGCGCGGTTCAACGCTCAAGCCATCGGAAGACGGCCCATCGATCAACCACATCTTCGACCCGGACTACACCGACTTCTTCTTCGGCCAACCGCAGCAGGTGCGGCAGTCGCTACTGGCGGAATTCCGCCACACGAACTACGCCGTGGTGGACGGCGACCTGATAGAACGCATCAGCGCCATGCTGTACGCCCAGCGCGTCGACGGCAACGAGCGGGTGAGGGTGCTCAGCTCCTGCGCCATCGAGCAGGTGCAAAGCGACGAGCATGGTCTGACCCTGAGCCTGGCCCAGGCAGGCGCCGGGGAGCTACGCCAGCAGCGCTACCAGCGCGTGATCAGCGCCACCGGCTATCTGCGCGACACCAGCCGTTCGCTGTTGGCCGAACTTGAACACGAGTTGGACGGCTTTACGATCGGCCGCCACTATCAGCTGGCCACGCCGGCCCACGTGCAGGCGCCGATCTTCGTGCAGGGTTCGTCCGAGACCACGCACGGCCTGGCCGACACGCTGCTGTCGGTGCTGGCGATACGTTCACACGAGATCGCGTTGTCGCTGGTGGACAAGTTGTCGCCCAAGCCGCAACGGCCGGCCCGTACCGACAACGTCGTGATGGAGGAAGTGGAATGAGTTTCGCCAGCGCCGCTTTGCCGGACATGAATTCGCCGCACCTCAAGCGCCTGTTGTTCACCCTGGCGCTGCCGGCGGTGATCGGCTTGTCGGCCAATGCGATGCACCAGTTGGCGAATGCCTTCTTCGTCAGCCAGCTGGGCGTGCACGCCATCGCCGCGATCAGCATCTGCTTCCCCTTGCTGATCGTGTTCGGCGCGATCGGCGAAGGCGCGGGCGTGGGCGTGGCCAGCTGCGTGGCGCGCATGCTGGGCGCCGGCGACGGGCAACAGGCCAATCGCACCGCCAGCACCGTCATGGTGCTGCTGGGCGTGGCCGGCTGCGTGATGGCGGCGCTGCTGATACCGCTGCTGCCCATGCTGCTGGCCGCGATGGGCACCACGGCCGAAGCCATGCCGGCATCGACCGTCTACGCCACCATCTTCTGCTACAGCGCGCCGCTGATCCTGTTGCAGATGCTGTGCGACTTCATCGCCATCTCGGAAGGGAACACCCGCTTCAGCATGTGGACCTTGATCGGTTCCTTCGCGCTGAACGTGATTCTCGATCCGATCCTGATCTTCCACTACGAGATGGGCGTGGCCGGCGCGGCCTGGGCCACGCTGATCTCCGCGCTGGCGGCGCTGGCAGCGTATGCCGTCTACTTCTACAAACGCATCGGCAAGATCCATGTGGCGCCGCGCCATGTGCGGATCGACTGGCGCGGCTTGTGGCAAGTGGTGCAGGTGGGCGTACCTGCCGCCATGTCGACCGGACTGGCGGCGGTGGCGTTCGCACTGATCTACCGGAACGCCGCGAGCTACGGCGACACGGCCGTGGCGGCGGTGGCGATCGGCCTGCGCATCCTGACCGGCGGCAGCCTGCCGCTGGTGGGCTTCTGCCTTGGCGCGCAAGCCTTGCTGGGCTTTAGCTGGGGCGGCGGACAGCGCCTGCGCTTCCTGCAGACGACGCGGCTGATGCTTGCCATCTGCAGCGGCTTCGCCATCGTCTATTCGGCGCTGGTGATCGTGTTCGCGCCGTGGATCGTCACCTGGTTCACCAACGATCCCGCCGTGCAGCAGCTGGCGGTGACGACCTGCCGCGTGTTCCACCTGAGCTTTTGCCTGTTCGGCTTCCACATGGTGGCGGTGGTGGCGCTGCAGGCTGCGGAGCGTAGCCGCAAGGCCGCCTGGCTGGTGTTGGCGCCGCACGGCTACCTGCTGATACCGCTGCTGTTCCTGCTGCCGTCGCTGTGGGGACTGAATGGACTGATCGCCAGCATGGCGATCGCCGCCACCCTGAGCGCCGCATTGGGCGCGACCATGCTGCTCGGCGAAATGGGCGCGCTGCGCCGCATCGCCGGCCAGGAAGGCGCGTCTTCGATTGAAACTCTACAGGCTACAAACTAATGCGTCGAATCGCTACATTGCTGCATCGCTGGGCCGGTCTGCTGATCGCCGGCTTCCTTTTCATCAGCGGCGTGACCGGCGCCGTGATCTCCTGGGATCACGAGCTGGATGAACTGCTCAACCCGCACCTGACCGATGCATCCGGCGTCGGCCCGGCGCTGCCGGCGCTGCAACTGGCGCGGGCGTTGGAGGCGCGCCATCCGCAGATGCAGGTGCTGTCGGTGCCGATGGCGGCGGAACCGGGACATTCGCTGGCCTTCTACGTGGAGCCACGCGTGAACCCGGCCACCGGCGCGCTGTATCCGGCGCCGTACAACCAGGTGTTTGTCGATCCGGTCACCGGCGCGGAGCTGGGCGCGCGCAAGTGGGGCGCGGCCTGGCCGATCACGCGCGAGACGTTCGTGTCCTTCCTCTACCAGCTGCACTACACGCTGCACATTCCGCAGATGTGGGGCATCGAGCAATGGGGCCTGTGGCTGATGGGCGGCATCGCGATGATCTGGACGGTGGACAGTTTTGTCGGCTTCTATCTCACGCTGCCGGTGCGGCGGCGCACGGTGGTGGCGGTCGGCCCGCAGTCCAAGAGCTGGTGGCAGCGCTGGCGGCCTGCATGGCTGATCCGCTTTGGCGCCGGCGGCACCAAGTTCAATTTCGACCTGCATCGCGCGTTCAGCCTGTGGACCTGGCTGCTGCTGTTCATCATCGCCTTCACGGCGTTCTCATTGAACCTGTACCGGGAGGTGTTCTTCCCCGTGATGTCGCTGGTGTCGGACGTGACGCCGTCGCCGTTCGATGTGCGCACGCCGACTGGCCCGACCAAGCCGATCGCACCCGCGCTGGCATATGCCGAAGTGCAGGCCAAGGCCGAACCGGAAGCAGCCCGGCGCGGCTGGCGCGAGCCGGTGGGGAACCTGTCGTATTCGCCCGAGTACGGCATCTACTCGGTGGCCTTCTTCGCGCCGCAGGACGAGCACGGCGCCGGCGGCGTCGGCCACCGGCAGCTGTACTTTGATGGCCGCAGCGGCGCACTGCTGGGCGACCGCCAGCCGTGGAAGGGCACGGCGGCCGACATCTTCATCCAGGCCCAGTTCCCGCTGCACTCGGGACGCATCCTGGGCATACCGGGTCGCGTGCTGATCTCGCTGATGGGCCTGGTCGTCGCCACCTTGTCCGTGACCGGCGTGCTGATCTGGTGGCGCAAACGAAGCGCTCGGGTCACTGCGGCGGCCAGAGTGTCGGCGCCGGCGGCGGCGGCCGCGCGGCGTTGAGCAAACCCTGCTTCACCGTGGAGGTGTTGTAAAAAACGACTCTGCGGTGAAAATTCGATGAAAAATCTCCGATAAGTTCCCACTTGGAATTATCAATATGATAATTTAATCGCACATCGCCTGGAGCGGGCGCTCCAATGTGGATGGCGGAACTTCGACGGAGAAACGATGGAAAAGCACAAAATCAAACTGGCGCTGCTGCTCGTAGTGACCGGATTATTCGCTGGCTGCACGGCGACTGGCAACCAATTCCCCACGGTTTACGAGTCGGCACGTACCTCGGCGGGCGATGCGGAAAAAACGCTAACGGACGCGGAAGCGATTGCGGCGATGGCCCGCTACGTCCCGTATGCAAAAATGTCAGAAGCGGTCTATCGGAGGGAGCTGCGTGGGTCCACTGCGCTTCTGGCGACGGCCTGCGACTATGTTGCTTCCTCTGATCCCAAAACCCTGGCGCTGGATCTCCCGAAAGATTGGATCAGGCTCGACAGAAAAATGATGATCACTCTTGGTATGGAACCAGCCGGCGCCGCCGAACCGCTCCGGCCATGTCGCGGCAACGTGGGGTTGGAATACGAAACGTACGTGAAGCTTGACCCGGCTGGCCGTCCGCTTGAAGCGACGATCGCCTTTCGCGGCACGGAGAACATACGCCGACAATGGCTCAACGACTGGGTCGCGAATTTTAGCAACGTCGATTTCGGTGTCGGCGGAAATGCTCAATTCAAGGAGGCTCGAGCCGAGGGGATGAGAATGATCGAGGCGCTGGCCCGTGTGCTGCCTAAAACCAAATCGACTCCTGTCTGCACGGCCGTGCAAGGAAAAACTGAGGGCATGCAGGTCCCGATCGAGCTGACCGGACATTCCTTGGGCGGTGGACTTGCCCAACATCTGGCGTATTCCGTTGACGCTTGTCTTGTGCGCTCAACCATTACATTCGATCCGAGCCCGGCCACCGGATGGTTCTTTCTCAAATGGAGGAAGGCCGTGATCGCGCAGGACCCGATCATTCATCGGGTCTACATCGATGGGGAGGCGCTGTCGTTTGTCCGTGGAGTCTCGACGAAATTCAACTTGCCCCGTGAAAATCGGGTCGACGTCAGAATCGCTTTTCCAGCCATCAGTGCCGGACCATCTGGGCGTCACAGCATGACGCTGCTGTACGGCAGCATCGAGAGTGCCTCCAATTGGCAACCGGCGGCAGCGCCGGCTCCGATCGACGACTACGCTTCCACAGTGGTCCATCCGGAAGTTTCTAAAATCAACTAAGGCCGGGTCCGAAAATACCGTCCCGGGGATGCCCCGAAATGGCGCTTGAACATGACGATGAAGTTGCTGGTCGTGGCGTAGCCCAGCGCGTCGGAGACGGCGTTCACCGATACGCCCTGCGCCAGGCGTTCCAGCGCGATCGACAGCAGGAATTGCTGCCGCCATTGCCCGAAGCTGCAACCGGTTTCGCGGCGAAACAACCGGCTCATGCTGCGTGACGACAAGCCGGCCCAGTCCGCCCATTCGGCGAGGCTGCGGCCGTCGTCCGGCGCGGCGGCCAGTGCGGCGGTGATGCGCAGCAGGCGGCGGTCCTGCGGCATGGGCAGGTGCAGGGCGGCTTGCGGCTGCTGGTGCAGCTCGTCCAGCAACACCGACAACACGCGTTGCTGCGGCGGCGACAGCGCTTCCTGTCCGGTCCATGTCGCGGCCTGGCGCACCAGCGCGCGCATGATCTCGGTCACGCCGATGACGGTGGGGTGGGGCGGCAGTTGCGCGCTGGCGGCGGGCGTCAGCAGCACGGTCCAGCCGCTGCCCGCGCCGGTGATGCTGACCCTGTGCAGTTCGCCGGGCGGCAGCCAGCCCGCGCGTTGCGGCGGCAGCAGCCAGGAGCCGGTGGCGGTCCGCACATGCACCAGGCCGCTCTCCACGCAAAACACCTGGCCGCGATGATGGCGGTGCCAGTCGTATTCCCGCGTCCCCAGTTGAAACTCGTTGCCCTGGCCGGGATCGCCCCACAGCACGATCAGATCGGGGCCGTCCTCACGCTCGCTGTGGTTTTCCTGCATGGCTCAATTTCATTATTTATCGACCAAACCACGTTATCACTGCACGACTGAATTGTCCAATACTGAGGTTCTTAGCAACCAACCAGGACAGATATCCCATGCAGAACAATCGATTCCACGTCGCCATCATCGGCGCCGGCCTTGGCGGACTGTGCCTCGCCCAAGCGCTGAAGCGGCTAGGCATTCCGTTCGACGTGTTCGAGCGCGACGCGGCGCTGGACAGCCGCCCCCAAGGCTATCGCCTCCGCATCAATGCCGACGGCCAAGCGGCGCTGCGCGAGTGCCTGCCGCCGCAGTTGTACGCCTTGTTCCAGGCTAGCTGCGCGGATGAGCTCGGGCAGGTCCATGCGCTGGACGTCCAGCTCAACAGCGCGGCGCGCTGGAACGAGGCCTGGGATGACGGCGAGCACGCCGAGCAGGACCTCAAGGCCCATCGCCAGACCTTGCGTGAGGTGCTGATGTGCGGCATCGCCGACAGAGTGCACTTCGGCAAGGAGCTGCGCAAGATCGACCGCGACCACGAAGGCCGCGTGTCGTTTGAATTTACCGATGGCACGCGCCACCGGGCCGATCTGCTGGTCGGCGCCGACGGCAGCCATTCGCGCGTCGCGGCGCAGTGCTTCCCATCGGCGCAGGCGCACGATACAGGCGCCGTCTGCATCTACGGCCGGGCAGGGCTGGACAGCGCGGCGATCGCGCCGCTGCTGCGGCAGGGCACCTCGGTGGTGTTCGGCGACGATCTGGCGCTGGTGCTCGATGCCATGCGCTTTTCCGGCGCGGTCACGCTGAACCCGGTCCAAGACTACCTGTACTGGGCGATGATAGGTCGGCGCGAACGCTTCGGCCTGGGCGCGCAGTTGCCTGCCGACGAAGCCGCCGTGCGGCGCTGCATCGCCGCCGTCAGCGAACACTGGGCGCCGGGACTAAGCGCGGTATTCGCCGCGACGCCGGCCGGCATGCTGGCCATGCTGCCAGTCCGACAGGCGGGCACACCGTTGGAGACGGTTCCGGGCAGGGTGACGGCGCTGGGCGACGCGGTGCACGTGATGAGTCCGGCCAGCGGTTTGGGCTGCAATAGCGCGCTGCGCGATGCGGCCACGCTGGCCACGCAGCTGGCCAAGGCGCTGATGGGCGCGCTGACGCTGGAGCAGGCCGTCGGCAGCTACGAAAACGATATGCGCCTGCGCGCGGGCGCGGCGCTGCAGGCATCGGCACGCGGCGCCCAGCGGCTGTACGGCAGCGCGAAGGACGCGACGGCCGGGATTTGACGGCCAGCGGCTTGCCCCGTTGTCAGTCCTGCTCGTCCGAGACGAAAGCCTGGCCGCGCCCCAGTTGCTTGGCCTTGTACAAGGCCGCGTCCGCCCGTTGCAGCAAGGTGGCAGGGGCCTGGTCCGGCCCCGGATGCACGACGGCGGCGCCGACGCTGATGGTGACCACCGGCGCGGTCGCGGAATCCAGATGCTCGATGGCCAGCGCCCGAACGGCCAGCTCCACCCGCTCGGCCAATGCGCGCGTGGCGGCGACGTCGGTTTCCGGCAGCAGGCAGAGAAACTCTTCGCCGCCATAACGTCCCGCCAGGTCGCCGGCGCGCTGCATGGCCGAGGACAGCGCGCCGGCCACCCGCTTCAGGCAGTCGTCGCCGGCCTGGTGGCCGTAGCGGTCGTTGTAGCGTTTGAAAAAATCCACATCGATCATCAGCACCGCCAGCGGCATGCCGCTGCGCAGGCAGCGCCGCCATTCGACCTCCAGCCGCTCATTCAGGTGGCGCCGGTTGGCGATGCCGGTCAGACCGTCCACGAAGGCCAGCGCGTGCAGCGTGTCGACGTATTGCTTCAGCTGCAAATGGGCGCGCACCCGGTGGCGCAGCGTCAGCGGATTGACCGGCTTGGTAACGAAGTCGGCGCCGCCGGCTGCCCAGCAGGCGTTTTCCTCCTCCGGCGTGGTGCCGGCAGTCACGAAAATGACGGCGATGCCGCGCGTATCGGGATGCTGTTTCAGGCGCCGGCACACTTCCAGGCCGTCCAGGCCGGGCATGACGACATCGAGCAGCACCAGGTCGGGCGCGCCGCGCTCGCACAGCTCCAGCGCCTGCACACCGCTGGTGGCGACAAACAGTTCGTAGTCGCCGGCCAGGATCTGATGCATCAGCCGCAGATTGGCCTGCTGGTCGTCCACCAGTAGTACTTTGCCGTGCCTTGCGCCGGTCTGTAAGTTTGTGTTCATCTCGTTGCTCCAGTTACGATGGCTCGGCCGGCAATTGACGCTGCGTGGCGGCGCAATGCTGCGCCGCCGCCGCGAAGTCGAATCGTTCAATCGCGTCGTTCATCTCGGAAAACTCCGCTGGCATGCGCTGCCCATAGTCGCGCAACAACGCTTCAAACAACGGCAAGGCGTCCAGATTCGAAGCCGCCAGCAAACCATGCAGCTTGCGCAGCCCATCCGGCAACGCCGACGGATCGGCCGATATCGCCGCTGGCTGCGCCGGTTCCAGGCTTTCCAGATCCGCGGCCAGCGCGGTGGCGCTCTCGGCCGCCTGCCGCGCCACGCTCATCAATGCGGCGTGCGCGGCGGCCCATGCGGCGGGACTGGCCTGGTCGCGCACCAGTTGCTCCAGCCCGGACGCGGCCTCCGCCAGCGCATCGGCGCCGACGGTGCCGGCCACGCCCTTGAGGCTGTGCAGCGCGGCCGCGCTGGCCGCGCTGCCGCCGGGCAGCAGCGGCACCTGGTCCTCCAGCGTGGCCAGTTCGGCCACGAAGCCGCGCAACGCGCGCCGGTAGAACAGCGTGTTGCCACCGAAGCGGGCCAGCGCCGTCCCGCCCTCCAGGCCGGGGCGCTCCAGCCGCGCCGCAGGCTGTGCCGCCGCCGCCACTGGCTGCGGCTCAGGTTTATCCCTGCCGGTATGCCGGCAGATGGTCTCGACCAATTTGGGCAAGTCGAAGGGCTTGCCGACATGGTCGTTCATGCCGGCGGCCAAGGCCAGTTCGCGGTCGCTCTCCATGACATTGGCGGTCATCGCGATGATGGGCAAGCGAGCGCCGTTTGGCTGCGCGCGGATGGCGCGGGTGGCGGTGTAGCCATCCATCTGTGGCATTTGTATGTCCATCAGCACGCAGTCGAAAGACTGGACGGCGCCGAGCACGGCGCGGATCGCCGCGCTGCCGTCGTTGGCCACTTCGACGCTGGCCCCTTCCTGGTTGAGCAGTTCGAACGCCACTTGTTGGTTGGTCGGATTGTCCTCCACCAACAACAAGCGCAGGCCGGCCAGGCGGCGCGCGCCGGCCAGGCGGGTGGCGCCGTTTGCGCGGGCGGGATCGGCGGCCTTGGCTACCGCGTCGAACAGCATCGACGGCGTGGCCGGCTTGACCACCACCCCGTCGAGCACCTCGCCATCGGCCTGTTGCAAGGCCAGCACCTCCCGTCCATGCGCGGTCACCATGATGATCAGCGGCGCCTGGCCGCGCGCGGCGAGCCGGCGGATCCGCACCGCGGTCTCCCAGCCGTCCATGCCGGTCATGCGCCAGTCGACGAAATATACATCGTAGGGGAGGGCGGCGTTATGCTCGATGGCGGCCAGCGCGGCGGCCCCGCTGGGCACGGCGTCGACCGTCCAGCCAAATGAAGCCAACATGGCGGTCATCGAGGCGCGGGCGGTCTCGTGGTCGTCCACGACCAGGCATCTCAGCGCCCCGAACCGGGCGGCCCCGGGGCCGCTCGCCGCCGGCGCCGGCGCGCGCTGGCAGGCGATGCTGAAGGAGAAGGTGCTGCCCTGGCCAACCACGCTTTCTACGGTCAGCACGCCGTCCATCATGGCGACCAGGCGCTGGCTGATGGACAGCCCCAGTCCGGAACCGCCGTAGCGACGCGCGGTCGAGGCCTCGGCCTGGGAAAAGCCGACAAAGATGCGCTGGCATTGTTCCGCCGAGATGCCGATGCCGGTATCGCGGATGCCGAAACCCACGCGCAGCGCGTCGGCGCCGTATCTCGCGATGTCGCGCTGTTCCGGCGGCAAGGCTTGCACCGTGACGACCACCTCGCCCTGCTGGGTAAATTTGATGGCATTGCCGGCGAGGTTGATCAGCACCTGCTGCAGGCGCATGGCGTCGCCCACCATCCAGTCGGGCAGGGCGGGGTCGATCCGGTAGGAGATTTCAATGTCCTTGTCCTCCAGGTTGGCCGCCAGGATCACGCTGATCTCGCGCAGCAGCTGGTCGTGGCTGAAGGGGTAGGGGTCGAGCGTGAGCTTGCCCGCTTCCACCCGGGAGAAGTCGAGGATGTCGTTCAGGATGCCCAGCAAGGCGCGGCCGGCGCGTTCGGCCTTGTCGGCGTAGTCGAGCTGGCGGGTGTCGAGCGCGGTGGTTTTCAGCAAGGCCAGCATGCCCAGCACCGCGTTCATCGGCGAGCGGATTTCATGGCTCATATTCGCCAGGAACTCGGATTTGGCCCGGTTGGCGCTGTCGGCCGCCTCGGTCGCGGCGCGCAAGGTGGCTTCCGCCTGATGCTGGGCCGTGATGTCGCGGTTGATGCCCAGCACTCTGATCGCCTTGCCCTTGGCGTCGCGCTCGACCGAGGCCGCCGCCTGGATGTAGCGCAGCGTGCCGTCGGCCCGCACGACGCGGAACACGGGGTCGTACTTGCCGGTGCCGGCGACCGCATCCATCAGCTTTGCCACGGTCGCGTCGACATCGTCGGGATGGACGTGCTGGCGCCAATGTTCATAATGCAGGCCGCCGCCGTAGGCTTCCGGCGGGACGTCGTAGAAGTCGTACATGCGCTGGTTCCACTCCAGCAGGCCGGTGTCCAGGGTCCAGGTCCAGATGCCCAGTTCGGCCACCTCGGCGGCGTCGAGCAATTGATCGCGGGCGGCCACCAGCACCCGCCGGTCCTGCTCGCGCGCCGTGGTGTCGGAGGCGATGCCCAGGTAACCGTTGATGACGCCGTCCGCACCGCTCAAGGCGGTCACCGACAGCAACACCGGGAAGCGCGAGCCGTCGCGGCGGATGTAGGTCCATTCGTTCTCGTCCGCCAGGCCCAGCCTGGCCTTGGCGACGAAGGCCTCGAAACCGGGCTCCACCACACGCTGCAGCTCTTGCGACAGCACGGCGGCCCGGGCCGCCACTTCGTCGGGATCGTGCAACACGGCGGGCGTCAGCAGGCCCAGTACTTGATCTGCCGCATAACCAAGCATGCGCTCGGCGGCGGGATTGAACAGACGGATGATGCCCGTCTCGTCGGTCGCGATGATGGCGTAGGAGGCATGGTCCAGAATGGCCCGTTGCAGCATGGTGACCGATTCCAGATGCAGCGTGCGCTGCCGCACCTGCTGCTCGAGCGTCGCGTTCAGGTCGCGGACGCGCTGGTTGGCCGCCTCCTGCTCGCCGATGTCGCGCACGGTCTTGGCGGCGCCGATGATGCGGCCGTCCGCGCCGCGGATCGGCGAGGAGGTGACGGAAACGGTCAGCAGCCGGCCATCCCGGCGGCGGCGCCGGGTATGCATGTCCGCCACCCCGTCGCCTTGCGCGATGCGGCGCAGGATCTGCGCTTCTTCATCCGCCGCGTCAGCCGGAACGATGAGTTCCGCGAGCGAGCGGCCGATCGCCTCGCCCGCCGCATAGCCGAACATCCGTTCCGCCCCCCGGTTCCAGCTGGTGACGGTGCCGTCCAGGGTTTTGCCGATGATGGCATCGTGCGAATTCTCGACGATGGCCGACATGCGCGCCTGGTGCTCGTCCACCTGGCGCCGCTGGCGCAAGTACAGCTGCGCCGCCGCGCCGACCAGCAGCGCGCCCACCAGCATCGCGAACAGCACGCCGAGCCGCATCGTCATCATGGCGCCGGTCACGGCGGTGTCGGTGGCCGCCAGCATGAAGCGGTAGTCGCGCCCCGGTTGCGCCGGGTCCAGCTTGACCCGCGTTTCCGCCACGTACAGGGACTGGCCGTTGGCGGCGGTGACCTGCTGCAATGAGGTCGACAGGCCGGCGCCATCGGTGGTGGCGAATTCGTCCTGCCACCGCCAGCGCCGCCCCCGCTCGAAGCCATAGGCGCGCGACGGATCGGGATGCAGCACGAAATCGCCGGCGGCATTGGTCAGGTAGGCGCGAAACCCGGTCGGCAGATTGCCGCTGACCGGCCGCATGATCGCCCGGACGTCATAGTTGATGACCACCACAGCGAACACCTGTCCGGCACTGTTGTACACCGGCGTCGCCGCCCGGATGGTGGCAACGTGGGGGACCTGCAGCTCGCCATGTTCGCGGTTGAGGTTAATTTCGGACAGATAGGTTTGGCCGGCGGGCAGGCGCATCGCCATGCGCATGTACTCCGTTTCGCCTTTCTGCTGGAGGTCCGCTTTGCTGGTGGCGACCAGCTTGCCACCTGAGCGGTCTATCCTGATGCGCTCGCGTCCCTGATCGGCCACGCCGATCAGGCGCAGCTGGGTGATGTCGGGATTGGCGATGGCGTAGGCGGTGAAGATGTTGACCAGCCGCGCTTCCCAATAGGTGCCGGGCGTATTTTCCAGGGCGTCGTAACCGCCATTGCCCTCGGCGCGGGCGAGGCCGGCGACGGGCGGCACGCTGGCCAGGAAAATGGTGTCGCGCCGCAAGTCGTCCAGTTCGCGCTGCAAGATGCCGGCGTTGGCGATGCTGCGTCCGCGGATCCGCATCTCCAGCTCCGCCAGCGTTTGCTGGCCTTCATAACGGCCGAGCGCGTACAGCGTGACGACCACGGTCACCAGCGCGGCCAGGCCGCCGGCCAGCATGCGCAGGACATTTCGGGGCGCCAGCCGGCGCGCTATCAACGACTGCATGGCCTTGGCCCTTTCGCTACTGGTCGGGGGGCTTGGCGCCGCCCAGCGCGGCGGCGACCTGATTGAGCGCGTCCAGCACGGTGCCGGGATTGAACGGCTTGAGGATGAAACCATTGGCGCCATCCCGCATGGCGGTTTCAACCGTGCCACGGTCATTGCAGGCGGTCACCATCAAGATCGCACAGGCAGGCAAGATCGCGCGGATGCGCCGCAATAGTTCCAGCCCGTCCACGTCCGGCAGGCGCACGTCGAGGCAGACGATGGCGGGGCGGATGGCCTTCATCCGTTCCAGCGCCTGTTCCGCGGTCCCGGCTTCGCCGACCACCTGATACTGTTCGCCTTGTATCATCATGCGCAGCAAAGTGCGCGTCATGGCATTATCGTCAACTATAAATACTGCGGTTCTCGTATCTTGCGCCATCGATGCGTCCTCCCATACGCCTGCGAAAGTGACTATAACGTAGAATTTTATGTCCTGACACCAATTTACGACGTGTGATTTTCGGATAGATTCTCTGTTAGAATCTTGTGTAACCTTCATGGAAGCGCAAACCGGTTTCCACGCTTTTTGCTGGTCAGTGAAATGGGTCTCCATGACATTCGATAGCGAGCCATTGCATTCAGTTCTATTGTGCCGCAGCGGGCAACGCCTGTGTGCGCTGCCGTTGCGGCATGTGCGTGAAATCATGCGGGCGCTGCCGGTCGATCCGGTGCCCGCCATGGCCGACTTCCTGCTCGGCCTGGCCCTGATACGAGGCGTCCCGGTTCCCGTCATCGATTGTGCCCGCCTGGTCGGGCCGGCTTGCTCGGCGCAAGTGTCGCGTTTTGTCACCTTGAGCGTCGGCGAGCGCCAACTGGCGCTGGCGGTGGACGGCGTGATCGGCGTGCGCCAGCTGGCCGCCGCCGCGCTGGCCGAGATCGCTCCCTTGCTGGACGGTAGCGACGACGGCCTGGTGCAAGCCATCGCCACCCTCGATGCCGAATTGCTGCTGGTGCTGCGCGCCGGCCGCATGGTGCCCGAGTCCATGTGGGAAGCCCTGGCGGCCGGGGAAGCCACCGTATGAACCTCGAGCCTACCTCCACCCAGGTGGCGCAGTTTCGCGACTTGATCGCCGAGCGGCTGGGCCTGCAGTTCGATGAAACCAAACTGGGCAACCTGGCGCGCGTGCTGGCCCTGCATGCGGGCAACGACAGTGCGGCTTTTCTGGCCACGCTGGCGGCCGCGCCCGCACCGTGCGAGGCCTTGCATCGGCTGGCGGTCGACCTGACCGTCACCGAAACCTATTTTTTCCGCAACATCGAGCAGATCCGCGCCTATGCCGAGGTGGCGCTGCCGGCCTGCTGGCAGGCGCGCGAAGGCTTGCCGGTGCGGGTGCTGTCGGCCGGCTGCGCCTCGGGCGAGGAGCCGTACACGCTGGCCATCACCGCGCGCGAGGCGGGGCCGCTCGGCGCCGGCAGCGTCGAGATCCGCGCCGTCGACGCCAATCCCGCCATGCTGGCCAAGGCCGCGCGCGCCCGCTATTCGGCCTGGTCGCTGCGTGAAGTCAGTCCGGCCATGCGGGCGCGCTGGTTCACCCGCGAGGCCGAGCTGTACGTGCTCAACGACAGCGTGCGGCGCTCGGTGCGTTTCGACCAGCGCAACCTGGCCCAGGACGACGACGAGTTGTGGGCGCCCGGCAGCTACGACATCGTCTTTTGCCGCAATGTGCTGATGTACTTCAGCCCGGCCCAGGCGCAGGCGGCTGTGGCGCGCATCGCCGGCGCGATGGCGCCCGGCGGCTATCTGTTCATGGGCCACGCGGAAACCTTGCGCGGCCTGTCGCACGATTTCCATCTGTGCCATACCCACGCGACTTTCTATTACCAGCGCAAGCTTTACGCCGGCCAGGCGCCGCTGCCGGCCGACTTCAACCAGCCGCCATGGAACGGCGTGCAGACCCGGCCCGTGCTGTTCGACGATCCGGCCTGGGTCGACGTCATCGCCCGCGCCGCGCAGCGCATCGACACGCTGGCGGTGGCCGTGCCGCGCGCCGGCGCCATCCCGTCGGCGCCGGCACAGGCCGACCTTAACCACGCGCTGACCTGCCTGCACAATGAACAGTTCGAGCAAAGCCTGGCGCTGATCGACAAGCTGCCGCAACAACACGCCGACGAGCCGGACGTGCTGCTGTTGAAGGCCATCTCGCTCAGCCAGAGCGGCGCGCTGGCGGCGGCGCAAAACGTCTGCCATCAACTGCTGGCGCGCGACGAGCTCAATGCCGGCGCCCAGTACGTGCTGGCGCTGTGCCACGAGGAGGGCGGCGACAACGCGGCGGCGCTGGCCCACTACCGCAGCGCGGCCTATCTCGATCCCGGTTTCGCGCTGGCGCGCCTGCACATCGGCGTGCTGGAGCGGCGCATGGGCGATGCCGAGTTGGCCCGGCGCGACCTGGCCCAAGCGTTGATCCTGCTGCAGCACGAGGAAGCTTCGCGACTGTTGCTGTTTGGCGGCGGCTTCCCGCGCAGCGCCCTGGTCGGCTTGTGCCGGGCCGAGCTGGCCGCACTGGGAGCGACGCCATGAGCCCGGACAGCATGCCGGCCGACAGCGCCCGCCAGTTGCGCGAACAGTTCGACCGTTCGTTCGCGCTGGCCCCGAGTTTGCCGGCCGCCGGCAGCGTCAACCTGCTGACGATACGGATAGGCGCCGAACCCTACGCCATCCGCCTGGCCGATATCCGCGGGCTGCACGCCGACCGCCGCATCCTGGAGGTGCCCAGCCCGATGCCGGAACTGCTGGGCGTGACCAACTTCCGCGGCCAGATCGTGCCGGTCTACCAGTTGACCACCTTGCTGGGCAAGGCCGCCGCCGGCGCGCCGCGCTGGATGGTGCTGGTACAGGCCAGCGCGCCGCTGGCGTTCGCCTTCGAAGCTTTTGAATCGCACATCTGCGCCAGCGCCGAACAATTGATCTCTGCGGCCGACGGCCAGCAATGCGAGGCGGTGCACACGGCCGGCGGCGTGGTGCCGGTGCTGGCCATCGCCGCTCTGGCGGCCGAGGTCGAAGCGCGCACGGTCCGGGTGCAGCAGGAAGGCCGGCATGGCTAAAGATCCCTACCGCTATTTCCGCATCGAGGCGCGCGAGCTGATCGAGCAGATCGGCAAGGGCGTGCTGGCGCTGGAGCAGGGCGTGCGCGACGCCGAACAGGTGGCGCTGCTGCTGCGCTGGGCCCATACGCTGAAGGGCGCGGCGCGGGTGGTGCGGCAGGCCGAGATCGCCGACCTGATCCACGGCGTCGAAGAGCTGCTGGCTCCTCTGCGCAGCGACGACGCAGCGCTGCCGCGCAGCACCGTCGACCAGTTGCTGGCCGCCTGCGACCGGGTGAACAGCTTGCTGGCGCAACTGCCGCAACCCGAGGCCGCCCCCACGGCGCCCGGTCCGGTGCTTGCCACCGCTGGAGCGCCGGCACCTGAAGCCGAGGCCGAAGCGCCGCAGCGGCTCGGCCGCGCCGACGTGCTGGAAGTCGATGTGCTGCTGGAGGGACTGGGCGAGATCGGCACCGAGCTGGCGGCCATGCGGCGCGCCATAGCCACGCTGGACGCCTTGCGCGAACTGGCGCTGGCGGGCGAAGCGGCGCAGGGCGGCCGGGTGCTGGTGGCGCAGCTCGAGACGCTGGAGCGCAGGATGGCCGGCGGCGCCGAACGCATCGACCGCGAACTGCGCCAGACCCGCGACGCCGCCGAGCGCCTGCGGCTGGTGCCGGTGGAAGGCATCTTCACCACGCTGGAACGCTGCGCCCGCGACGCCGCCCACAGCAGCGGCCGGCAAGTGGTGTTCGAGGCCGTCGGCGGCCAGCTGCGGGTCGACGGCGAGGTGCTGGACGTGGTGCTGGGCGCCTTGCTGCAACTGGTGCGCAACGCGGTGGCGCACGGCATCGAGCCCCCGGCCGAGCGCGTGGCGGCGGGCAAGCCGGCGGCCGGCCGCATCCTGCTGGAGGTGGCGCGGCGCGGCTACATGGTGTGGTTCCGCTGCCGCGACGACGGGCGCGGCATCGACCTGGCGGCGCTGCGCCGTTCGCTGGCCGAACGCGGCCTGGACGCGCCCGACGACAGCGCCGGCCTGATGGCGCGGCTGATGCAAGGCGGCGTCAGCACCAGCAGCGTGGTGACCGAGCTGTCCGGGCGCGGCATCGGCATGGACGTGGTGCGCGCCGCGATGGGCAAGCTGGGCGGCAAGGCCCAGGCCGCCAGCAGCGCGGGCGGCGCCACCTTCGAATTATGCGTGCCGCTGACCTTGGCGGCGCTGGACGTGCTGCTGGTCGAGGCCGACGGCCAGACCATGGCGCTGCCGCTGGACGCCGTGCACGGCGCGCTGCGGGTGCCGCTGGCGCAGGTGGTGCATACCGTGGAAGGCGGCGCCATCGTCTACGAAGGCCAGCTGCTGCCCTTGCTGCCGCTGGCGGTGGGCGCGGCGGCGCGCAACGCCCACCTGTGGACGCCGCGCGCGATGACGGCGGTGGTGATCCGCAGCCAGGGCGAGCTGCTGGCCCTGGCCACCAGCCGGCTGGGCGGTGTCGACAGCGTGGTGCTGCGGGCGCTGCCGCCGCTGGTGGCGGCCGATCCCATGGTGCTGGGCCTGTACCTGGACATCGAAGGCGAGCCGCGCCTGGTGCTCGATCCCGAGGAGCTGGGCCGGGCGCTGACGCGGCGCCGCAGCAGCGGCCGCGAAGTGGCGCCGCCTTGCCTGCCGATCCTGATCGTCGACGATTCGCTGACCACCCGCATGCTCGAAAGCAGCATCCTGGAGTCGGCCGGCTACCAGGTGGCGCTGGCGGCGTCGGCCGAGGAAGGGCTGGAGCTGGCGCGGAAGAACCGCTACGCGCTGTTCCTGGTCGACGTCGAGATGCCGGGCATGGACGGCTTCGGCTTCATCACCGAGATCCGCGCCGATCCGCAGCTGTGCGACATCCCGGCCATGCTGGTGACCTCGCTCGACACGGCGGCGCACCGGCGGCGCGGCGCCGAGGCCGGCGCCAACGGCTACATCGTCAAGAACGAATTCGATCAGACCGCGTTCCTGGCGCAGATCGGGGAGCTGGTGCAGCGATGACGACGAGCAAGCTACGGGTGCTGGTGGTGGAAGATTCGCTGACGGTGCGCATGCACCTGTGCGAACTGCTGGCGGCCGACCCGGCGATCGAGCTGGTCGGCTCGGCCGAGGACGGCAAGCAGGCCATCGAGCTGTGCCTGGCGCTGCGGCCGGACGTGATCTCGCTCGACATGATGATGCCGGTGATGACCGGACTGGCCGCCACCGAATACATCATGGCCTACTGCCCGACGCCGATCCTGGTGGTGTCGTCCTCCGTCAACCGTGGCGAGCTGTTCCGCACGTACGAGGCGCTGGCGGCCGGCGCGCTGGACGTGATCGAAAAGCCCAAGCCCGACCAGTTCGGCTGGGGCGAGCACTACATCGCGATGCTCAAGCTGGTGGCCAAGATCAAGGTGGTGACCCATTTGCGCGGGCGGCGCGCAGCGGGCCCTGCGCCGGTGCTGGCGCCGGCCACTATCCCGCAGCAGGGCCTGCGGCTGATCGCGGTGGGCGCCTCGACCGGCGGGCCGCGCGCGCTGGTCGACGTGCTGGGCGGGCTGCCGGCCGATTTTCCCTTGCCGCTGCTGGTGGTGATCCATATCGCCGAGCCGTTCGGCGCCTCCTTCGTCGACTGGCTGGACGACCACTGCGCGCTGGACGTGCGGCTGGCGCGCCACGGCCAGCCGCTGCCCGCGCGCGGCGTGGTGCTGGCCGCGCCCGGCCTGCACCTGGAGCTGCGCGGCCGGCAGCTGGTGTGCGAGCGCGGGCCGGAGCGCCACTCGTGCCGGCCGTCGGTCGACGTGCTGTTCGAATCGGTGGCGCGCGAATGCGGCGCGGCGGCCGCCGCCGTGCTGCTGACCGGCATGGGCCAGGACGGCGCGCGCGGCATGCTGGCGGTGCGCAACACCGGCGGCCTGACCATCGCCCAGGATGAAGCCAGCAGCGTGGTGTACGGCATGCCGCGCGAGGCGGCGCTGCTGAACGCGGCGCAGCGCATCCTGCCGCTGGCGGAGATCGGCCCGGCGCTGGCCGCGCTGGCGAGCTGGAGGGCGTCATGACGGCCCCGGTGCTCATCGTCGACGACAGCCTGACCGTGCGGGCCGACCTGGAGGAGGCGTTCGAGGAGCACCAGATCGCCACCATCGCCTGCGCCACCCTGGCCGAGGCGCGCGCCGTGATGGCCAGCCAGCGAGTGGGCCTGATGATACTGGACGTGATGCTGCCCGATGGCGACGGCATCGACCTGCTGCGCGAAGTGCGCGCCACCGACGCCGGCGCCACCTTGCCGGTGCTGGTGTTGTCGAGCGAAGCCCAGGTCAGCCACCGCATCCGCGGCATGCTGACCGGCTCCAACGATTACGTCGGCAAGCCCTACGACCGCGACCGCCTGGTGGCGCGCGCGATGCAGCTGCTGGAACTGGCCGGCGCGCCGGACGACGCCGCGCCGCTGGTGCAGGTGATCGACGACAGCCTGACCTACCGCGAGCAGCTGGGCGCGCTGCTGCGCGAGCAGGGCTACCAGGTGGCGCTGGCCCATACCGGCGAAGAAGGCTTGCGCGCGATGGCGCTGCGGCGGCCGGCGGCGCTGGTGGTGGACCGGGTGCTGCCCGGCATCGACGGCGCCGGCGTGGTGCGCCGGTTGCGCCTCGATCCGGCGCTGCGCACCGTGCCCTGCATCCTGCTGACCGGGGCCGACGAGCAGGGCGCCGAACTGCATGCGCTGGAAGCCGGCGCCGACGCTTTCGTGCGCAAGGACGGCGACGCCGGCATGCTGCTGGCGCGGCTGGCGGCGGTGCTGCGCAATGTGGACGGCGGCGGCAAGCCGATGGCGCCGCAGGCCGGCCAGCGCATCCTGGCGGTGGACGACAGCCGCACCTATCTGTTCGAGCTGGCCGAGGTGCTGGGCGACGAGGGCTATGACATGATCCTGGCCGAATCCGGCGAGCAGGCGCTGGCGCTGCTGAAGGTGCAGAAGGTCGATTGCGTGCTGCTGGACCGGCTGATGCCCGGCCTGTCCGGCACCGACACCTGCTACCGCCTGAAGGGCGATCCCGCCACCCGCGACATCCCGCTGATCATGCTGACCGCGATGGAAGACCGGGCGGCGATGATCGAAGGCCTGTCCACCGGCGCCGACGACTACGTGCTGAAGTCGAGCGACTTCGACGTGCTCAAGGCGCGCGTGCGGGCCCAGCTGCGGCGCAAGCAGTTCGAGGACGAGAGCCGGCGCATCCGCGCCGAGCTGATGGGCAAGGAGCTGGAGGCGGCGGAAATGCGCGCCGCGCGCGCGCTGGCCGACAGCCGCGCCGCCCTGTTGACCGAGCTGGAACAAAAGAACCGCGACCTGGAGCAGGCCGTGCAGGCGCTGGAAGAGGGTCAGCGCGAGGTGGCGGCAAAGAACCGCGAACTGGAACAGGCCAACCGGCTCAAGTCCGAATTCCTGTCGAATATGTCGCATGAGCTGCGCACGCCGCTCAACGCCATCATCGGCTTTTCCGACCTGATGGCGCGCGGCGTCACCGGCGCGCTCAGCACCAAGCAGCAGACCTGCGTCGGCCATGTGCTGTCCAGCGGGCGGCACCTGCTGGGACTGATCAACGACATCCTCGACCTGTCCAAGGTGGAGGCCGGCAAGATGGACCTGGCGCTGGAGCCGGTGGACGCCAACACCGTGCTGCGCGCATGCCTGTCGATCGTGCAGGATAGCGCGGCGCGGCGCGGCATCGGGCTGGAGTTCCTGCCGTGCACGCCGTTGGGGCCGGTGCAGGTCGATCTGCGCAAGTTCCGGCAGATGGCCTACAACCTGCTGTCGAACGCGGTCAAGTTCAGCCATGACGGCGGCCGCGTGACGCTGTCGCTGCACCGCGTGCGCCGTCCCGACGTCGGCTACGGCCAGGACGGCGAATGGACCAGCCGGCTGCTGCCGCTGCCGGACGGTAGCGAGCAGGAGTTCCTGGAAGTGCGGGTGCGCGACGGCGGCGACGGCATCGCCGCCACCGACTTGTCGGTGTTGTTCGAGACCTTCAGCCAGCTCGATTCGTCCAGCTCGCGCCAGCACGAGGGCAGCGGGCTGGGTTTGGCGCTGGTCGGCCGCCTGGCCGAACTGCATGGCGGAACCGTCGGTGTCACCAGCGCGCCGGGGCAGGGCGCGCAGTTCTCGGTCTGGCTGCCGCTGCGGCTGGAACCGCAGGCGCCACCTCCCGCTCCGGCCAACCGCCGGGTGCTGGTGATCGAGGACGACGAACACGCCGCCGAGCTGCTGCAGCTGCATTTGGAAAGCATCGGCTTCGTCGTCAGCCGCGCGCGCGACGCCGTCACCGCGCTGGCGATGGCGCGCAGCGAAGTGCCGGACCTGATCACGCTCGACCTGCTGCTGCCGGACGCCAGCGGCTGGGCGGTGCTGGACGAGATCAAGAGCAATCCCCGGCTGGAAAGCGTGCCGGTGGTGATCGTCTCCATCCTGGCCGAGGAAATGAAGGCCTGCGTGCTGGGCGCGGCGCAGCTGCTGCAAAAGCCGGTGTCGCACCAGAACCTGCGCGACGCCGTGTACGCGCTGGGACTGGGCAACGACGATGCGCTGGCGCCAAGCGTGGTGATCGTCGACGACGCCGCCACTTGCGCCCGCCTGAGCGGCGACCTGGCCGCGCTGAACTACAAGGTGCAGTGCTACGCCGACGGCGCCAGCGCGCTGGCGGCCATGCCGGCGCTGCAGCCGAACCTGCTGATCATCGGCCTGGTGCTGGCCGACATCAGCGGCTTCGAGGTCATCGCGGCGCTGCGCCACGGCGCCGCCGCCGAGGTGCCCATCCTGGTGCTGAGCGACCGCAGCGTCAGCGAGGACGACAAGCGGCGCCTGAGCGGGCAGGTGCTGCGCATCATGGAAAAAGACAGTTTCAATCGACGCCAATTCCTGTTCGAGGTCGGCCGCGCGCTGCAACAGCGCGCAGGCGAGCCGCGGCAATGAGGCAAGCACGACAACCGGGGTAAATGATGGCACGCATACTGATCGTCGAAGATACGCCTGGCAATATGCTGCTGACCAGCATCATGCTGGAAAGTGACGGGCACACGCTGTACTGCGCCGAGCGGGCCCGCGCCGGCATCGCCATCGCGGCTGAACAGCAGCCAGACCTGATCCTGATGGATGTGCAGATGCCGGAGCTGGACGGCATCGCGGCGGTCGCCATCCTGAAGGCCGACCCGCGCACGCAGGCGATACCGGTGGTGGCGCTGACCGCCTACGTGATGAAAGGCGACCGCGAGCGCATGCTGGCGGCCGGCTTTGACGGCTACATCGAAAAACCCATCGATTACGACAGTTTCATGGCCGAGGTCGCACGCATACTCGGCACTGCGCGCCACGTTTAAGACATAGAAGATACACACAAGATACACGCAAGGGTAGGCGGACCGATCCGCCGGCTGAGGGATTGAAGGATTGAGGGAGCGACCCACCATGAACAAAAACTGGACCTTTGGACGCAAGCTGGCGTTCGGCTTTGCGGTATCGTCGACCTTCCTGATCGCGATCGGCGTCGCGGCGTACTGGAGCATCTACGTGCTGATCGGCACCGCCAGCTCGGTCAACCATACGCAGAAAGTGCTGGAGCACGTGACCGCGCTGGTGAGCCAGATGAAGGATGCCGAGACCGGCCAGCGCGGCTATCTGCTGACCGGCGACCCGGCCTATCTGGAGCCGTTCCAGGCGGCCGCCACCGGCACGCCGACGGTGCTGGCGGAAATGCGCAGCCTGACGGTGGACAACCCCGGCCAGCAGGCCAGGATAGGCCAGGCCGAAGCGCTGGTGACCGCCAAGTTCAACGAGCTCAAGCGCACCATCGACCTGCGCAAGAGCGGCCATGCCGATGAGGCGATGAAGATCGTGCTCAGCGGCGAGGGCAAGAAAGTCATGGACAGCCTGCGCGCCGTGACCGAGCAGATCAGCCGTGAGGAACGCGACCTGCTGAGCAAGCGCGAGGCCGACGCCGACGCCACGTCCAGCAGCGCCAAGATGACCATCGTAGTCGGCACCGTGCTGTGCCTGCTGTTCGTGATCGCCGCCGGCTTCACCATCACGCGCTCGCTGACCGACCGGCTGGGCATGGCGGTGGGCCATGTGCAAAGTTCCTCGGCCGAGTTGCAGGCCGCCGCCACCCAGCAGGCGTCCGGCGCCCGCGAGCAGGCCAGCGCCATGAGCGAGATCAGCACCACCATCAGCGAACTGGGCGTGACCTCGCGCCAGATTGCCGAGAGCGCGCAGCGGGTGGCGCAGATCGCCGAGCAGACGGCGGGCGCGGCGCGCAGCGGCGAGGGCACGGTGGAACGGGGGCAGGAATCGATCGCCGGCATCCGCCGCCAGACCGACCTGGTGGTCAGCCATATGCTGGACCTGGGCCGCAAATCGCAGGAGATCGGCGCGGTGCTCGACATCGTCTCCGAGCTGGCCGAGCAGACCAACATCCTGGCCATCAACGCCACCATCGAGGCCAGCGGGGCCGGCGAGGCGGGCCGCCGCTTTGCCGTGGTGGCGGAGGAAATCCGCAAGCTGGCCGACCGCGTGGCCGCCTCGACCAAAGGCATCCGCATCCAGATCGACGATGTGCGCGGCGCCGTCAACACCACGGTGATGGCCACCGAGAGCGGCGCCAAGGCGGTCGACCTGGGGGCGCGCCAGTTTGCCGAGGTGGCCTTGTCGTTCAAGCAGATTTCCGACCTGGTCAGCACCACCACCGAGGCGGTGCGCGAGATCGAGCTGTCGACCAAGCAGCAGGCCACGGCGGCCGACCAGGTGCGCATCGCCGTGTCCGACGTGGCGCAGACCACGCAGGAGACCGAAGCCAGCTCGACCCAGACGCTGCAAACCGCCTCGCAGCTGGCCGGCTTGTCGATGGACCTGCGCCGGCTGGTGCATCCGCAGGCGGTGTGACCGTCAGGCGGCCGGGAAGGTCGCCTTGATGTCGTCCAGCTTGTCGTCGATGGAGTAGGGCAGCGCCTTGGCCAGCAGGTCGAGGATGATCAGCGCGTTGATGGCGCCGTCCTCGTCGACCGCGTGCCGCAGGCGCCTGGCCATCGCGCTGTTGACGCTTTGCAGCGCCAGGTAGCGCGCCTTCAGGCCATCCAGTTCCCAGTCCGGCACGCCGCCGTTGCGGGCGATGAAATACTGTCCCAGCAAATAGGTGGAGGCCGCGCGATAGATGGTTTCCTCTTCGGAGGCGAACGGCAGGTGGAAGTGCGCCATGGGCCGCAGAAAGTCCGCGCGCGGGCAGGCGCTGCTGGCGGCCAGCAAACCCATCAAGGCACCGACGCCGCGCTGCACGGTGGTGAGCTTGCTGACGCTGCGTTCGGCCGTCTCCACCCGCACCTCGACCTGTTCGTAGGAGCGCAGCTTGCCCATGATGGCGATCAGCGGTACGAAGCTTACCGCCATCGGGCAATGCGGCCTGCTGCCGGGCGGCAGCGGACAGTTGGGACACTGCTCGAACTCCAGCGCGGTCCATGCCGGCAGCGCGCCGGGCGCCGCCCCGCCATCGTCAGCGACAGCGCAGCTGGCGCTCTGGCCGTCGGCGAAGCGAAAGTGATAGACCACGTTCTGCATGGACGCTCCCGTTCAGTCGGATTCCGTAGGCTACTCCCATTTGGCCGAGCTTGGGTGATTTTGATCTGCATCAAGGTTTTTCTTTCCCCACCTCAATAGACTGCAATGCATTACCCGACATTCGATGCAAGCAGCGGGGGTGGAGACCATGAAAATACAATTCCTCGGAGCGACCGGCACCGTCACCGGCTCCAAGTATCTGCTGACTTCGGGCACTAGCCGCATGCTGCTCGATTGCGGCCTGTTCCAGGGCTACAAGCAACTGCGGCTGCGCAACTGGGCCGAGCTGCCGGTGGCGCCATCGTCGATCCAGGCGGTGGTGCTGACCCACGCCCACCTGGACCACAGCGGTTATCTGCCGCTGCTGGTCAAGCACGGCTTCCGCGGCAAGATCCTGTGCAGCGAAGCCACCTACGACCTGTGCAAGATCCTGCTGCCCGACAGCGGACATCTGCTGGAAGAGGAGGCGAACCACGCCAACCGCCACAACTATTCCAAGCACGCGCCGGCGCTGCCCTTGTACACCGAGCAAGATGCTGAACGGGCGCTGAAATTCTTTTCGCCGGTCGAGTTCGGCAAGCCCTTCGATATCTGCGGCCCGCTGCGCGGCCAGATGGCGCTCGGCGGCCATATCCTGGGCGCAGCCATCGTCAGCGTCACCGACGGCCAGCGCAGCGTGACGTTTTCCGGCGACCTGGGCCGGCTGCACGACGCCATCATGGCCGAGCCGGCCCACATCACCCGCAGCGATTACCTGGTGCTGGAATCGACCTACGGCGACCGCCTGCACAATCCGGCCGATCCCGCCATCCTGCTCGGGCAAACCATACGCGAGACCGCCGCGCGCGGCGGCGTCACCATCATCCCGGCGTTCGCGGTCGGGCGGGCGCAATCGATACTGTACGCCATCCATCAGCTCAAGCAGCAGGGCCAACTGCCGTCGGGGCTGCCGGTCTACCTGAACAGTCCGATGGCGACCGACGCCACCGCGCTGTACCAGAAGCACCGCCATCTGCACCGCCTCGACCGCCGGCAGTGCGAGGCCATGTGCCATGCCGCCCACATCGTCAACAGCGTCGAGGAATCGATCGCGCTCAACCAGAAGCAGCTGCCGATGGTGATCATCGCCGCCAGCGGCATGGCCACCGGCGGCCGCGTGCTGCACCACCTGAAGGCGTTCGGCGGCGATCCGCGCAACACCATCCTGTTCGCCGGCTTCCAGGCCGGCGGCACGCGCGGCGCGGCCATGCTCGACGGCGCGCCCGAGATCAAGATCTACGGCGAATACGTGCCGCTGCGCGCCAACGTACGGCAGATCGACAATCTGTCCGCCCATGCCGACGCCGGGGAGATCATGAGCTGGCTGGGTCACTTTGAGCAGCCGCCCAAACGCACCTTCATCACCCATGGCGAGCCGGCGGCGGCCGATGCGCTGCGCCACCGCATCGAACAGGCGCTGCACTGGGATTGCCGCGTGGCCGACTACATGGAACAGCAGGAGCTGGCATGAACCGGACCAGCGCGCCGGTCCCCGGCCTGAGCTTGCGCCAGCTGCATATCGACACTTACCATGAGCCGGTGGCGTCCATGTCGGCGGTGCGGGCCAAGATCTACGGCCGGCCGATCGGCGGCGACGCCGCCCAGGCCATCGTGCGCGACGTGGTCGATGGCCGCTATTCCGAGATCGAACTGGCGGCCCTGATCACGGCATGTTCCGGCGACCGGATGGACGTGGCCGAGACCATCGCGCTGACTCGCGCCATGGTGGCGGTGGGCCAGCGGCTGCGATGGAACAGCGAACTGGTGGTCGACAAGCACTGCGTCGGCGGCCTGCCCGGCAATCGCACCACCTTGCTGGTGGTGCCCATCGTCGCCGCCTGCGGCCTGACCATACCCAAGACCTCGTCGCGCGCGATCACCTCGCCGGCCGGCACCGCCGACACCATGGAGACGCTGGCGCCGGTGGCGCTGGACTTGCCCACCATGCGGCGGGTGGTGGAACAGGAGGGCGGCTGCATCGCCTGGGGCGGGGCGGTGTCGCTGAGCCCGGCGGACGATGTGCTGATCCGGGTCGAACGCCCGCTGGGGCTCGACAGCGACGGCCTGATGGTGGCCTCGGTGCTATCGAAGAAGATCGCGGCCGGCTCCACCCACGTGGTGATCGACATTCCGGTCGGGCGCACCGCCAAGGTGCGCTCGCAACAGGCGGCGCAGGCGCTGGCGCACCGACTGGACGCGGTCGGCGCGGCGTTCGACATCAACGTCAGCGTGATGCTGAGCGACGGCAGCCAACCGGTCGGCCGCGGCGTCGGCCCGGCGCTGGAAGCATGGGATGTGCTGGCGGTGCTGCAAAACCAGGCCGGCGCGCCGGACGATTTGCGCCAGCGCGCCTTGCAGCTGGCGGCGCGGGTGCTGGAGCTGGGCCGCAAGGCGGCGCCGGGATTCGGCATGGCGCTGGCGCGCAGCGTGCTCGACAACGGCGCCGCCTGGCGCAAGCTGCAAGCGATCTGCGAAGCACAAGGCGGCATGCGCACGCCGCCGCGCGCAGCCTACACCCACGTGCTGACCGCCTTGCACCAGGGGCGCCTGGTCGCCATCGACAATCGCCGTCTGGCGGGTCTGGCCAAGCTGGCCGGCGCGCCGAAGTCGCCGGCGGCCGGGCTGGTGCTGCACGCGCCGCTGGACACCATGCTGAGCGCGGGCCAACCGTTGTTGACGCTGCACGCCGAGTCGCCGGGCGAGCTGGCGTACGCGCTGGCCTATGCCGAGTCGCAGGACAGTATCTTTTCGATACAGGAGGCGTGATGAACGCGATGTTGATGGCGCTGCCGGGCGCCGAATCATTCGCCGGCCACCTGCGCGAACACCTGGGCTGCGAGGCGGGCGAGCTGCTGCTGCACCAGTTTCCCGACGGCGAAACCTGCCCGCAGCTGACGCCCGCCGTGGCCGGACGCGACGTCATCCTGGTCGCCGCCTTGCACCAGCCGGACCATAAAATCATGGCCCTGTACCTGTGCGCTTGCGTGGCGCGCGAGCTGGGCGCGCGCAGCGTCGGCCTGGTCGCGCCGTATCTGCCGTATATGCGGCAGGACGCCAGCTTCGCGCCGGGGCAGGGCGTCACCGCGCGCCATTTCGCTCGGCTGTTGTCGGGCTGCTTCGATAGTCTGGTGACGGTCGATCCGCATCTGCACCGGTTTCACCAATTATCCGAGTTGTACGGGATCGCCACCGAGGTGGTGCCCGCCGCGCCGGAAATCGCCGCCTGGATCAGCGCCAATGTGGAACGTCCGGTGCTGGTGGGGCCGGACGAGGAAAGCGAACAATGGGTGGGGCAGGTGGCCGTCGCCGTCGGCTGCCCCTACACCGTCTTGCGCAAGGTGCGTAGCGGCGACCGCGAGGTGAGCGTGTCGCTACCGCCTGCCGGGGTACTGGCCGACAGCACGCCGGTGCTGGTGGACGACATCATCTCGACCGCCCGCACCATGATCGCCGCCACGCTGCAGCTGAAGGCGGCCGGCTGCGCGCCGCCGGTCTGCATCGGTGTGCATGCATTGTTTGGCGGCGCCGCCTACGCCGAGCTCAAGGCGGCCGGCGCCGGGCGCATCGTCAGCTGCGACACCGTGCCTCACGCCAGCAACGCGATCGGCATGGGCGCGCCGATGGCGACGGCGGTCGCGCGCATGCTGGGCGGCTAGCCCCCCTTGCCATCGCCCAGGTATTTTTGATAGATCGCGTTGAAGCGCCCGCTGTCTTTCAAGTGCTTGAGACCGGCGTTGAAATCGTCGCGCACTTTCTTGTCGCGGAACACGGCGCGGTAGTCCATCGCGTTGAACTTGACAAAGCTTTGCTCGACGACGGCCTTGGGATGGAAGCTCTTGTTCAGCTTAAGTTGCAGCGTGAAATAGCGGAAAATATTGCGGTCGCTGAGCACGATGTCGTAGCGTCCGCGATCGAGCGTCAGCACTTGCAGCGCTTGGTCGTTCTGCTCGAAATAGTGGCCCGCCCGCTTGACCTCGTCGAGCCATTCCGGATAGCGCTTGGCGGCGCCGGCAAACGAAATGACGGTCAGGCCGCGCAGGTCATCGGGTGTCTTGATGTCCAGTTTGCGTTCTTTCAGGCTGATGAAGACGTTGTCATAGAAGACCGCAGGTTCGCCGTAATACGCGCCCCATTTCTCCATGTCTTCGCCCAGATCGGTCATCGCGGCATCGACGTCGCCGGCCTTGAACGCGACCGGGATGCGGGCGAAGGGATAGTAGTGCGGCTTCATGACGTGGCCGCGATAGGCCAGCGCTTCGCGCAGTATTTCCACTTCAATGCCGGAATCGGTTTCGGGAAAACAAAACGGCGGTATCTTTTCGCCCATGGCCATGCGGACCGTGTCGGCAGCAGCCAGCGGGCTCCACAGACAAGCCAGCAGGGCGCCGAGCAGCGCCGGGGCAAGGCGATGGCGTGGATTCATGGCGTGCCTCGCTTAGAATTGATGCCGCATGCCGGCTGAGACCAGCCGGCGCGTGCCGCCCGGCAGTGCGGCCTGGTAGCTTGCGGCGCTGCCGTTGCGTAAGTTCGAACTGACGACATACAAATTGGTCCGCTTTGAAAGTGTGTAGTAATAACCCAGCGCCAGCTGGGTCGCATTGGCGTTGCGGATGATGCGGTCGGTCTTGTGGACGACATCGGCGGCGATCAGGCTGCGGCCAAACGGGATGCTGACGCCGACCAGCGTATCGCGGGTATCGAGGGTGGCGCCATTGCGGCTGCGCGCCAGCACCATCCAGCCCCGCACCGGCCCGAAGTCGTAATTCCCCGCCACCAGGGTGCTGCGCGCGGCCCGGACGCCGAGCGCATCGTTGGTGTCGTGATACGCCAGCTCGATATTCAACGGCCCCGCGGCATAGCCGGCATCGGCGCTGATCTGGCGATTCGCCTTGGCGTTGCCGGCCACCTCGCCGGCGCCGTAGGCCAGGTCGGCATAGAAACCATGCAGATCCGGCAGCGAGTATTTTACCGTGTTGTCCATGCGTACACCGGAATCCTGGAACACCCGGGTCGACTCGCCCGGCCCCTTGGCATCGAACGGATCATTGGTGGCGATGGCGCCGAAGTAGGGCGTGAACATCCGCCCCAGTTTGATGCTGCCGAAAGCGCCGGACAGGCCAACCCAGCTCTGGCTGCCAAAAACGCGGCCGGCGAACGATGGATTGCCGGTGTCGGCTTCGATCTGGGATTCGACCACAAAGCTGGCGCGCAAGCCGCCGCCGAGGTCTTCGTTGCCTTTGATGCCGAAGCGGGACGCGGTCTGCTGGCCGCTGTTGACGGCGGTGGTCGACTTGCCGGAGTCGCGGTCCGCGACCACGGCCAGATCGAGCACGCCATACACGCTGACCGCGCTTTGTGCCGCAGCCTGCTGCATGACGCAAGCCAACGGGAGTAGCATAGCTCGCAACATTTTCATGTGTGGTCTCCGGCCAAGACGCAGGGAGCGGCTTCATTACTTTTACGTTACACCGTGCAGTAATGGCGATCAAGTATTCAGCGAGGAAAGTGTTGCGCGCCTTCAGAGTTTCACTTCGTTATCAGGTCGGAAGGCACCGTGATCCCAAATTGCTTGACCAGTTTGAAGTCGAAGGCCACGCCTATCCTGGCCGGCGATTCGGCCGGAATCGCGGCGATAGGCTCGCCGGCCAGCAAACGGGCGATCATTTTTCCAGCTTGCTGGCCCATGCCTGGCAGCGACGGGTAGATGCACATGGTCGCTCCCCAGCCCGCGCCTGCATCCGGTTCGATGATGCCGACCAGCGGTTTGGTCGCATATTTGACCATCGTGCGGGCGAACTCCGGATTGATCCCCATTTGATCGTTTGGCGCGAGAAACAGGTCGACCTGGGGATTCAGCTCTTCGATCAGCGGCACCGTTTGCATGGCCATGCGTTGCGTGCCGTTGTCGCCCCTGACGAACTTGACGCTCCGATAGATGATCTTTAAATCCTTAAACTCCGGTTCACTGGCCAGCAATTTTTCCAGCCATGCGCGATAGCTCGCCGACTGCGGCATGTCGCCATGAATCAGGCCGATGGTGCGGGCGCGCGGCATAAGCCGCCGTATAAATCGCAGCCTGTCCCTGACCGGTACTGGGAAGGAAACGCCGGTGATATTCCGGGTCGGAGCCGTGCCGAATCCGTCGATCAGTCCCAGTCCGACCGGGTCGGTGACCGAGGCGAATACGAAACGGCTGTTCGGGTTTTCGGCCGCAATTTTTACAAACGCCTGGGCCGCGATGGTGCCGGCGATGTAAACCACGTCAAAGCTCGCGCCATGTTTGAGCTCCCAGATGTGCGTGGCCGCGCCCTCGAACTGTGCGAGCGAATAGCGTTCGACCTCAAGGTTGCGACCAACGACAAAGCCGTAGCCGGCCAGCGAATCGAGCATGGCGCCCGTGATGGTGATGTAAGGCTCGGTCCTTTGCGTGTCGACGACCAGCAGTCGCCTGACCGGCGCAGCGGCGGCGCTGAACGGGGAGCATGCCAATAGCCCGGCAAATAACAACGGCAATGCAATGATGGCACGGCGATCGTTCATATAGATTCCTCCGATCATAGCCATAATACTCTGTTCAGTACGGTCTTCAAATCGTAAGAAACTTATGCGGCATGTTTCGTTTGGCGAAAATATATTTATGCATTGACGCAATTACTTTCGTTATGGTCTTATGTTTACGTTTCGATTCTTTCGGGAGACTGCATTGCAATACAAAAACATGAAACGGCTAGTGGCGCTGGGCATCATGATGGCGGCGCTGGGCGCGCAGGCGGCCGTGCCGCATTTTGCCGTGGCGGGCGATCACTTCGAGCTGGACGGCAAGCCCTACGTCATCCGCGCCGGCGAAATGCACTATGCCCGCATACCCCGCGCCTTCTGGCGCGAACGTCTGCAGCAGGTGCGGGCGATGGGCCTCAACACCGTCACCACCTACGTTTTCTGGAACCTGCACGAACCCGAGCCGGGCCGCTTCGACTTCAGCGACAACCTGGACCTGGCCGCCTTCGTGCGCACCGCCCGCGAGGTCGGCCTGAATGTGGTGTTGCGGCCCGGCCCGTATGTCTGCGCCGAGCTGGACTTCGGCGGCTTTCCCGCCTGGCTGCTGCGCACGCCCGGCCTGCGGGTGCGCAGCATGGATCCGCGCTTCCTGGAAGCGACGGCGCGCTACTTCAAGCGCGTGGCGCAGGAAGTGGCGCCGCTGCTGTCCACGCGCGGCGGCCCGATCCTGATGACGCAGGTGGAAAACGAGTACGGCTCCTACGGCGAAGACCACGCCTACATGGCCACCATCCAGCAACAGCTGATCGACGCCGGTTTCGATCTGCCGCTGTTCACCTCGGACGGCCCCGACCCGACGCTGCTCGACCGCGGCACCTTGCCCGGCCTGACGCCGGTGGTCAATTTCAACGGCACGGTGGACGAGGTGAAGGACGCCTTTGCGCAGCTGGCCGCCTTCCGTCCGAACACGCCGCGCATGTCCGGGGAATACTGGGCCGGCTGGTTCGACCATTGGGGCGAGCGTCGTCATCAGGTCAGCCCCAAGCTGGCGGCCGACGCGGTCGACTGGATGCTGGGGCAGGGCATCTCCTTCAATCTGTACATGGCGCACGGCGGCACCAGCTTCGGCTGGCAGCCCGGCGCCAACAGCCACGGCACGACCTATCAGCCGGATACCACCAGCTACGATTACGACGCCGCCATCGACGAAGCGGGCCGGCCGACGCCCAAGTTCCATGCCGTCCGCGCCGCGATAGAACGCCATCTGGCGCCGGGCGAACGCCTGCCGGACCTGCCCGCGCAGGCCGCCACCATCGCCGTGCCGCGCTTCACATTGGACGAATCCGTGGCGCTGGTCGATACGCTGCCCAAGCCGATCGCATCCCGCCTGGCGCGCAATATGGAAGCGTATGGACAGGGCTATGGCTTTATCGTTTATCGCAAGCGCTTTGCGGAAGGCGCGTCCGGCAAGCTGGATCTGGGCGCTGTCCGCGATTACGCTCATCTTCTGGCGGACGGCGCCACCTTCGCCACGCTGGATCGCCGGCGCGACGAGCATGTGACGGAACTCGATCTTGCGGCGGGCAGCACGCTGGATGTGGTGGTCGAGAACATGGGCCGCGTCAATTTTGGTCCAATGTTGGCGGAGGAGCGCAAGGGCCTGACTCGCGCCGTGTCGCTGGGCGACAAGCCGCTGCTGGACTGGGAAGTGTTCCCGATGCCGCTGGCCGATGTATCCGGCCTGCGCTTTGTGCGCGGTGCGCCGGCGAAGCGCGGCCCCACTTTCTGGCGCGGTCATTTCAGCACCAGCGCGAGCGGCAGCACCTTCCTCGACACGCGCGCCCTCGGCAAGGGACATGTGTGGGTCAACGGCCACCACCTCGGGCGCTATTGGCGCATCGGTCCGCAACAAAGCCTGTTCCTGCCTGCGCCCTGGCTACGCAAAGAGGACAACGAAATCGTCATTCTCGACATGGACGGCGCAGCGGAAGCGCCAAGCGTGCAGGGCCTGCGCGATCCGGTGTTCGCCACACCGGGTTGATCAGGCGCCACCGGCTGGAAAGGCTCTACTTGCCGGCCGGGCTTATGGTCGCGATCTGGAAGAGCATGACGACACCCGAGCTGAACATGACGCTTGCCATGATGACGCTGACTTCGAAGCCAACAAAGGTAGTGATGTCTGTTGCTATTAGCTCTTTGCGAACAAGGTATTTGATGAGCCCGCGCTTCGGCAACCAATGAATGAGCTCTTCAAGCTGCACTCCTCGGAAGACATTAAAAGTTGCTGCCACAAGCGATCCGATAACCGTAGCGCAAATTATTACAATGTGCGCCGTTTGGAAAAACACCACTTCAGGCGCGGTTGGAATATTAGCCAAGGCTTGAAATGATGAAGAGGGCGCGCTGAGGACGAGGGCCGGTAGCGCGGCCACGACACCGGAAAATAGTCCGTACACTAGAGCCAGGTATATGCCCATCCCAAGTGCTGTCACTGCGGTCAGTGTAATTCTGACGCTGTACTTAGTAATACGTCGTCGCAGCGGGCGCGAGTACTTGCTGAAATCGCGCTGTCCTGCCGTGATAAGTAATGGTATGCCGCCGGCAAGGAGGGCGACGAACGCATCCGCAAAGATATTGCCGGTTTTTGTGACGATGAATATGCCTAAGCACCATGCGAGAGCTTGTCTTGCGAGCCCCCAGTAAAGCTTAAATTCCGGATCTCTGCCAGCCCAATACTGCTCCGTAACGCCGTAGATTCTTCTTTGCATTTTCTGCCGTTCCCACTGTGAATATTCGCATGCCGCCAGCAGTAGCATAGCTCAAGGCGCTACCCCTGACTTCAATCCACTTTGATTTACCGCAAGCAGAAATCAATCTGCAAGCAGAAGCTGCTCACGCTTAGAGCACAATCTTCACGGTGGTTGTTGAGTTTAGTGGCATCAACAGAAAGGGAAAGAGACATGACAACAGTCCGCTTAATGAATTGCTTACGCGAAATTAACAACTGTTTTCAAGATCGTCCGGAAGACGCCGCAAATACCGCATTGCCTGCCAACCAACTCGTCCTCGGTTTGCTGCTCCGTGAGTTGGCGGCGTTCGTTGCCGCCCCTGATCTGCAAGAGCAATGTAGCGCCCTCGCCAATCAGATCGTTATCGAGAACTCCGATCGTCTGGCACTGAGGGAAAACCGTGAAACGCCAATGAATGATTTTATATCGCGCCTGCGGAATCCTGCGTTCCTTGCCAGCTATTTAGCCAACCCTTCGGAGCAGCTCGCCAAAGCAGGGCTTTCCGACGTCGAGCAACACTGGCTTAGTACAAGTGATCGGGGACTTCTGCGGGTGAGGTTGATTCAGGAGTTGGAGAAGGCGGGATTCTCCCCTTTGGTCAGCGACAAGTTCGGTATGAGCCCATCAATGATCGAGACCACGGTCATGACGACCAGTACGAATTTCGATACCTACCACATTGATGTGACACGAGAGACGACCAATACCACAACGAATAAACAAATCAGTTGGCTACGATCCGCAATCGAGGACATCGACAGTGCCATACACTACTTTGGCGAGCCAGCTTCCACGAAGCGCGGAGCACTAAAGGTGGTTGGCACCGGCATTCGGTCAATTGTTGATCTCAGTCTTGGGGCGGAAGCTGATATTCGCGCAGCCGCCAAAGTGATTTATTGTGTTGCCGACCCAGTAACCGAGCGGCAAATTCATCGCTTGAATCCCAACGCTGAATCTCTGTACAGACTCTATGGCAACGACAAGCCACGGATCGAAACGTATCAGGAAATGGTGAGCGTCATACTGGGTTACGTTCGCATGGGCTTGTCCGTTTGTGCGGTCTTCTACGGCCATCCCGGAGTATTTGCATGGTCTACTCATGAGGCCATTCGCCAAGCTCGCAAAGAGGGTTATCGCGCGGAGATGTCGCCGGCCATTTCGGCGGAAGCCTCCCTCCTGGCCGATCTGGGCTTGGACCCCTCCACCTTCGGCATGCAATCACTGGAAGCAACCGACTTTCTGATTCGGAGACGCACTATCGACACCTCATGCCATGTTCTGCTCTGGCAAGTCGAGTGCGTCGGCGACTTTGGCTTCAACTTCGCTGGGTACAAGAAGCAGAATTTCCCGATCCTGGTCGAATCTCTTCAGGCGATCTATCCCAAAGACCACCCGGTCGTCGTCTACGACGGCTCGCAACTTCCGCAGTTCCGGCCAAAGCTCCAGAAGCTCTCTTTATCGACAATCTCAGTGGAGCACCTTTCCGGAATATCGACGCTCTACTTGCCTCCCGTGATGACGCCGGACGTAGATGCGGACATGTGTCGTCGTCTTGGGCTTGATTTGCCGTGGCAGTTGCAAGCCGAAGGAACCTAGCAGCCCTGTGGTGCGAGGGACGCCTATGTCGGTCGCCAGCAGACCCGAGGGGGAGGGGGCCGCTGTTGGTACCTCAGGGCAGCACAATTACTTCAAATATCTTTGGGATTGCCGATGATTTGTTTTCCGGGGCGATTTCGGTTTTCTGGGTTTTACAGGTACTGCGCCGGCCGGCGAATGCGTATTTGGCACCTGGCGCAAAGCGCGTGGCAAGCGGCGTACCTCATACTCGTGCCAGGCCACTGCGATTTTTGAAGACACCGCTAGACTAACAAACAGCAAAGAGAGCAAAGGAAGAAGCGACAGGGATTTCACGCCAACACTGTCCGTGAGATCGAGCCCCCGCAACTCATCAATTGTGTTGGCTAATTTTGTTTTTCTATCGGCATCCTCAGGAAAGGAAAGTTCGCTCTGCAGATTAAGAATAATCGAATCGATGCAACGTGCGGCAAGAGCTTCGTCGCCCTGAACCAATGCCCAAAATAGGGAATCAAGACCTTTAGCGACCGTTCCACACGTGATAGTGCGAGAAGGGCGCGACGCGCAAAACTGTGGTGAAAGTTGCTCATTGATCATTCGCGCGGCGAGCTGATAGTGTTCAAATCGCGGCGCTTTTTCTTGGCGATCGAATTCCAATCCTTTCTGGAAGTACGGCGTGATGAAGGCAACAAGTGCGCAGCCAGCCATCACTTCAGCAACAAGTTTCATTCTAGCCTTGGGCAGTTCGATGTCCGCGCCACTCTTAAACAGTGAAGTTAACTTCTGACGCTTCGAGTGCGTCGCGGCGACGGTCAATATCAATGTGAACAGAACCAACGCCACTGAAAAGTAGCGGCTCCAATTTCGGTTAATAGACCAAAAAGCAAGCAGGCCTACGGCGGCCAAGGTGACGATGACGATTAGAAAAATGTACGGGAATCGGTAACGATGAAGGTGGGAGGGCATTATAAAGTTTGGGGTACGAAATCAGCGATCATAGCGCGAAATTGCACGGCTGGATTCTGTCGATGCGAGGGGGGCGAGATTCTGTCGGTAGGCGGCCAGGAGCAAATTTAGTCCCAATCCGGAAACAGATTTAGTCAAACGAAGGCTGCCTGAAGAGAAGTTGTGGGCCGAACAGTCATTTTACATAATATAAATTATGCGAAACTGGAGTGTAGCGGCAAAATCAGAATGTCTCGTTCGAGCAGAATCAGAATGTCTTGATGTGCTGGCCGAACTGGGCGGTCTTATCCAAGGTCAAACAGCCTATATGAGCGCCAATCATACTTGAGCTTCCTGTGCGGAGCTTGATATGACCAGGCCCAGAACCATCACGATCAGCATGCGCGAACTCGACCGCCTCAAGACGATTCAGGACGTCATTGCGGGTAAGCTGAAGGCTACCGCAGCAGCCACACATTTGGGCGTGACCAAGCGCCAACTTGACCGTTTGCTTTCGAGATTTCGCGATGAAGGCGCGACTGGTTTGATCTCCCGCCAACGAGGCCAGCCCGGTCACCGCCAACTACCGCCAGGCGCCGCAGAGCAAGCACTGGCCATCATTCGTGAACGCTACCAGGATTTCGGACCAACGCTGGCCAGCGAGAAACTGCGCGAACTCCACGGTATCAACATGTCCAAAGAAACCGTTCGGCACTTGATGCTCGATGCCGGACTATGGATCGAGCGTCGGCTACGATCGCCATCTGTTTATCAGCCACGCAACCGCCGTGATTGCATCGGCGAGCTGATCCAGATAGACGGCAGCGATCACGACTGGTTTGAAGGCCGCGCGCCCGCATGCACCCTACTGGTCTACATCGACGACGCCACGAGTCGTCTCATGCACCTCCACTTCACCTACTCTGAATCGACCTTCAGCTACTTCGAGGCCACTAGGGCCTACCTGGAGCGTTATGGCAAGCCTGTGGCCTTTTACAGCGACAAGGCGACGGTATTCCGTTGCAACCGTAAGCAAGTCGCCGCAGGTGACGGCCACACGCAGTTATTCGAACTCAACATCGAGAGCATTTGCGCCAACAGCAGCCAGGCCAAGGGCCGCGTCGAACGGGCGAACAAGACCCTGCAGGACCGGCTGGTCAAGGAACTGCGCCTGCAAGGCATATCGTCGCACGCGGACGCCAACCGCTACGCCGCAGCGTTCATGAAGGACTATAACCAACGTTTCGCTAAGCCGGCCCGCAACGACTTCGACGCCCATCGCCCACTGCGTGAGGATGAAGATCCTGAGTTGATTTTCACCTGGCGCGAAACGCGCAAGGTCTCCAAAGCGCTGACCGTCCAATACGACAAGACGATGTTTCTGCTGGCCGACAGGCCGGAGATGCGCCGGCTGATCGGCCGCTACATCGAGGTCTACGAATACCCGGACGGCCGGATCGAGATCCGGGCCAACGGTGCCGCGCTGCCGGTCGTCCCCTACGACCGCCTGGCTGTGGTCGACCAGGGCGCCATCGTCGAAAACAAGCGGCTAGGCCACGTCCTGCAGATCGCCCAACTGATGCAAGAACAGCGCGATAGCCGACGTGGCCGGTCTGCGCCGGCTAGAACCAATCAAGGACGGCCGCCAGTGGAAACGAAGGCGGCGCCGGGCAAAAAGGTGCAACGGAAGCTAACGCTGGTCGACTTGGAAGACGCCATCAAGAAAGCCAAGCACTGAACGGCGAGACATTCTGATTTGGCTAAGAACGAGACATTCTGATTTAGCCTTAACAAGGTGTAGAAGCTAAGTAGAAATAGCTGGATCGACTCAAAACGATCCAAGCCGTCGTCGCTGGTCAGATCAAAGCCAGCGCGGCGGCCGCTCGACTGGATATCACCAGGCCAGAGCTACATCGATGCCGGCGCCAGCGGCTTGGTCTCGCGCAAGCGCGGCAAGCCAAGCAATTTCCAACTGGCGCCCGGCGTGGCCGCAAGCGCGCTGGCGATCATCCTTGCGAAATCTTGTTGGTCACTTCTCATCTTGTTAGTCACCTCTCAGCATGCCGTGCTGCCATGTAGATCGCCTATCCACAACAAAATCGGCCGGCGTCAGCATGCGTCAGTTGCAGAAGGTCTTCTTCGGCGCTTCTGTTTTGGTCTCGGTTTTTTGCGCGACGACGCCCTCTTTCTTCTCGCCCTTGTCCTTGCTGTCGCCGTCATCCGGCGTGCTGGACGTCGCGGCCGGGCCGCCGTTGCTGGCGGTCGATGGCGTGTCGCCTCCGCCACCACCACCAGCGCTCGGCGACTTGACGCCGCCGCTGACCACCGCCGTGGTCGCGTTGATCACGTTGATCGAGGTATTGAGCGCTTGCGCGATCGGCCCGCTGGACTGCGGCTGTGGCGGCGGCACCGCCGCCACACAGCCGGCGGCGCTCGGGTTGCTGAGGCAAACGTCCACCGGCGGCAGCACTGCCGAACAACCAGGCAGACCCGGCGTTACCATGCAGCTGGCCACCGTTGGCAGCACGGCCACGCAACCTGGCAAACCTGGCGCGGCGATACAGGCGGCCAAGGTAGGCAACACGGCCGAGCAACCCGGCAAGGCCGGCGCCGCTGCGCAAGCCGCCACGGTAGGCAGCACCGCCGAACAGCCCGGCAAGGCCGGCGTGACACTACACACGGCGATGCTCGGCAGCACAACCGAGCACCCCGGCAAGGCCGGCGTGACACTGCACGCGGCGATGGTCGGCAGCACAGCCGAGCACCCCGGCAAGGCCGGCGTGACACTGCACGCGGCGATGGTCGGCAGCACAACCGAGCACCCCGGCAAGGCCGGCGTGACACTGCACACGGCGATGGTCGGCAGCACAACCGAGCACCCCGGCAAGGCCGGCGTGACACTGCACGCGGCGATGGTCGGCAGCACAGCCGAGCATCCCGGGGTGGCCGGCGCGGCGACGCAAACGGCCAAACTCGGCAGCACCGCACTGCAACCGGCGGTCGTCGGATTCGCCGTGCAAACGGCCAAGGCAGGCAGTACCACCGAACAGCCCGCGGTGGCCGGCGCAGCCACGCAGACGCCCAGGCTCGGCAAGACCGCGCTGCAACCGGCGGCGGTTGGATTGCTGGTGCAGGCTGCCAGGCTAGGCAGCACCACTTCGCAACCGGCGGTGGTCGGCGCGGCGACGCATACGCTCATGCTCGGCAAGACCACGCTGCAACCGACGGTGGTGGGATTCGCCGCGCAGACCGCCAAGCTAGGCAACACGGCCGAACAGCCGGCGGTGGCCGGCGCCGCAACGCATGTGCTCACGCTAGGCAGTACGGCGCTGCAACCGGCCGTGGCTGGATTGATCGTGCAAATGGCCAGGCTGGGCAGAACCACCGAGCAGCCTGCGGTGGCCGGCGCGTTGGTGCAGACCTCCAGGCTGGGCAGCACGCTGGCGCAGCCGCTCAGCGCCGGGTTGACGATACAGTCCGTCAAGGTCGGTGGCTGGGTCTGCGGCGGCGCGGTGTACAAATGCGAGCTGACGTTGCCGCCGGACGGCACGTGCGCGCCGCTGACGCCATGCGCATTGATGGTGATATTGCCGCCGCTGGAAGTGACGTTCTGGGCAAAGATGATCTGGTCCAGCGGGTTGCTGGAAGCGGCCGCGCCGGCCGTCAGATCGATATTGCCGGTCGCCGCCAGGTCGCCGTTGATGGTCAGCGCATGGCCGGTGGCGGTCCTCAGCACCAGCGTGCCGTCGGTGGCGACGACGTTGCCCGCCGCCGCCGTCGGCTGTCCGAGCACCAGGTCCGACAGGCTGCTGACCTGTATGCCCGCCCCTGCCGCCGACGCCGTCAACGAAGCGATGCGCGGCACGGTGGTATGCAGGCCGCCGCTGCCGTCGATGGCACCGATGCCGGCGCCGCGCGTGGAGCTGCCGCTGGCCGTCACGCTGAGGGTGGCGCCGACGATATCGTTGAGGCCGGTGGCGCCGTACACGGCGCCGGACGAGGCCAGCGCGACAGCGCCGCCGCCGGCGTCGATCCGCTCCACGATCGCCAGTTCGCTGGTGGCGCCGCCGTTGACCGTCAGCGTGACGTTGCCGCCCAGCGTGCGCACGCCGCCCACCGTGCCGCCGCCCGACTCGATCAGCGCATTGGCCGGCAACGCCCCGACCGTGAAGCCGGCGCCGTTGCTGTAGGAGATGGCGCTGCCATTGGTCTCGGCCGCCAGCGTGGAAATCAGGTTGCCCGGATCGTTCAGCGTGACGATGCCGCCCGCCGACAGACCCAGCGTGGTGACCAAGACAGGCCCGCCCTGGGTGATGGTGCCGCCGCTGCCCAGCCCGATCAGCGTGGTGGCCGGATTGATGTCGGTCGCGACGGCGGTGCCGGCGGTGGTGATGCCGGCCACGTAGAGGTCTCCCGGCGCTTCGGCGTCGGCGTAGCGCCGGCCGATGCCGATGTTCGGCGCGATCACGCGGTCGAGCCGGGTGATCGCCAGGCAGCCGCCGACGCCGCCCGCATGGCAGGTGGCCGAGCCCACCGTGATCGGCCGCGCGGTGGTGTGCGGCTGCAGGATCACGGTGCTGCCGGTGACGGTGTCGTTGAGCGCCAGATTGTCCGTCTCCAGCACCGCCCCGGCCGTGCCGACGTTGATCGGCTTGTCGACCGAGAGCTGATGGGTGACGAAGCCGGTCGACAGTTCCAGGTCCTGGTTATTGGTCGACAGGCCGTTGATGGTGGTGCTGCCGTCGATCGCCGTCACGCTGTTGACGCTCACATTGCTGCCGGCGTAGATTTCCGACGGCCCCTTGGTGCCGCTGCCGCCCTGGTTCAGCGCGCCACCCAAGGTGCCGAAACTGTTGGCGATCAAATTCAGCTCGGCGGGACCGGCGGCCTCCAGCACCAGCGTGCCGGCCGACACGACCAGCGGCGCCCCGGCCACCTGGCCGATGCCGGCGCCGTCGGACTTGAGCCGGATGGCCTGGCCGGCGCCGGCGGTGATGCCGCTGACGCCGTCGACCGTCTCGACCGAGACCTGGTTGGCGGAACGGTAGGCGAACGAGCCGCTGGTGGAACCGGCGATGTGGCCGGTGGCGTTGGCCTGGTCCAGCGTAACGCTGCCGGCCGTCAGCGCGACCGTGCCGATGCCGCCGATGGTGGCGCTGGCGCTCTGGCTGATGGCGCCGAAGGACGTCAGGTGCAGCGCCGAGCCGACGTGCTCGAACGCGCCGCCGCTGCCGCTGTCCAGCGCCGATTCGATCGCCATCGCGCCGGCGGTGGACGAGCCGATGCGCAGCACGGGCGCGTGTACGCCGTTCAGTTCGGTGCTGGTCAGGCGCAGCACGCCGCTGCTGTCGCCGGCCAGCGCGCCGACCTTGACCAGCACGCCCGAGGTGTACGGCGCCAGCGTGACCCGGTTGGTGCTGGTGATCGCGCCGCCCAGGCTCATGTTGTCGGCCGAGATCGTCTGCGGCGCGCCGCCGCTGGAGATCGCGGTGCCGGCCTGGGTGGACAGCAGTCCGTCAACGTTGCTGGCGTCGATCACCAGCGCGCCGCCGGTGGTGTCGATGCTGGACGTGCCATTCAGGGTCACGCCGGTGGTGCCATGCACGGTCAGCGCGCTGCCGTTGCTGGCGATGGCGCCGTTGCCGTTCATGACCAGCCCGCCCTGCGAGTTGAACGTGGTGGCGCCATGCGTCTGCACCAGCCCGCCGTTGGCTATCGTGATCGATTTCGATGGATCAGTGTTGGATACGTTCAGCGAGCCCGTCGTCAGCGCGCTGTTGATGACGACGTTGCCGCTGCCGCCGATCAGCCCGACCTGCCCGGTCACGTAATTGCCGGTGTACAGATCCAGCGCGCCGGAGATGGCGAGGTCGGCGGTCTGGGAACTGGTGCCCAAGGACAGATTGCCGGTGGTGTCTATGGTTTGCAGTTCGGCCTGGCTCAGGCCGAGCACCCGCGTGCCGGGCGCGCCGCTGACATCGGTCGCGCCCACGCCTACTTGGATCAGGGTGTCCACGTTGCCGGGGCTGATGGCGACGGCACCGGAGCCCGCATGCAGCGCGCTGCCGGTGAACGACATGGCGTCGGCTTTCAGGGTGATCTGGCCGCCGCCGCTGGACACGCTGGAACCGGCCGGCATGACCAGCGCTGCGTTGGCGTCGGACGCGAACAACTGGATGGCGCCGCCGCCGCTGCCGATCGGTTGCGCAGCCGTCAGCGCGATGCCGCCGTTGCCGCGGATCGTGATGGCGCCGCCGGCGGTGCCGACCGGCTTGTTGATCGCGGTGGTGTAGCCGGTGGCGTTGTCCAGCACCACATCGCCCGCGCCTTGCTGATCGATGCCGTAGCCGCTGGCGCCGCCCACCGACAGATTGGTGCCGCTGTTCGCCAGCCGTATCGGTCCCGACGCGGTGTTTTGCGCCTGCACGCCGTCGCTGACGATGGCCAGCGCGCTGGCATTGTTAATGCCGTAGATGCCGGTGGTGGCCTTCAGGTCCAGCGCGCCGGCCTTGATGGCATTGCCGGCAAGCACCTGGATCGCGCCGGCGCTGGTGAGCGACACCGTGCCGTTGGTGCCGCTCGCAGTCGAGCGCGCATCCAGCGGGCCGTCGGCGCCCAGTATCAGATCGCCGCCGTTGGCGGTCAGGGTCACGTTGCCGGCATTGAGCGCGGCCGTGCTGACGCCGCGCGCGGTCAGCGCCTGCTGGGCCGTCATGGTGATGCTGCCGGTGGTCGAGACCACGCTGCCCACGGCGATGTTCTGCGTCGCCAGCAGGTTGACGGTGGCGCCGGTGAGGACGGAACTGTTGTCGCTGGCGAGACTGCCCGAGGTGTCCAGCGTCAGGTTCGCGCTGCCGGCGTTCAGGTTGCCGGCGATGGTCAGGTTGTTGGTCGAGCCGATGCTGATGGCGGCGTTGCTGCCGTAGTGCGAGTCCGAGTTCAGGGTCATCGTGCCCGCGTGGCTCAGGTACAGGCCTTGCGGACCGGCGCCGGAGGCGCCGATGTGGAACTCGCTGTTGCCGCTGCTGACCGCGGCGGTCAGCAAAGGCAGGCCGGAAGTGCCGATCGCGCCGGTGCTGCTGTCTTGCAACTGGATGTAGTTCGAGCTGATGACGCTGGAGGCGCCGGTGCGTGTGATCGCGCCGCTGCCGCCGGCGTTGAGCAAGACCTGGCCGGCGGCTCCGGTGCCGATCGTGCCGGCCACTTCGATCCCGTAGGCGGAGCCGGCAGTGGTCGAAACGTCCACCAGGGCGTTGGCCGAGCCGGTGCTGACCGAGGCGATCGACAGCGACTGGTTGTTGACCAGCACGACATCGCCGGCGCCGGTGACGCTGGCGGTCAGCGCGCCGATGCCGTTGCTTGCCCCCGCCAGGTTGATGCCGGTGCCCGCGGTGATGCTGGTGGCGCCGCCCTTGACGATGCCGCTGCCCAGCACCTGGCCGTTACTCGCGACCAGCGTCAGCGCGGAGACTCCCGAATTGCCGGCGCTGACGCCGTAGGTCGTATCCGCGATCGTCAGGTCGCCGGTCAGCGCCGTCAGGCTCAGGGGCGCCGAGCCAAAACTCAAGACGCCATGCGAACCGGCGACGGTGCCGACCGTGAGGCCGGTGGAATTGACCAAGCTGAAGCCGGCCGCGGCATTGCTGTAGCCGGCCAGGGAGCTGATGGCGTTGGACGTATTGGTCAGCGTGACCGCGCCCTCGTCGGCGATGATCAGCGCCGACGGCACGGTGATCTCCGCGGTCTGGGTGATGTCGCCCTTGTAGTCGCGTAAATTGAGGACACCAACCGGCGTTGACAGCGGCCCGTTGATGGCCAGGCCGCCGCTGACCAGGGCCAGTCCGGAGCTGATCTCGATGGCGCCGCTGCTGGAGCTGACGCCGACCTGCGTAGGGATCGCGCCGCCGGCCACGGTGCCGATCGTCAGGGCGTCGGCGTCGTGGTAGGAGAAGCCGGTGGCGCCGGAGCCGGCCAGCGTGTCGACGGTGTTGACGTTGTGGGTCAAGGTCACGCTGCCGGTATCGGCGATCGCCGCCAGCGTCGGCACCGAGATCGGCGCGGTCTGCGTGATGTTGCCGCCCGTGGTGTAGAGCGACAGCTTGCCGCCGCCGCTATTGCTCACCTGCGCGTTGAGCGCGATGCCGGTGGTGGCCGACAAGGTCAGTTCATTGGAGGTGGACCAGCTGACCGGGGCCAGCACCGTGATCGAGCCGGTGCCGGTGTAGACGTTGACGTCCGAGATGGCCAGTTGGTTGGTCAGCGTGGTCGGCGTCAGCACGGCCGGGGTGTTGTTGGCCTCGTAGACGAAAGGCGAGCCGCCGCTTTGCGTGATAAAGGTGTCGCTGCCGGTGTTGATGGAAATATTGTTCGGGTCCAGCAGCAGGGTGCCGGTCTTGCCGCGCGGCGCGCGCAGGTCGACCGCGCCGCGGAAATCGAGGAAGCGCTTGCCGGACGACTCGGCCACGCCGCCGTCGCCGCCGGCCGCCCCGCCCCGCGCCGACACCTGCCCCGCCATCGACGTCGCGCCGTCGGCCCACACCACCACCTTGCCGCCGTCGCCACGCGCGATCGCGTCGGCGCGGATGCTGGCGTCGGCACCGACCACGGTTTGCTGCGCGTTCGGCACCGCCGCGTTCTTGCCCTGGTAGTCGCCGCCGACCAGCACGGTGCCGCCGCCGGCCTGGCCGCTGGCGTCGATGCGGGCGTCGCCGATCAAGGCCACGCGCTGGCCCAGCACCGCCACCTGCCCGCCCTGCCCGGCGCCGGTGGCGCTGGTCACGCTGCCCGCCTCCAGCAGCGTGTCGCGGCTGGCCTTGAGCATGATCTGGCCATTCTCGCCCACCACCGCGCTGTTGGCGTTGAGGCGCCCGCGCTGGTTGACCAGCGCGCCGTAGATGCCGATGCGGCCGCCCTGGGCGATCACCTGGCCCAGGTTCAGGGCCGCGTTGTCCGGCGCGCTGACCACCACCTGCACCGACGGATTGGCGGCCTCGACGAATTGCACCGCGTGCCCGGCCGCCAGGATCACGTCGCCCTGCGGCGAGGTGATGATGCCGCTGTTGTCCACGTTCGGCGCGATCAGGAACACCTGGCCGCCGGACGGCGTGGTGATGCTGCCGGCGTTGCTGACCGCGCCCGCGTTGGCGACGCCGGTGTAGTTGTTGCGGCCCGCCAGGAAGTCGCTGTTCGACAGGTTCAGGCTGGAGGCGACCAGGCCGCCGACGTCGATCCGCGCGTCGCGGCCGAACAGCACGCCGTTCGGGTTAATCAGGAACACGCGGCCGTTCGACTGCAGCGCGCCGAAAATCTGGCTGGGGTCCTGCCCCAGGATGCGGTTCAGCACGGCGCTTGAGCTGCTTTGCTGGATGAAACGGGTCACCTCGCCGGCGCCGACCGAGAAACTCTGCCAGTTGATGATCGTGTTGGGGGTGTTGGTGATGGAGTACACATTGCCTTGCTGGGCAAATGTCGCCTGGCCGGCCACCACCTGCGGCGAACTGGGCGCCGCCTGCGCGGTGCTGAAACAGGCGGCTATCAGCAAGGGCAGCCAGGTGCGTCGCGGCGCTGCGGTCGCCAGGCCGGAGCAGAGTCGCTTCATCATTGTTTCCCCGATCACGTTGCGCGGCGTCCAGGCGTCGCGTATGTTTTTGACATCCCCCGGGGCGTAGGTGTACCGCCACCCGCCCTGTGGATCGATCCGCTATGAGCAGTGTAACGCTGTTTATATTATCTATTGGAATTTAAACGTGAAGCGCCGGGCTGGTCCGGGGGGCGAGCGCATCTCCGATGTGAACGCGCAGCCATACCGTGTGACAATTCGTGTATTTTTCATGATTGTCAAGATGATAATCTGGCGTCATCCCTCCTCCTTGCAAGGACCCGCCGCCATGATGCCCCATCACTCCACTAGCACAGTGCAGACCACCACCGACACGGGCCAGCAAAACCCGCAGCAAGTGGTGGTCCATGTGGGCGGCAATGTGCATGGTTTCGGCACCCCGGCGCCACAGGGGCCGCAGACTACCGGGCCAGGCCAGGCGCTGGGGCACGGCAGCCCGAACGCCGGCGGTCTGACCGGGCAGCTGCACCGGGAGCGCATGGAACGCGCACGGCTGTTGCAACAGCAGCAGACCCAACAGCCGACGCAGCAGCAAGCGCCGCTGCCGCCGATCAGCGACGTGGTGACTGCGACCGCGCTGGCCGATCCCGGCTCCGACATCGGCGCCCAGCGCCAGGAGCTGCTGGCCGCCATGTGCACGCTGATGCGCATGTCGCAGGATATGGCACTGTCGGGGCTGGACGGCGTGATGAGGCAGATCAACGAACTGCAGGCCCGCATCAACGCGCTGGAACGCGGCACACTCACCCTGCGCCTTGCACCGGGCGGCGGGATGCGCGTAGCAGGCAGTGGCGGGCCGCCTGGCGTTCCGCCGCCGGGTGGTGGCTTGACCGGCGTCGAGCGCGACACGCGGCTTCCGCTGCAACTGCGGCTGGGCGGCAATGGCATGCGGGTGGCCACCGGCGGCGCGCCGCCGGATCCACCGCCGGGCGGCAGCCAGACCAGCGTGGCAGACGAGGTGCCGATACGGCGCGTGCTCAGGGTGAGGCCGGCCACGCAGCGCTTCCTGGCGGCGCGCGCGGCGCTGCAGGCATTTCAGCAAAGCTTGCTGCAAGGGCAGCAGGACCGCAGCGCGCGGCGTGAACGCGTCGAGTCGGCACGGCGCGCGGTCGACGCCCAGCTGCAGCCGACGCCGGGACCGGGCTGGCGCCGGCTCACCCAGCAGCGCGCCAACTTCCTCAACGCGGTTGCCGCGCTGACGAATCGGCCGCCGCCGGTCCAGCCAACCGCCAACTGGCGCAACCTGATGCAGCGCCATGCGAACTTCCAGGCGGCACTGCTGAACCTGATTGCCAATCCGCCGCCACTGCTGCCCACCCTCGGCTGGATGAATCTGATTCAGCAGGTGAACAATTTCCAGAACGCGCTGCATGCGCTGACGCTCAACCCGCCGCTGCCGCTACTGCAGCCCCCCATCGCCAATAACGCCAACCACGCTCCAGCGCCCTATTACGTGCCGGGCTGGCGTGCCATCCATATCCTGCATGGCGACCATACGGGCGGCCAGCATCTGGGCATGTACAATCCCGCGCTGCACGGGGCGCCGCCGAACGCCGTCACCAATCACGCCTGGCCGGGCCATTTTGTCACCTATTTCCCGGTGGCGTGGGATGCGGACGATGTGCTTGCTGCCATGATCGAAGCGGCCCATGCCACCTACCATCTGGCCGTCCAGCAGGGCAACGGCAACTGGCTGCATCCGCCGGTCCAGGTCAGCCGGCGCGGCATTACCATCTGGATCACGGTGGTCACCCGCGCCAATATGCATGGCCTGACCGTGCACACCGGCTGGGCCTAAGCGCTGTTACCTTCGAGTTACCGTAACGATACTTGTGCCCATGGCCGGCGCTACTTACAGTGCAGAGGTCGGCTGGAAAGCCGGGCTCCAGCGAGCCAGCCTCTCCAAAACTCCGACACAGGACGGTCCATTTTCAATCTGACCTGCGGCGATCCGGCTTGACCGGCTGCCAGGACATTTCGCCTATGCGGCCGATACGCTCAGACGGCGCGCCCTGCCTGACCGCAGGGAGTTGCCTCTTTTAATCGCAACGAGTTAGGAGCACAACATGGGAATTGCAACCACTGATTGTCCCGTACAGATCCAGATCTGGGTGGACGACAACGCCGTCACATTGAACAATCCGACCGGCGTGTATCTGGTCGACAACCGCGTCAACTATGGCAGCCAGAACGAAGGTTCCGCCAACCTCAGCACGGCCACGTCCAAGAACAGCAACGTCTGCTGGCAAGTATTCCTGATCAACCCGAAGTCCAAGTCCACCGTGCAGATCCAATCGATCGGCAACTCGGACGCATGGGGTCCCAGCGGCCAGCCGCAAATGGCGCCGGATAACACCGCGGCCTTCACCGGCACGATGCAAAACGCCGGCAACAATTCATACTCGCTGGGCGTCACTGTTCAGGTGCCGGGCGGATCGGGCTTTACCGTCAAGCTGAACCCCTCTGTCAATGTGAGCGCCTAAACCAAGGAGGTAATATCATGAGTGAGCACGTCAACAAGGGTACGGCCCAAGTCCGCATCGAATCCGCTGCGCCCAGCTACAACCCGCAAACGGCGATCACCATCGCCGTCGATACCGCCTATGTCGTTGCACAGGGCGGCGGCTCGGTCAATTCGGGCATCTACATGTTCGACAACCGCCTGACCAATGGCAGCGGCGGCGAAGGTAGCCTGGAATTGCAATCGCGCGTCAATCTGGGCGACCTGATTGGCTTCGATGTGGTGCCTATCAATCCCAACACCAAGGACACGGTCAGCATTACCGGGTTCAACATTTCCTCAGGCTCGGTATTCGGCAGCCAAGGCTACCCGATCAGCGCCTCCGCCGACAACAGCTACTGGGTGGGACAGGCCGTCAACGCCGGCCCGTCGATGACCTATCAGATCCAGATCCTGGTGCAAACCGGTGGCCTGCGGCCAACCAACTACTACGTCACCTGGGATCCATTTATCTCCACCGTCTGACGCGGCGCCTGCCATTTGCCTCAGCACGGATCAGGCGGCCTGCCCGATCCGTTCTTCGGCTGTTTCCTGTGACATCAATGACTGGTCCAACGCGAGGAGTGCGTACGATGATGGCCCCACCGATCTTGCCAAACCAGTATCTCGTCTACACTGGCTATGTAGGCCCGGACCAGCCCACTGTGACCCAGACCTGGCTGCTGCCCCCGAATGCGGTCGCCAACGGCGCCACGCCGCAACAGCCGCTCAAGCTGCCCTTCCTCTACACCGGCAACGGCAACCTTGCGGCGCTTAAGCAGCTTTCCAATGACGACTTCAGCATCGCCGCCGTGTACAGCGGCAGCCCGACGCCGCAGAATGTGAGCATCGGCCTGCAGGTCACCGGCAAGCATGCCTGGAGCACCGGCGCGTCCGCCCGCAATGCCTTGCGCGCCAATTTCCTGACCCTGATACAGCAAATCGAACTGCAGTTCGAGCAGAACGGCACACCGGCATTGATCGCCGGCGCCAGCGCCATGATCGCCGCGGCGTTCACGCAGATCTTGCCGTTGCCGATAGCGGAAACGCTGTTGTACGCCTGCGGCCTGGAGACCGGCATCGGCACCGGCGCGGCGCCGGCGGTCAATCTCCAGCCCGGCATGCGCCTGCGCAGCGAGCCGTCGGCCCGGCAATACCTGGCGCCGCCCAATCAAGGTTTCTCCGCCTACGTTGCCAGCGGCACGCTGAGCTGGAACGTCAGCGGCAACGCCGGCCAGGCGCCGTTGCAGCAGTTTGACGCCTTTCTTGGCGCGATCGCCGGGCCGCAGATCACCCCGCCGCCCGCCGCGCCAGTCCCCATCAACAGCCTGATCGATCTGCAACTGGCGGGCAGCGCCTATCGCTACCACCGCCTGATCTACCCGCAGAATGTGATTGCCGCCAACAACGCCGGCAACTTGACGGCGCAACAAAATATCCAGCTGTTGGCGGCCAACACCCTGGCTGACCTGTATCACAGCCCTGCCGCCACCCAGCTGTTTTTTGGCCGCGACCTGGTGGTGCCGGAGATCTGCGTGTGGCTGGGACCATCAACCGGCAACCTGACGCCCTTGTATGTGCCGCTGGGTACGACCGTGAACCATCTGCTGGAGCGCTTCGGCGCCTGGAAGCCGCTGTCCACCAATGATGCGCGCAACGTCACCGTGCTGTATCGCATGGTCTATTCGCCCAGCAACCAGGGTTCGCTGAGCGGCGTGCAGATCAGCTTCGCGCCCCAGACCGCCAGCATCACCGACTTGCGTGTATTGAATCTGCCGCTGTTGCCCGGCGACGCGCTGCTGTTGAATCTTCCGATACCATGAGCCCGAGCATGCGCTTCTTCCGCTCCACCGCCGTTCCCGAGCTGTACGCCGCCTCCGCCACCGCCGAGGCGCCCAGCGCCGGCACCGTGGTGTGCTGGTTCCTGTTGCCCCAGGGCGGCGCCGCGGCGGCACAACTGACGCTGGCGGAGAGCTGGGCGCTGCCCGGCTGCTATTGCTTTCTGGAGACCGCGCTGCCCGCCGGCGCGGACCGCCTGTTTGCCGACGGCGCCTGGCCCTTTCTGGTCTCCCCTGCCCTCCAGGCGCCGCGTATCGCCTGGTTCGACAGCGGCGTTCCCACCGCGCGGATGCTGGCCGGCTACGTCCTGTCCACCTCGCCGCTCAATCCGGCCGTGACGGGGCGTACGCTGGTCGTCAGCTATCGAAACTATGCGCTGATGGTCGATTCCGGCACCGGGTTCGGCATCGATCTGCAGCATGCCGCCTTTACCCTGGCACAGAGCGGCCGCCATCCCATCAGCCTGAGCGCCGGTTTTGGCGCCAGCACGCTCACCGGCCTTGGCGACATCAGCATACCGTTGACGGGCGAGAGCGCCGGCTGCCTGCGGTTTGCCCTCACGCTGGGCCGGACCGGCGGCGTGAGCGACCAGGCCCTGCTGGATATCGGCCTGCGCAGCTACTATCCGACGCCGGATGGGCAGCCCGGCGATAACGCCGGCCTCCTGACCTCCCTGCGCTATCCGCTCTTTGAGGAAAGCCAGGGCATGGCGCTGAGCGCCTGCCTTGCACCGTGGAGCGTGGCGGAATCGCGCAGCTATTTTCGTTTCGCCGATCAGAGCGCGCTGGCATCGAATCACGTGACCGTGACCGGCTACCGTCTGGCGTTGCGGCCCTACTGCGATGACAGCGGCCCTTCGGCCACGCCGGCCCGACTGGTGTTCGCCGACCGTCCCCTCGCGCTGTCCGCCTCGCCCGACGATCTCTACACCTTGATTCCCAAAGGCGATTTCGCCGCGAGCGTGGATGGTCCGCCGCCGCGCCGGCGTGACGGGCCGACCGCCGCCACGCCCATGGTGGCCACCAGCCAGCCCAATGAGCGCTTGATGTGCGGCTTGTCCGGGGTGGAATACATCGGCCTGGATGCCGCCCGCGACCATGCCCTGTCCTATTTCACCGGGCAAGCGGCATATGCCCAGGGCTTTGACCCGGCGCAGCGCGCCGCCACCTCATTGACCGCGGCGGCGACGACGGCCTGGGCCCTGCCCAGCCGGCTGGACGGAGCGGGGCCGCTCACCTATTTCGCCCAGCCGGATCACTCGGTGCTGTTTCAACCGACATCCGCCGGCGGCCTGGCGCCGCTGGTCTACCTGGAAGTGGCGGCGAACGCCCTGCCCGCCACTGTGGCGGCAGCCCATGCCCTGCCCCTGTTTCCCTACCGTGGCGTGGCGCCGGCCAGCGCCGATGAAAGCGATCTCTACCAGGCACTGGAAAGCAAGGTGCTCAGCCCCGGCCGGCGCGCGCTGATCGCCGCGCTGGGCGGCAAGCCGCCGCCGGCGCAGGCCTCCCCCGGCGCGGCAAGCGCGGGCGCCCTGTCCGGGGTGACGCCGCAGGGCTTGCTGGCCCGGTTCAGCGACACCTCGCTGACGCTGATGAGCGAGCTGGTGCTGGCGATGATGGCCGATGAGCAGCGCTTTTCCTTGCGCGGTCTGCCCAGCGGTTCCGCCCTGCGCACCGCGCTCGCTTCCAACCAGCTGTTCCTGGTGCTCAGCAATCCGGCGGCCGTGAGTCCCTATCTGCCGGCGGGGGCCAGCAACAACCACATCGGTATCGAAGGCTGGAATTTCAATCTCGACCCCGCCGTCTGGTCCCAGACCGGTCCGGCAGGCCTGCAGGGCACCACCCTGGTCTTCAAGTTCGCCAATGGGACGCTGCTCGATCTGGCCAGCAATACCGGCGCCTGGTCCAGGGCTCAGCCGGCGCAAACGCCCTTCAATCTCGACGACAAGGCCACCGCCCGGCGCATCGGCAAGCTGATCGACGCCGCCATCGGCGCCTACGACGGCGGCAAGGGCGACCTGGATTTCAAGACCTTTGTGGAAGCGGTCAGCGACCCGCAGTGGCAGGGCATACTGATACTTAACGCGGCGGTGCCATTGAGCGAGTTGCCCCAGCAGTGCCGCGGACTGGCGGCGGGGATCGATCCGGCGCGTTTCCATGGACACCACATCGGCATCAATATCGCCAAGATTCAGCAGGGGCCGCAGATGACGGTGCAGCCGTCGTCGATGTTCGCGCTGATCCACTATGCCGCCCCCAATATTCCGCAAATCGTGCTGGGCGGCAGTTACCAGTTTCAGGTGGATAGCCTCAAGGTATTGTTCCAGAACTCGGCCATCAGCGCCTTCACCAGCAGCATAGAGCTGGCCGTCAACACGCTGTTCGGCGATACGGTGGCGCTTGAGCCGGCGCGGCGCAACCTGTTGCTGTTCGGCGTCATGCAAAGACAGACCATCGGCAACGCCGTGGTGGACAGCTATTTGTTCCAGACCGCGCAAAACCAGGCCATGCTGTTCCCGCTGGCCGAGGGTAGCGTGCTGCGCAATATCCAGGTCGCCAGCGCCCAGTTTGTGACCGAATTGGATACCGGTGACGGCCTCACCCACACCTATTTCGCCCTGGCCGGCCTGCTGGACTTCGTCAAGTTCGACGAACTGGACCTGCTCTCGTTCGGCGCCGAAACGACGCAGGAGATCGCCGGACTCAGCTACAGCAAGTTGTTGGTCCGCATGGCGTTCGCTCCCGCTGTGGCCGGCAGCAATCAATTTGTCTTCGACGCCGGCCGCGTCAGCTTCGACCTGGCGCGCAGCACCGCCCGCAGCGACAGCCTGTACCAGCATTTCCCGCTCTCTCTGACTGGCTTGATTCAAGCCACCCAGGGCGCGGCGCCGCCCCAGCTGGGCTATTTGTCGGTGCAAAGTCCCTTGACGCAAAGCGCGCTGTCGCTGCCCTGGTACGGCCTGGTGTTCGACCTCGATCTGGGCACACTGGGAGCGCTGGCGGCCAGGGAAGGATTCGTCGCGCAGTTGCTGGCGGCCTGGAGTCCATCGAGCGGCAGCAGCCCAACGTTTGTCGGCCTGAAATTGCCGGGCAGCGACGGCGGCAAGGGCAATATCAGCATCGAGGGCGTGCTCGACCTCGGTTTCCGCGCCCTGGTTTTGGGACGCAATGGCGCCTCCACCTACTATTTGTTGCTGAACGCGCTGGCGCTGAAATTCCTCAGCCTGAGCTTCCCGCCCGGCGGCCAGATCGACATGGCCCTGTTCGGCAATCCGGACGACCAGCACAACGCCAGCCCTGGCTGGTATGCCGCCTACACCAAGGACCAGGCGCAACAGCCCAGCGGCGGCAAGGACAGGGCCAGCTTCGCCGCCCTGCGCGGCGCCCGCATGCGGACCCGTCGCCTGCCGGACCGGGAGCCTTCATGAAAATACTAGTGTGGAACATCCAATTTTTTACCAGCGCACGCATTTCCACCACGGCGCAAAACGACCTGGACCGGGTGGAAGCCAATCTCGCCTATATACTGAGCACCATACAACAGGCCGCGCCCGACATTTTCGTGGTGATCGAACCGCGCTCCAACCAGGGCGACGTGGGCGGCCTGGCGCGTGGCAATGGGCCGATAGGCCTGGTAAAGCTGTATGCCAAGATGCTGGGCAAATTCGGTTCAACCAGCTGGAATCTGGTGCCGCCTTTACGGTTGAACGCGAGGGACATACATTCCTCCAATACCTACACCGAATGCGTCGGCGTGTTCTGGCGCAATGAGGTGCTGGAATTCACCGGCCCGTGGGTCTGGACCGCCGCTGGGGCCAGGGCGCCTGGAGAACACACCGTAGCGGCCGCCTACCCTGAGCCATGGAACCGTTTGGTGCCCGACGATGTAACCGCTTCGGGCCAAGCCAGCTTTTATTCCGCAACCGGCGAAATCCATTTTCCGGCCGAGGCAAACCGCCGTCCCTTCCTCTGCACTTTCAGGGAGCGGGGCGGCACCCACCGGCACCTCAAGGTATTCGCCATGCATACCTCCCCGAGTACCGCAAGGGACGCTTGCGCCAGGATGCTGGGCGTTAATGAGTTGGCCCCGAATGACAATGAAATATCTGTGCTGACAGGTGATTTCAATCTGGATCTCAATAGCACCAATACCGCTGAGCAGGCCACCCTGAGCGCCTTCGCGCTGTTGACGGACCTTCGTGTGGTCCGGCCGCCGCAGGTGTCCGGGGCCTATCCGGGAACGCTGCTCTGTGAAAGACCCGCAGCCAACTGGACAAACTATCAGCGCGCACTGTCGCTCGACTATGCCTTTGTCGGTTATGGCGCGAACGCCCGTATCCCCGGCACTTTCCAACCTGCCGTCGAGGTGGTCAACCGGGTGGCCGGCACCCCTACTCCGCCGTTTTCGGTACATATGAGCACCACGCTGGAACAATATCGCGCCATCGAGTTGTTGACGCAAATGCAGCGAGGGGTCGACCCGACCGATGCCACCAACATGACGCTGGATCTATTCCGCCAACGCTGGAATTACGGGCACATCGCCCAGCCACGCCGCACTGCGCCAACCGCTGAGGAGCCCGGCGACGGCACCAGCGACCATCTGCCGATTCTTGTCACTGTATAACCGGAGCGAACAATGGCGATGATGACGTCCCAGGCACTGGCGGACCTGCTGCGCAGCCAGGCGCAAGACAACGACGGCCTGATCAGCCTGAACGACCAGACGCTGCAGACCACCGGGCTGGACGCCCTGGTCGCGCGTGATTTGCTGCGCGCATCGGGCACGCTGCTGCTGTTGATCGATCCCGCCAGCGTTCCGGCGCAGCCGCCCGCCGCCGGATTCACGGTGGCCGCCGCGGTGCCGGCCGGCGATGACGGCTTTCTGCGCCTGGACCAACGCCAGGTGGAGCTGGCCTTCGCCGTCGGCGAGACGCTGGACCTGAGCCTGGCCATACAGACCCGTCGCAACGCCGGCGGCGCCAGTTTGCCTTGGGTGTTCAGCGACAGCTTCGTTGAGCTGACCGGTCAACCCTATGACGACCTGAACCTCGTCGAACCACGGCTGGGGTTCGCCACCGCCCAGTCCAAGGGCCTGGGTTTTTCCGGGCAGCTTGCGCTGGATGGGATATTCCAGGCGCTCGCCACGTTGATGAGTTTGAGCGGCAAGTTCGCGCTGCACGGCGACCTGTTGCGGGACAAGCAAGGCAAGCTCGGCTTTACACTGGAGGCCGGCCTGGGCCTGGCCAGCTTTGGCATAGACAACATCATCACCCTGCAAAGTCCCCGGGTGGGCGTCAGCTACGCGCGCGCCAACGACGCCAACGGCGTCAGCGACACACTGGTGCGGCTCTACCTGGCCGCCGAGGCGGATTTCGGCGCCGCCGGCGGCACCCAGGTGCAGCTGGACATCATCAGCAGCATGCCGCTGATCGGCGCCGGCGCGCCGCTGCAGCTGGCGGTGCTGCCGAAAAAGTTCACCACCAGCCTGGGCAATCTGGGATCGCTGGTCGCCGGCCAAAGCTGGGATAGTTTTTTTGCCGGCCCGGCCGCCGAGCTGAAGCCCTATTTCGACACCTTCGGCCTGCTGGGCTATAGCATGTGCTTCGGCAGCAGCGGCAAGGTGACCTCGCTCAACCTGAGCGTCGGCACGCTCAAACCCTGGAAGCTGTGGAGCGACGCCTATCAGCTGACGCTTGATGCCAACTGGGACGTGCAGTTCCTCGGCCGGCACGCGCTGCAAACCCTGCAACTGCACGCCGGCTTCAATTACGACGGCAAGATGCAGTTCGACGTCACCGTCACGCTGCCGGAGCTGCATATCAGCGGCACCCAGAGCGGCGCGCCGATCAGGCTGACGGCCAGGCAAGCGGTCGACAAGCTGTTTGGCGCGGGCGCGGTCAGCGTGCCGGAAGAGCTGCTGAGCATCGCCGTCAGCGATTTCAACATCGAGATCGACAAGGCCGCCAGGACGTTGGCCATAGGCTTTGTCGCCAACGCCGGCATTGCGCTGTTCGGCGCGCAGATACTGACCCTCAGGGGGATGTCGATCGGCGTGCTGGTCGACGCCTCCGGTCCGGAGAAGCTGTACACCGGCACGCTGAACGGCCAGATCAGCCTGGGCCCCATCGCCGCCGAGGTCGACGCGACGCTGAGCAACGATCCCGATGTGGGCTGCGTACTGACCATCCACCTGGTGGACGAAACGGTGGGCACCATGCTGGGGCACCTGGTCCACCTGGTCGACCCGACCCTCGATATCACCTTGGGCGAGCCGTGGGACCGGCTGCTCGATATCAGCCTCGACGCCTTCGTCCTGACGGTGGACCTCACGAAGAAAACCGTGTCGCTGGCCTATGTCGACACCATCGACCTCGGCTTCCTCACCCTGACGCAGCTGGGTCTCACCTGGCAGAAGAATGCCGAGGGCCCCAGCACCACCCGGATCGTCATTTCCGGCAACTTCCTCGGCGTCGGTTTTGGCGCCGGCTCGTCCAATCCGCCGCTGGCCTGGGACCCGATCAACGAAAATCCGCCCGCCGTGCCCGGCGCCGGCGACAAACTGTCCGACCTGCGCTATGCCGGCATCGGCCAGCATGTGGGCTTCGATCCAAGCTGGCAGCCCACCAATGTGGAAGACGTCATCGACAAGATGAGCGCGCTGGCGCTGCCGGCCGGCGGCGGCAACCTGCCCAACCTGACCAGCCCCGACGGCCTGCGCTTCGCCAAGGACAGCAGCTGGCTGGTGGGCGCCGACTTCACCATCATGGAAACGCTGCGGCTGGCGGTGGTGTTCAACGATCCCAAGCTGTACGGCATTCTGATCGGCCTGTCGGGCGAGCGCGCCAAGAGCTTTGGCGGGCTGAAGTTCGAGATCCTCTACCGCAAGGTCAGCGACAGCATCGGCGTCTACCATATCGAGCTGAAGCTGCCCGACGCCATGCGCCATCTGGAATTCGGCGCGGTCTCGCTGACCCTGCCCGTCGTCATCATCGACATCTACACCAATGGCAATTTCCGGGTGGACCTGGGCTTCCCCAAGGGTCTGGATTTCAGCGCTTCCTTCTGCCTGCAGGTATTCCCCTTCGTCGGCTATGGCGGCTTCTATTTCGCCGTGCTCGACGGCGATACCTCCAGCCGGGTGCCGCAGATCAGCAATGGCCGCTTCAGCCCGGTGATCGAATTCGGCATCGCCTTGTCGGTCGGGGTGGGCAAGACCATCGACGAGGGCATACTCTCCGGCGGCTTGTCGGTCACCGTGGTCGGCATCCTGGAAGGCGTCATCGGCTGGTTCCATCCCACCGACGCCGCCACGCCCAAGGGCGAATACTATTGGCTGCAGGGCACGGTGGCGATCACCGGACGGCTGTACGGCAGCATCGATTTCGCGATCATCCAGGCCAGCCTGTCGGTCACCGCCTATGCCTGCATCACCTTGCTGATCGAGGCGCACCAGCCCATCCATATTTCCATGTCGGTGGGCGTGTCGGTGGAGGTCAGCGTAAAAATCGTCTTCTTCACCATCCACTGCTCCTTCTCCACCACCATCAGCGCCGCCTTCACCATAGGCAATGCCACGCCGACGCCGTGGATCGTTGCCCAGCCGGCCAATGGCAGTGAGCGCCGGCTGTTCGCGCAACGCGGCAGCGTGCATGCCAGCCAACAGCGGGTCTACGCCCGCCTGGGCCGCCTTGAGCGCCTGGCCTTGATGAACCTGCGCCTGGCGCTTGGCGAGGTCAGCCTGCAATGGCAGGCCCGCACCGTGTTCGACCAGCCGCGCGCGCTGACGCTGCACGCCATGCCCGCCTTCACCAAGGCGGACGGCGAGGTGGCCGGCGTCTTGTTGCTGGGCATAGAAAACGGTATCGACGGCCGCGCCGCCTCGCTGGCCGCGCACGTGGCGCCGGGCGCGGACAGCCGGCCCGGCATCGCCGACGTGCTCGAAGGGCTGACCCGCTGGGCGATACTCAACGCCCGCGCCAGCCTGGGAAAATCGACCAGCGACAACCAGGTGGATGCGGAAGACATCGCCTTGTTGAGCCGGGCCTTTGCCGACACCGACGCGCTGGCTTCCGCCGTGGACTACCAGCTGTACCTGAAGGACTTCCTCGACCGCAATTTCCGCTTCGCGCTGAGCGCGCCCGCCACCAGCGGCAACGGCGACACCGGTGTCAGCCTGTTCCCCATGCCGCCGGTATTGAAAATGACGGCGGGCGGTGTGGCGGTGGACTTCGCCCGGTTCAACCAGCTCGATGAGCTGAGCCTGGACAAGATGCAGGCTTATTTCGAACTAATGGCGGTCAATTACCAGCAATTCGTGGCGGGCAAGGATGACGCCCCGCCCCAGGCGGCGAACGCAGGCCTGGACCAGCAGCCCAGGCCGATAGCCCAGGTGGTATTCGAGCAATATGTCGCCATGCAGTTGCGCGCGGCGATAAAAGCCAGCGGCGACTGCATGGAGAGCTTCGCGTTCAGCTATGCCGATCGCGCCGTGGCGTTCAGCCTGGCCGACATCCGCACCCAGCTGGGAGCCGCGCAACTGCCTGCCGCCGCCGTGGTGTTGCCCAACCGCGAACGCGCCATCCTGCGCACCGGCGCCAGCCTGGTGCTGGACGAGGTGCGGCACCAGATCAAGCTGGGCGAGCGCTTCGCCGGCATCGCCGCCAGCTTCAACGCGGTATTGCCGCCAGATGCCCAGATCAGCGCGCTGCAGATCGCCCAGCACAATCAGCATGCCGCCGGGCTGTTCAACACCGGCACCGCGGTCGACTTCAGCGGCCTGCACTGGACCACGCTGGCCGGAGAAAGCCTGAACCTGATCCTGGCCCGGCTGGCCGTGCGCACCCTGCCCGCCACCGTGGTGCAGGGCTACACCGGCTTGCAGACGCTGGCCCAGGCCATCCTGGCGCTGCCGGCCAACGCGGCCTTGTTCCCGGCCGGCGCCGACCCGATCGCAGCGCTGAACAGCCCGATCGACCCGGCCCTGCACCCGCAGGTCAGCCTGCCGGCGTCGGCCGCGTTCAGCAATTACGCGACGGTGGCGGGCGACAACCTGATCCGCATCGCCGCCACCTCGCTGGCGATACAAAATACGCTGGTGGACCTGCACGGCCTGATCGACTGGACGCTGTCCAACAACGCCCTCGCGGTCACCGACCCCGACCTCGCCCAGCCTGCCGCCACGCTGTTGGCGCTGCCGCCTGTGGCGCATGCGCTGGAAGCCGGTGAAAGCATAGCCTCGCTGGCGGCAAGGCTGCTGACCGGCACCGGCAATATCTGCGACAACCTGCTGGCGCTGCCGGAAACGATCAATCTGCTGGCCCCCCACGGCCTGCTGGCGCTGCCGCCGCTCAACTACGCGCTGCGCGCCGGCGATACCTTCGGTGGCATCGCCGCCCAGTTCAACCTGGCGCTGGCTGCGCTCGAGCAGGTGCTGGAGGCGGCCGATACGACGGCGATTTTCGCCGCCGGCGCCAGCCCGGCCGTCGGCAACATCGCCGAAATGACGCTGGATGCGCTCACTCAGGGCCTCGCCGCCACGCACTGGAAAACCATCGCGCCGATGGCTTCGCGCTTCATGCTGGCCGGCTTGCGCCTGCCCGACCCGAACGACGCCGATTTCCGCAAGCTGACGCTGGCGGACATGCGCGACCCGCGCAAACTGGGCGCGATCGCCACGCTGCCGCTGTATGTGCTGACTGGCCAGCAACTGGGCATCGCCGCGCCGCCGCCGGCCGGCTACACCATCGCTTTCGAACTCAGCGCCGCCGCGCCGTGGTTCGACCTGCCGCAGGCCCTCAGCTTCGGCCTCGGCAGCGAATCGGTCGCCGTGATCAATCAACTGAAGGCGGCCAGCTTCGCGCCGGTGGTCGAGTTGGCCGCGCTGCCGCCGTTCCGGCTGGCGGCGGACCGCTACACGCTGCAAAAACACATCGCATGGCAACCTGCCCTGCTGTCCGCGCAAGCGATCTACAACCCGACCAACATCGGCAACGTGGCCGGCAACCCGGACCTGTGGCTGTTCCCCGACCAGTTGATCAGCCGCCTCAACCAGGACAGCGGCAACCAGATGCCCTGCTCGGTCGCCATCGCCACCCACCAGAACGCGGGCGGCATGACGGTCAAGCCGGCGCGGGCCTACGCCTGGGCCACCCAGCTGCGCTTCAGCGTGCAGCAATTGCCCGCCGACGAAGCGGCCACGCCGGCCGCGGCCACCATCGTCGGCATGCTCGGCACCGACGACCACGGCATCGCCTTGCTGGACGCGCTGGACAGCCAGCTGCGGCATGACGATGCCACCTTGTACCTGCTGTATGCGCCTGGCCTCGCGGCGGGCGGGGGGCTGCTGTCCGACCAGTTGACGGCGCAAACGGTGCTCATGCAAACCAATCTTTCCACCCTGAGCCACAGCGGCAACCAGCTCCGCTTCAGCCGCGCCGCCGCCTTGCGCGACAGCGCGACCGGTGAAGACTTGCATGTCGCCCCGATCGGCAACGCCGCAGCCTTCCTGCGGCTGGTGCGCGACGGCTCGATCGTCCGCAGCGGCGGCTACTATCTGCGCTATATCAACGCGAACGGCGGCCAGGGCCTGCCCGCCAGACTGTTCAGCAACGGCACCACGGCCGAGCTGACCCTGCTGGTGGTGCTGGACAGCCAGAACAAAGCCCATGCGCCGATTTTACCGTTCAACAACTGCGCCATCGTGGCGGACAATATCGACGCCGCCGACAGCAATGTGTTCGTGCAATCACCCACCTGGCTGGTCGGCCAGCCCAGCAGCCTTGCGGACGCCGCCGCCTATGCGCTGGCGACCTTCGGCCTGCCGCTCGACGCCGCCGCCGTCGCCACCCTGAACGCCGACGTGCCGCAACTGTTGCGGCCCGGCGCCAGCCTGCAGGTGCCCGACGGAAAAGGCGGCAGCCGGACCGTGGCCGTGGCCCTGCAGGATACGCTGGCCAGCCTCGCGGCCCGCTACAGCCTGTCGCCGGCCGGATTGGCGGCGTACGGTGCCAACGCCACGGCGGCGCTGCTGGCGCCGACCGGCTTGGTGCAGTTCCATGCCGATGCGCTGGTGCGGACCGCCGCCATTCCCGCCGGCAGCGCCGGGTACGAGCTGAGCCGCCGCAATCCGGATCCGGGCAATCGCCTGGCGCTCAACGCCATGGATGGCGCCGGCATGCTGGAAGAGCTTTACCACATGGCCGGCAATCGCATCGTGGTCGCCGCCGGCGGGCGCGCCGATTTCCTGCGCAGCAGCGAAGGCGTGCCCACCGGCCCGACGCAAAGCCGCCCCACGGAAGACGGCGCGCTGGCGCCGTCCGACAGCGCCAACCCGGTCTGGGATTACCACCAGGCGATCGCGTGCGCGCCGTTCGCCGCCGCCGGCATGGGCGCTGCCAGCCCGGCCTTGCCGGAGGCGGCCCAAAGTCCGTACGCCGGCGTGGGCCCGGCCGCTCAAGTGAGCATGGAACTGGATTTTCACGACCCCTACGGCAACGCCCTGCCGCTGCCGGGCGGCGGCGTGCTGACCCAGCCGGTGCGCTATTTCGACGACCTGGTGGGGCCGGGACAATGGCCATCCAGCGCCACCGCCTACACGCTGGCGGGCGACGGCACGGCCGCGCCGCAGCTGACCCTGGAGCTGAGCCTGCAGCTGGACAAATACCTCGGCAGTGCGACGCTGGCGAGCGCGCTTGCAGCCCAGCACGTCGCCACCGACAAGCTCACTTATCTGCGCGCGTATTACCAACTGGCGCAGCCGGACATCGGCTTCAGCCTCGCCTGCTCGCTGGCCCCGGACGCGCAAGGCCAGCCCGCTTACCGGACGCTGCAGCCGCATCCCTTCCGTGAGTTCGTCAACAGCGCCTGGGTGGTGCTGGACGCCTTGTCTGCGACCACGGCGGAGGTATGGCGGGCCGACCACGCCGGCACCACACTGGGCACGCTGGCCGCGCGCTATGGCGTCGCGCTGGCGGAGCTGTTGGCGGGCAATGGCGATGCGCTGTACTCCCAGCTATTGGGGCAGGCGCAATTGAACGTGCCGGCGCTCCACACCAGCGTGGCCGGCGACAGCCTCGACAACATCGCCGCCGCCTGGCAGCTGGACCCCGTCATCCTCGCCAGGCAAAACCCATGGGCGGCGCTCAGCACCGCCATCGACCTCGCCGCGCCCCAACGCCGCGTCACGCCATCGCGCCACGACAGCCTGGCCGATATCGCGCGCGACCACCAATGTTCGGTCAGCGGCATTGCGGTGTCCAACCCGCTGGCGCCGCTGGCGGACAGGCTGACGCTGGCGGTGGCCGGCATCGGCATCACCACCCAGGACGACAGCTTCACCAGCGCCGCGCAAAAATTTGCGGCGCTGGGCCTGAGCGTGACGCTGGGTGAAGTGGCGCTGGCGAACCAGGGCGTGGCAGGCTTGTTCGCAGCCGAGGCCGGTCTGGCCATAGACGATCTGGTGCCCGCCCCGGGCGACTCGCTCGGCTCACTGGAGCAGGCTTTCGGCTTCGGCATCGCCACCCTGGCGGCGGCGAACGCCAGCCTGGCTAACCTGTACGCGGCCGGCACCTCGCTGTATATCGGCGCCGGCACACCAGTGCCGGCGCCGGGCGCCGGCATCACGCTGGCGCAATTCGCCGCCGGCCAGAACATCGGCCTCGCCAGCCTCGGCCTTGCCCTGTATGACGGCCTGCAAAGCGCCGAACCGGCCGCATTGAATCAGCAGGCGCCGCTGGCCGCCACGGCGTCGATGATGATACCCGCCACGGTGAGCAATCAGGGCGGCGACCGCCACGCCCCCTACCGTGCCCAGGTCGGCGACGACGATATCGCCAGCCTGGCGGCCAAATTCCTCGGCCGCAGTGCCGCCACGCTAGGCGAGCTCAATGTCGCCATGCCGGGCCTGTTCCTGGCGGGGGCGACGGTGCGCGACGTCGCCAGCGGCAAGACCGTGACCACCGAAGCGGACAGCAATTTCGCCACCTTGGTGGCCGCCTTCGCCGCCCAGCAGGTCAGCGCCACCCCGGCCAGCCTGGCGCGGGACAATGCCGACACGCCCGCGCTGGTGCGCCCCGGCGGCCTGTGGCTGTGCCCACCCATGGTGGTGCTGGAAGGCGACAGCCTGCTCGCGATCGCGCTGCGCTACGGCCTGGTGAACGCGGATGGGACGCCGGATGCCGTCCAGGTGGCGCGCGGCAACGCGGCCGTGCTGGGCTTCCTTGCGGCCGGGGTCGCTCTCAGCTTCGACGGCATCAGCCTGCATACCCAGGCCAACGATACCTTCAACGCCCTGCTGCGGCGCTGCACCCGGCCAGGCAGGCCGGCGCCATCGCTGGCCGCGCTGGCGCTGGCCGTGGCCGATCTGCCCCTGCTTGCCAAGGACAGCCTGATACTGCCGTTCGCCATCGCCTGCAGCACCGGCTTGAGCGTCAAGCCCGGCTTCAGCGCCGCCATCAGCGAACTGAGCGTCAGTCTGCGGGAAACCCGCCAGCCGGACTGGATCGCCGCCGATTTCCAGGCGACCGCCAGCGTGGGCTGCAGCCAGTTCGAGGTGCCGCCGCAGACCGCCGCCGGTGGCGAAGTATTGTCGCTGGGCGACTTCGCCACCCGTGTCGAAGCGGCCCTGCCCGGCGTGCGCCTGGCGACCGGCGACGGCTCGACCGGCAGCGCGGCGGGCAGCGAAAAGCGCTTGTGGCTGGTCAATTTCGGCTACCCCGGCGCCGCCCAAATCGACTACCGTTTCGAGGGCGCCGACCAGGTACGCTCCTTCGCCTTGCCTCCACTGTCGACCTCGTTGGTATCGGGCAGCGCCGCCGTCCGGCCCTACGTCTCGGGCCAGGGACTGGACGGCGCCGCGCAGCCGCAGATGTTTGCCGGCATCGATCTGGATAATTGGGGCAGCCAATTCCTGTCCGCCATGGACATGCTGCTGTCTCCCGTCTACGCCCTGCCGGCCCACGAGGAAAACGCCGGCGCCCTGCAAGCCGTCATCGCCGCCAAAGGCACGCTGGCGGCCGCTATCGCCGGTCGCACCCAATATGTGCTCGACGGCGGCGGCCCGGGCGAATATGGCGAGACCGACCCGCGCCGCAGCGCCGCCATCGCCGCGCTGCGGCAATCGCTGCAGGTCTCGCTCGCCAGCGCCTACAGCGTATCCAGCCTGATACAAGCGGTGGTCGACGTCGGCGCGCCCTATGACGACCCGGTCACGGCGCCCCGCCTGTCGGGGCGGCCCAAGCTGAGCCAGCCGCATGGCAGCCAGCCGATACGCAATGCCTCGCTGTCGAATGGCAAGGTGGTGCTGGCCCGGACCAGTCCGGCGGCGCCGGCCCTGGCCACTTTCCTGCTGAGCGTGCAATCGCCCGCCAGCCAGCGCAATTTCGTCGCGGATCTGGACTACAGCGTGGCGGAAATCGAAGTGCCCAGCGGCCCACCGGACGAGGACGGCTATCAGTCCTCCAGCTGGCTGACGCTGATACATCCGCTGGACGACGGCCGCGGCCGCATCGATACGCTGACGCTGCCGGTACCGCTGCGCTGCTATCCGCTGCCGCCGACGCTGGAGGCACAGGCCGCCACCGCCAGCTACCCGGATCGCCCTGCCGTCACGCAACTGACGCGCTGGGACGCCGCCGCCAGCTACAGCCATCAGGATGCCGACCAGGACAGCGGCCGCCTGCTGCTGGAAGTGGGCGTGCCGTTCGCCAGCGGCCACCTGAGCCGTCAGCATGCCCTGACCACACTCGATGGCGGCTCTCCCTTGTTTGCGGCGCTGGCGCAGTTCATTGCCACCTATCCGGCGCTGCAGCCCGACCTTGCCCAGCTGACCCAGCGCACCGCCGGCAGCGCCGCCAGCCCGGTGACCACGCAGGCGGTGCAAGCCTTCGCCGACATGGCCTCCGCCGTGGCGGCCGCCTGGCCGGCCGATGCCGTGGTTCCCAAACCGCTGCTGAGCCTGGCCCGGCAAGCCGACGGCGACGAGATCGCCCCGGGCAGCTACGCCTACACGCTGCAGCCCGCCCCGGGCGATGGCGACCTGACCCGGTTGCAGCTTGGCGCGGACCGCAACAATACCGCGAGCTTATGGCCGATGCTTGCCGTCGACCGTGGCGCGGGCCTGGGCTGGCAGGCGCTGGCCTTTACCTCCGCCAGCGGTGACAAGGCAAACTACAACTATCCGCCGGACACCCCAAGGGGCAAGACCTTGCGCTACCAGGTCAGCCTGGCCGGCATGGATGTGGTGATGGTGCAGCAGCTGAGCACCAGCGTGGCGGTGGAACGAAACGCGGATCTGGTCAGCGGCGCCCAGGTCAGCCCGCTGTTCGTATATGCCACCCCCTACACCAGCTTCGCCTCCACCCTGGTGCCGCTATTGGACTTTGCGGACGACTACAGCATCGGCAGGGGCGAGCTCCATGGCCTTGAGGGTGCGCTGGGCGGGTTCCTCGCCACGCTGCTCGCGCGCAGCCAGGCCCCCGCCGGCGCCACTTGCGTGCTGCGCGTGGCGGCCGCCTTCAGCTATCTGCTGACGGGCGCGCCCGGCGACAGTGCCGCGCACGATGCCGTCCAGGCGGCGTCCGCTGGACTCAGCACCGCCATCCCCGTCGCGCTGATACCCGCCATTGAATTGATCATCAACGGCGACGGCGCCACCGGCGTGGGCATCGCGGAGTTCGCCGGCCAACTGACTGGCTTCGTGATTGAATGGGACAAAAACACGCAGCCATCCCACCAGAACGCGGCAGTGAATTTTGAGATCGCGCTCTTTTCCAGGACGGACGGCGGCGACGTGAAGCCTTTGCTGGAGCTGCGGGCGGTGCGGTATTGGCTGTCTTCATGACAGCAAATACAACGGGAAAAAGTTAGTTAATTGCGGCTGGAAAATCGTGATAGCATGGAATCATTGCTATTATAAGAACACTCGCCGATGACCGCGTCCCTGCCCCACCCGGATGACCGTGCGCCATGAAGCACGCTTTTGAGTTCGGCGAATGGCTGGTTGATCCATCCGCCAACACCATCGAAAATGCCGACGGCATCCGGCAGACGGAGCCGCGGACGATGGACGTATTGCTTGCGTTATGCAACGCGCGCGGCGCGGTGCTGAGCACCGAGCAGTTGCTGGAACAATGCTGGGGCAGCACCATGCTCGGCGACAGCCCGGTGCACAAGAACATCGCGAACCTGCGCCGCCTGCTGGGCGACAACGCCCGCACCCCCGCCTACATCGAAACCATCCGCATGCGCGGCTACCGCACCGTCGCCCCGCTCGACTTCAACGCCCGCAGCTCGGCCAAGGCCTGGGCTGGCGGCTCGCCGTTCCGCGGCCTGCTGCCGTTCGATGCCATGCACGCCGACGTGTTCTTTGGCCGCGACGAGGTGATACGGCAACTGCACGAAGCCGTGGCCGAACAGGTGCGCGCCGGCTACGCGCTGACCATGGTGCTCGGTCCCAGCGGCACCGGCAAGACCTCGCTGATCCAGGCCGGCCTGCTGCCCTTGCTGGAAGGCCGCCGCGCGGCCGGCGCTGTCGGCCTGCTGGCGTCGACCACCTTCGCCCTGCTCGACCAGGGCGAGCAGACCTTGTTCACCGCGCTGGCCGGCGCATTGCTCGATCTGCAATGGGGCGAACAACTGGCGTTCCCGGGCGAGAGCGCGATCTCGCTCGGCCTGCGCCTGGAGCGGGATAGCGGCGCGGTCATTGCCGCCCTGGCGGCGCATCTGGCGGCGCAGGCGCCGCGCCAGGATGGCCTTCGCTTCGGCATTTTCCTCGACGGCTTCGAGGCGCTGTTCAACGCCAGCCGTATCGCCGAGGCAGAGCGGCTGGCCTTCCTCAACACGCTGGACCAGCTTGCGCGCAGCCGCGCGGTCCTGTTGATCGTGGCCTGCCGCAACGATTTCTATCCCAGCATCGCCAGGTATCCGTCGCTGACCGAGGGCCGGCGCCACGGCGGCCACTTCGACCTGAGGGCGCCCGGCTTCAGCGACATTGCGCAAATCATCCGCCGGCCGGCGGCCGCCGCGCGGCTGACCTTCGGCGTCGATCCGGCCACAGGCGCGCGGCTTGACGACATGCTGTGCGAAAGCGCCTCCGCCAGCCCGGACGCCCTGCCGCTGCTGCAATACTGCCTGCACGAGCTGTATCGCCTGCGCACGCCGGAAGGCGAACTGAGTTTCGAGGCGTTCCACCAGCTGGGCGATCTGGAAGGCGCCATCGGCCTGCGCGCCGAGCGGGTGGTGCTGGCCATGACCGAGGCCCAGCGCGCCACGCTGCCGCATCTGATGTCGCTCGTGACCGTGCTGTCGACCGACGGCGACACCGTCACCAGCCAGCGCGCGCCGTGCTCGGCGCTGCGTGGCGAGTCGGCGCAGCAGGCGCTGGCGGCGCTGGTCGAATCGCGGCTGTTCATCAGCGACCTGGCCGGCTCCACGCCGGTGTTCGGCATTGCCCATGACGCCATCTTGCGCCGTTGGCCGCGGATGACCGACTGGATCGCGACCCACCGCAACGCCCTGCGGGCGCGCGGCCCCCTGGCCCAGCAGGCGGCGCGCTGGCGCGACGAGGGCCGCCCGGCCGACTTGCTGCTGCCGCGAGGCAAGCCACTGAGCGAAGCGCTGGAAGTGCTGCAGGGCGGCGTGCTGGCGCTGACCGAGGCCGAGCTCGAACTGATCGGCGCCTCGCGGCAGCGCGCGCGTCAGCGTGAGCTCGTGCGCTGGGCGGCGCTGACGCTGATTGTGGTGCTGTCGCTGCTGGCCTCCCTGCTGGGCGTGAGCGCCATCCAGGCCAAGCGGTCGGCCGAACAGCGGCGCAACGAGGCCGAAAGCCTGATGCATTTCATGCTGGGCGACTTTGCCGACAAGCTGCGGCCGCTGGGACGGCTGGACTTTCTCGAAAGCGTCAGCGGCAAGGCGCTGCAATATCTGAACAACTCGCCGGACCAGACGCTCAACCCCACGGCGCTGACGCTGCGCGCCAAGGGCTTGCAGGTGATCGCCGAAGTCAGCCGCTCACGCGGCGATTCCGCGCGCGCCCTCGATGCGCTGACCCAGGCCAGTGCCATCCTGATGAGCCAGCACCGCGCAACGCCGCACGACACCCAGGTGCTCAAGGCGCTCGGTGACAATGCCTACTGGGTGGGGCAGATGCACAAGGATCAGAACAATCTGGCGGCGGCGGAAACCGCGTGGCGCGACTATCTGCGCTTCGCCGATCTGCTCCACGAGCGTGATCCGGACAATCCGGAGTGGTGGGTGGAACAGTCGTACGCCCACAATAATCTGGGCAGCCTGGCTATCACCCGCGGCCAGCCGGCGCTGGCGGTGCCGGACTTCCTGCAGTCGATCGCGCTCAAGCGGCGGGCGCTGGACCGCGCGCCGCAGTCCCACACCGTCGCGGCCGACCTGGCCGCCAGCTACTCATGGCTGGCGTCGGCCCGGGAAGCGCTGGGCGAACTGCAGGAGGCGCGCCAGCTGTACGCCAAGGAACTGGAGCTGGTGGCGCAGCTGCACGAGCGCCTTCCGGGCGATGCGATGTGGGTCCACCGTCATGTGGTGGCGCTGCAGCACCGTGCCATGCTGGCCGCGGCCATGGGCCAGGACGCCGAGGCCTTGCGCGATTATGACGAAGCCCAGCGCATGTTCACGCACATCGCCGCGCAGGACGGCAAGAATCGCGCCTGGCAGGTGGAGCTGGCGTCGCTGGAACAGGAGCGCCTGCGGCTGCTGGCGCGCACGCGGCCGCCGCAACAGATGCTGGCGCCGCTGGGCGAAGTGCACCAAACGCTGGAGGCGATACTCGCCCTGGATCCGAAGAATTCCAGCTGGGAGCGGCGCGAGGCGATCGCCCGCACCCGCCTGGCCGCCGGCCTGCTCGCTTCCGGACAGGTGGCGGCTGCGCGCCGGCAGGCCGACACGGCCGGGCAGCGCCTGCGCGCGCTCTACCAGGACAACCCCAACAACTTCGGCATGCGCGTGGCATGGCTGGAGTCACTGCTGTTGTGGTCCGCGATCGAGGAGGCGTCGGGCGCGCGGCCGGCGTCGGTGCGCGCCAGCTGCGAGCAAGTGCGCGTCGTCGTCGGCGATGAAATCAAGACCACCATGAATCATCAACTCCTGGACCCGTGGGTCCGGGCCAACCTATGCCTGCATGACAGCGAGGCAATCGAACCGGGGGTGAAAAGACTCAGCAAAATCAACTACCGCGACCAGTCATATGTTCAATTCTTATCCACTCATTTATAAGACATCGCCATGGCCGAACCCATCCAACAGATTTACATCATTGTCCACATCGACAACCCCACCACCGTGACCTACAGTTATGTTGATCCCAACACCAACAAATATGTCACCACCAACGTGTGTGACCTGATGCTGTTCAAACCGTCGTGCTGCATGTTCGTGCTTGACGCCGCATCGACGAGCAACGGCTGGACGATCACGCAAATCCTGCCGAACAGGAGCGAGTCGATCGACTATCAACTCGGCCCGCGTGGCTTGTCCGCGCTGACCTTGGGTAATGTGGAGAAATTCGGCATCTACAGGTATTTCATCGTCTACTTCAACACCCTGAGCAACGCGACTTACTTCATCGATCCTCAGGAAGTCAACATCCCGCCAATGGGGGACCACCCTAGATAAGTCTGCACCTCGCTGCATATCGCTGCGGCCAGCTCTTCCTGCAGGGAGATGCCGAGATGGCCGCAGCGGTCAAACTGGGACAGCCACTCCACCCGGTTGGCGCCGGTGTCCACCAGCCGCATGGAGGCGCGCACCCGATTCTCCTCCACCCGCACGCTGCCTTCCAGGCGCAGCGGCATAGCCGCGCCGGCGCCATCGAGCTGGAGGCTGGCGCCATGGCGGTACAGGCGCGACCCGAGTTCCTCGTCCAGTCCGAACACAAAAGCATCCGCCGTGCCGGCCGCCGCCAGGTTGCGCAAGGGCGCAAGATGCAAGCCGCCTGCGCCGCGCGCAAGCGCCTGCGGCTGCAGGTTGGCCCGCACCACCGGCACATAGCCGCCCAGCGGTATCGTGATCAGCACGCCCGCCGACACGGACGAGTCGGCGTAATACGCTTTCAGCCGGTTGCGCAAGCGGCCGACCTGCACCCGCACGGACGGGTCGAGCGCCGTGTCGTACTGGCCCGAGTCGCGTCCGTACACGCCGAGCCCGATCGCGTATTCGTTGATTTCATGTGCGCAGCCGCTCAACTTTCTCTGCAGTAGAAAGGTCAGCAGCTGGCACATGCGGGGCGCCTTGGCAAAGGTCGGGCTGGCCAGCAATTGCTTGACGAAGCGCCATATCTCATCGACTGGCGGCACGGTATCCGGTGCAGCGACGGAAGGCTGACAACGAGCATTCATTTAGGCATCCCGTAAGAAGTGTGCGAGGCGGTTCGCAGTTGCATGTGCAAGCTGCTGTGATCAATGTACTGCCTTACCGGGAGAAATACCTTCCGCCCACCTTACGGCCGGAAGATCGCGGTAGAGTTACCGTAACGCCTACCCTCATTTAGCTGAAATATCACGGTGAATGAGCGGATAAAGCAGGCGAAGAGAGCAAGAAGCGCGGACACCCAACGCGCGCCGACAAGCTGCAATAGTTTTGGTATATGATTAACAACGAAGGAAGTAAGTCGAATCGATTTCAATGTCGGGATTTCACCGTATGCAGCATCCGCTTGCCAGCCTTTGGCGCCATCCGACACGCGTGTTGTTCTACCGATCCCCGGGGCTAGCCGAACACGGTCTGGCCGCATGGAGCCGCTCACAGGCGATGAGCACCCGGCGCCGCTTCACGTCGGCCGGCGACGCTTTCGACTATCTGCGCTATTGGCTGGGCGAGCCTGGTGCGCGCTCCGAACTCAAGTCGATTCTGCAACGCTCCGGCCCATCGTTGGCCGGCGCGCATTCGGGCGTGGACGGATGGCAGCACGCGCTTGCGCGGCGCATGGCGACCGGCGCTGTGGTGGTGGTGGAAGAACACAGCCGGCTTGCTGCTCCTGGGCGGCTGGTCGGCCCATCGTCTGCCGGCGCGACCGATGCCGCCGTGGACGCGCTGCCGCTGCTCAGCGACATGCCGTCCCCAACCCCATCGCCTGCGCAGGAGCCGACTGCGAGCGCGGCAACAACGCAGGCCAGCGATACGTCTGCTATCGCGGAGTCGGAATGGTCCGCATCCGCCGCCGACCAGATTGCCCAGGCAGAAGTTCTTGAGGAGGCTGCCAAGGATGGGGTTCCATTCTGCGAGATATGCGAGAAAATGCGAGCAACCCAGGAGTCATCCAATGAATGAGGCCACACTACAAAATACGCTTTGGGCGGGTGACGCCGAACTGGAAGGCGGGCACGTCCATTGGCTGCTCGACGGAGCACGCGATCCTGACATTGTTCATCTTGTCCGTGCCAGCGGCCTGGAGCATACCTGCTTGTTTTCAGGTGACATACACCCGCGCCTGCAGGCGGCGGCCCCCTATCTGGTGCATTTGCCGCCAGGTTCACCAGCTGCCGCTGCACTGCTGAAACGCGGCTGGGGAAACGCATGGGGAATCTTCACCATTGCCAAGGCCGACATCACGCTGGCCGAGCAGCGCCTCCATCTGAAAAAATTCCTGCGCGTTCAGACCGAAGACGGGAAACTACTGGCCTTTCGCTACTACGACCCACGTGTACTCAATACCTATCTGCCCACGTGCACGAGCGAAGAGTTTCGTACTTTTCTCGGTCCATTGGCCCGGCTGGTCGCGGAAAGCGACGGCGGCAACAAGGCGCGCGAGTTCGCCCTGCACGACGATGCCATGCGTATCCAGGAATACCCCGTCGTACGCGAACCTCATTGATTCGCGTACGAAAGCTGTCCTAGCTGGCGGCCGACGCCTTGGCGCGCGCCACGTGCAGTTTTTTGTAGCTGTCGATCAGGCGCTGGTGCCTGTCTAGCCCCTCCAGTTTCATGCTGGTTGGCGTCAAGCCGAAGAAGCGCACGCTGCCATCCACTGAACCGATCACCGCGTCCATGCGCGCGTCACCAAACATCCGGCGGAAGTTGACCACGTAATCGTCCAGCTCCATGTCGTCATCCAGCACCACCTCCAGCACCGCATTCAAGGCCTGATAGAACAGTCCGCGCTCGAGCGTGTTGTCGTTGTATTGCAGGAAGGCTTCCACCAACTCTTGCGCCGCTTCAAAGTCCTGCAATGCAAGTTGTATCAACAGCTTCAACTCCAGCACGGTCAATTGGCCCCAGACCGTGTTCTCGTCAAACTCGACGCCGATCAAGGTCGCGATATCGGAGTACTCATCCAGCTCGCTGTTCTCCAAACGCTCAATCAACGCTTCCAGGCTGTCATCATCGAGGCGATGCAAGTTCAGAATGTCGGCGCGGAACTTCAATGCTTTGTTGGTGTTATCCCAGATCAAATCTTCCACCGGATAGACTTCCGAATAGCCCGGCACCAGGATGCGGCAGGCAGCGGCGCCCAGCTGGTCGTACACCGCCACGTAGACTTCCTTGCCCATGCCTTCGAGGATGCCGAACAGGGTCGCGGCTTCCTCGGCGTTGGAGTTCTCGCCGTGGCCGGAGAAATCCCACTCGACAAAATCGTAATCCGCCTTGGCGCTGAAGAAACGCCACGAAACGATGCCGCTGGAATCAATGAAGTGCTCGACAAAATTGTTTGGTTCGGTGACGGCGTTGCTGACAAAGGTAGGCCGTGGCAAATCGTTCAATCCTTCAAAACTGCGGCCTTGCAGCAATTCCGTCAGGCTGCGTTCCAGCGCCACTTCCAGGCTCGGGTGCGCGCCGAACGAGGCGAACACGCCGCCGGTGCGTGGATTCATCAAGGTCACGCACATCACCGGATACTCGCCGCCCAGCGACGCATCCTTAACCAGCACCGGGAAGCCCTGCTCTTCCAACCCTTTGATGCCGGCCAGAATGCCAGGATATTTCGCCAGCACTTCCTGCGGCACATCTGGCAGTGCGATTTCGCCTTCCAGGATTTCGCGCTTGACCGCCCTTTCGAAAATCTCCGACAAGCACTGCACCTTGGCTTCGACCAGCGTATTGCCGGCGCTCATGCCGTTGCTGACGAAGAGGTTTTCGACCAGGTTGGACGGGAAATACACCACCTCGCCATCCGACTGCCGCACATACGGCAGCGAGCAGATGCCGCGCTCCACGTTGCCGGAATTGGTGTCGTACAGATGCGAGCCGCGCAATTCGCCATCCGGATTGTAGATTTCCAGGCAGTACTCATCCAGGATTTCCGCCGGCAGCGCGTCTTTGCGGCCAGGCTTGAACCAGCGCTCGTTCGGGTAGTGCACAAACGGCGCTTCGGCGATGTCTTCGCCCCAGAAGGTGCCGGCGTAGAAGTGATTGTTGCTCAGTCGTTCGATGTATTCACCCAGCGCCGACGCCAACGCGCTTTCCTTGGTCGAGCCCTTGCCATTGGTGAAGCACATCGGCGAGTGCGCATCGCGGATATGCAGCGACCACACATTGGGAACGATATTGCGCCACGAAGCGATTTCAATCTTGATACCCAGGCCGGCCAGCAGTCCGGACATATTGGCGATGGTTTGCTCCAGCGGCAGATCCTTGCCCGCGATATAGGTGCTCGCTTCTGAAGCCGGATTCAGCATCAGCAAGGCCTGGGCGTCGGCATCCAGATTCTCCACCGATTCGATGACGAACTCTGGCCCGGCCTGGACCACTTTTTTCACCGTGCAGCGGTCGATCGAACGCAGGATGCCTTCGCGATCCTTGTCGGAGATATCGCTCGGCAACTCAACCTGGATCTTGAAAATCTGCTGGTAGCGGTTTTCCGGGTCAACAATATTGTTCTGCGACAGGCGGATATTGTCGGTGGGGATATTGCGCGTCGAGCAGTACAACTTCACGAAATATGCGGCGCACAGGGCCGACGAGGCCAGAAAGTAGTCAAACGGACCAGGCGCCGAGCCATCGCCCTTGTAGCGGATGGGCTGGTCAGCGATGACCGTGAAATCATCGAATTTAGCTTCAAGACGCAGCTTATCGAGAAAGTTGACCTTAATTTCCATGGGTAAATTCCAATTTTTGCACAAAATAATCCGCCATTATCCGCCCTTCTCGCTTTGCGGCAAAGGCCGTTGACCGGGACGTTGGCACCGGCAAGATTGCCCCAAATATAATGTTTACAAAAAGATATGCTAAGCCTATACTTTTTCCATGCAAACAATCCAGCCCGAAGCCAGCGATTAGGTGCATTTAGGAACGTAATGACCATGGCCGTATTTTTGGTGAAACGCAAATTCAATCCACAAAAAATAGGAAAAATAATGGCATCAACACTTTCTCTGCGCGTCAAACCGCTACATTTCGCGGCCGCTGTACTTGCCTGCAGCGTCGCGCTGCAAGCCTCGGCAGCCCACAGTTATACGGACAAGCTGGTGGCCGGCGAAACCCTGCAAGCCAATGAATTCATCAAGCCTGTCGACAACAACCTGGTCCGCTTGGTCATGCAAGGCGACGGCAACCTGGTCCTGTACCGCCAGGCGGACAATGCGCCCTTATGGCATACCAGCAGCTGGGGCCATCCTGGCGCAACCACCGTCATGCAGGGCGACGGCAATCTGGTCGTCTACGGCCCCAACGGCACCGAAGTCCTGTTCCACACCAGCACCTACAACAATCCCGGCTCCTATCTGCAACTGCTGTCGAGTGGCAACCTGGTCGTCAAATCCGCCGCCAACACGGTACTGTGGGCCAGCAACACCTCGGTCCAGCCGCCGCCCATCTATTCGACCCCGTCCTACCAGCCGACCTTCTGGAACGACGCCAGCACCATCCAGCGCAATAACAACTGCTACAACTACGCCAACAACAAGCGCACCGACACCTTCGCCCAGCCAGGCCGCGCCCATGGCGTGACGGGTTACGCGATGACCGGTCCGGCCGTCTACAACGCAGCCGTGGCGGACGGCCTGGTGCCGACCACCAGCTCCGGCACCTCGCCTGAAGGAAAAACCAAAATCGCGCTGGTGGTAGCCCCCGGCATTGACTACCATTGGTATCGTCAGGACAGCGATGGCCGTTGGACCCACAAGCCCGGACAAACGCGCGCGACCAATGTCGACAATAGCGGCGTGACGATCACCAATCCGGAAACGGCCAACCGCGGCATGTACACCTTGTTCGTAGGCTATTTCTTCACGCCGTCGGACGCCGTCCAAGGCCAGGGCAAAGCGGACATCCGCTGATCCGCATACCCACTTAAAATAGGACATATCCAAATGAAGCAATCTTTTATCAAGTACGCGCTATTGGTAGTCGGCTCATTCTGCGTTCTGGCCGGCGCGCAAGCGGGGGAAATCGTGAAGTCGCTGACAGTCGAACTGCTGGTCTTCTCCGGCCGCCCCAACCCGACTTTTGTCGTCACCGACCCGGTCCAGATCAAGGAAATCCTGGCGCTGGCGAAGAATCTGCCGCGCAAGAAAGGCGTGCTGGCAAGCGAGGAAGTCCAGCCGGAACCCAAGCTGGGTTACCAGGGCTTTATCGTGACCAACAATTCGGACATCTCTTCCGACGTCAAATCGTTCGTGGTGCACGGTTCGAATGTGCACCTGGCGCTGGTTGCCGGCAGCAAGCAGGCTGGCAAGTCTTCCATCGTGCAAACGGCCAGTGTCGATTCCGACGCCTCGCTGGAAAACAAGCTGCTCGCACACGTGAAGAACAACGCTCTCGTCGATGAGAACGTGCTGGAGTTCATTGAGAACTCGAAGTAAGCCGCAACCGTCCGCAGGAGCGTAGCAGTCTGCGCTCCTGCGGCGATCAATCAGGTTCAGGCCGCGAGCGCCGCGCCGCCGATGGCATGAACGGCCGCAACGAACTTGTTGCGCACCAGTAGAAACGCGGCCGCCAGATTCCAGAGCGCCTGCGCCACCAGAATGCTGAGGATGGCCGCAAGGCTCATATTGACGCCAACGACAATGACGGTGCCCACCACCAGCGCGCCGGACAGCAAGCCAAACAATCCCACGCCGCGCTGAAGGCCGCCTCCGCCCAGCAACACCAACGACCACCCTATTCCGGCCACGGCTTGCAGCACCCAGCCCACCCGCGCCAAATCGGTCAACGCGACGCCGGTGAAGGCGATCATGTTATAGCCCTGCTTCACGCTGTCGGGCGAGGCCCCGGCGAACATCGCGGCCAGGTCGCCGCTGACAAAACCGTCGAGCGTGGTGGCGCCTATCATCGCTACGCAGCCGATCAGATACGTCGTCAAACTGGCCAGCACCAACGGCCGCCGCAGATCCAGCCGGCTCGCCAGGCTGGCGTAGCCGAAAGCGTAGGCCAGCACGCTGGCGATGGCCACCGAATGCACCAGCGCCTTCATCGGCCGCATAGCCGCCATGCTGGTCATGATCTCCTGCGGCGTATTGCCGGAAGCGCCCTGGTCCAGCGCCACAAAGATGGTCGATAATATCGTTGCGGCGGCGATCGCCAGCCCGGCGGTGCGGGCCGACGAACGTTGTTGCTGGTCAGCCAAGGTCGGTGCGGAGTGGTGCATGGTGTCCCCTTTTCTAGTCGATAGGGCATGAGGTTTATTCCTCATGCCGTTGACGACTTTAAGGGGACTGCGATGCTGGTTTATGTAGTTTTTGTAAATTAATGTGAAGCTGCGACGTCCTTCTCCACCACCTGCTCCAGCGAGGTGAAGAGATGCTGCCAGCCATATTGCGCACCCTGATAGGCCTGTTCCTGGTCGGGACGGAAGCCGGTTTGCTCCATCCGCACATGAGTGCCGGTCGCGGTGGCGGCCAGTGTCCATGTCACCACGCTTTCCAGTCCCATCGCGTTCCAGGTGTAGGCCAGCGTCTTTTGCGGTTCGACTTCCATCACCTGGCAATCGACCGTGCCCCAATCGCCCTCCAAGTTAAAGCGGTGGCCGGACACGGCCTGGAAATCATTTTTCATCAGCCAGGCTTCGATCAGGTGCGGCTGGGTCAGCGCCCGCCACAGCTTTTCCGGCGGATGTGCAAACTCCCGTTCGACGACGACGGTGCGGAGTTGGTCAGCGATAGCGTTCATTATTGGTCCATCCTTTTCAGTAGGTCATCAAGATCGTCGAACTTGCCATCCCAGAAACGGCTCATCTGGTTGGTCCAGTCCAACAGCGGAGTCAGCGCCCTCAGCTGCGCGCTATAGTGGGTTTGGCGGCCCTCATGCCGGTCCAGCACCAGTCCGGCCTGCTTCAGCACGGCCAGATGCTTGGACACGGCCGGTTGCGACACCTGCGCATGGGCGGTCAACAGCCCTACGGTGTGTTCGCCGCCGGTGCATAGCTTTTCGAAGATGGACCGCCGGGTGGGATCGGCCAGCGCGCGAAACAGCTCGTCATGGGAGTTTGTCATTTCAATTCATAGCCACTAAGTTATGGGTTTAATCATAGCCCGTTGGTTATGGATGGTCAAGCGAAAGATACACGGATGCGCGCACGCTTGACATGTCTGACGACCCAAGATATCTTCACAATCATTGCTCCATCGAAAGTTTTCAAAAAACTCAATCCGGGCAAGTTTCACCTGCATACACCCAGCACCCCCAGCCTTAACTGAATCGCAGCACCCGACTGGAAAGCCACGACCGGAGATGGAAGCGATTCCACACCCTCCGATTTTCGCCATCACGAACCAGGAACGAAGGACGCACCATGAATAATCGTTGCAGGAATCTATCGCTACAGGGCCTCCCCGTAGTCTTGTCGCTGCTGCTGGCCGCTTGCGGCGGTGGTGGCGATCAGGCCGCCGCGCCGCAGTCGGCGCGCATGCTCAGCGCGATGAAGGTCCAGGGCGGCGCCGCCGCCTCGGCCGAAACCGCGCTGACGCCGGTCAGCGCCTCGGCCAGCTCGTCCGAACGGGGCGATTTGTCCGCCGCCGCCGCCATCGACCACAACGACGCCACCCGCTGGGGCAGCGGCTTCAGCGACGACCAGTACCTGACGCTGGACTTCGGCACATCTCAGGCCATCAGCCGCGTCCACATCGCGTGGGAAAACGCGCACGCCGCCCAGTACCTGCTGCAGGTGTCCGACGACAACTCGACCTGGACCACGATCAAGACCGTCGACAACAGCCAGGGCGGCACGGAAGACTGGACCGGGCTGTCCGGCCAGGGCCGCTACCTGCGCGTGAAAGGCGTCAAACGCTCCAGCCAGTACGGCTATTCGATCTTCGAGATCCAGGCCTTCACCGGCACCCCGGTCACGACGCCGCCGGTGGACAACACGCCACCCGTGGTGATCGACCCGGCCAAGCCTGGCGTGGTGATCAAACCGGTGGCGGCGACCTCGTCGGCGGTGGAAAACGGCGGCCTGTCGGCCAGCATGGCCATCGACGGCAAGACCACCACCCGTTGGGCCAGCACGTCCGAAGACGGCGCCTGGATCCAGTTCGACTTCGGCGCCAAGACCCAGGTCGGCTACATGAAGCTGCAGTGGGAGAACGCCTACGGCAAGCAATACGCATTGCGCGTGTCCGACGACGGCCAGGCCTGGTCGCAGGTGCGCTACGTCAGCGCCGGCCAGGGCGGCACCGAAGAGTTCTACAACCTCGGCATCAACGCCCGCTACATCCGCCTGCAAGGCGTGGCGCGCGCCACCCAGTACGGCTACTCGCTGTTCGAAGTGGAATTCAAGACGCCGGGCAGCGACAACACGCTGGCCAGCAGCGCCACCTCGCCGCTGAAATACCCGGCCAGCGGCGCCGGCTGGGCGCCCTTGCCCGCCGCCGCCCAGCCGCTGGAAACGCTGCAATTCACGCTGCCAGACGGTACCCTGGTCACCCGCTTCGGCGCGCGCGGCCTGGCCCGCCACGGCCGCGAGCGTGGCGAGGAATGGAATGAAATCGGCTACGGTCCGAACGACACCGTCGATCCCGTCACCGGCCTGCCGGTCGACAAAGGTCCGGGCAACTACCTGACCTTCGTATCGAACTACTTCAAGAACCGCACCTGGGGCGTCGAGATCATCGACAACAGCCGCGTACCCGGCGTGACCAAGCCTGTGCTGATCGTCAACCAGTACACCACGGTGGACTTCCTGTCCGGCGGCATCGCCTTCTTCCGCGGTTTCGACCGTCCCGGCGTGACCGGCTACGGCTGGATGGCGCCGGGTGAACTGGTGGACCGCAACGTGCCGGTCTGCAAACCGGTGGCCTTCCCCGCCGCCGGCAAGCTGGCCAGCGTCGACGGCATCAACGGCGCCTGCACGCTGCGCATCAAGGAATATCCAGGCCACGGCGACCTCGACGCCAACGGCATGCCGAACGGCGGGGACGTCAAGGCACGCCCGCTGGTGACCGGCGACATCATCGAAGTCTCGCCGTCGATGTTCTCCACCACCGAATCCATGACCGCCAACGGCGACACCGGCGGCATCCGCTACTACTCCTACGAATGGACCTACGTGGTCGGCGCCGGCCTGAAACCGTGGTACGGCGTGCAGCCGCGTTTGAACTCGGTGCCGCTGCCGGAAGCAACGCTGTCCGGCGGCCAGGGCTCGGTGTCGTACAACTACTCGGACAACGGCCTGTTCATGTTCCAGCAGCCGCACAACAACATCGGCATGCAGAATATGCAGCGCTTCGTTGAAGGCCGCCGCCTGGTGCACACCAACTTCACCACCGGCGACCACAACGAACCGGGCAACGATCGCTACCTGCCGGCCGTGGGCTTGCAGGGACAGCGCTTCAACCAGTCCGCCTGCATCGCCTGCCACGTCAACAACGGCCGCAGCGCGGCGCCGACCGCCATCAACCAGAAGCTGGACAACATGGCGATCCGCGTGGCGACCACCAATGCGCAAGGCCAGCAACTGCCGCACGCGTTGTACGGCAGCGCAATCCAGATGAACGCGGTATCGGCCACCGGCGCGCCGCAGAATTGGGGTAACACCGTCAGCGTGGGCGGCTTCGAAGCACGCACCGTCAAGCTGGCCGATGGCACGGCGGTCGAACTGCGCAAGCCGACGCTGGCCTTCGAAGGTCCGGTGCCGGACATCTACTCGCTGCGCGCCGCCCAGCCGATGATCGGCGCGGGCCTGCTGGAAGCCATACCGGAAGCGGACATCATCGCCCGCACCCGCACGGCACCAGACGCGGATGGCGTGGTCGGCGTGGCCAACTATGTCTACGAGCCGGAGACAGGCGCGGTGCGCCTGGGCCGCTTCGGCTGGAAGGCCGGCAAGTCGACGCTGCGCCACCAGGCCAGCGAAGCGCTGCTGCTGGACATGGCGGTCACTTCGCCGGTCTATCCCAACCGCGCGTGCGCCACCGGCCCGACCGGTTGCGCCGCCGGCGGCACACAGAAAGGCATTTCGGAAGCCGACCTGCAATCGATCTCGCGTTACTTGTCGCTGGTGGCGGTACCGGCCCAGCGCAGCATCCCGAGCGGCTTCCCGAAAGGCGTGGCGCCGCTGGATGAGCATCGCGTCGATGCGCAGCAGGTCGCCGCCGGCGCCAAACTGTTCCAGGGCATGCGCTGCGTGGCTTGCCACACTGCCGAGATGAAGACCGGCTCCGGCCATCTGTTTGCGGAACTGCGCAACCAGACCATCCGTCCGTACTCCGACCTGCTGCTGCACGACATGGGCACGGGGCTGGCCGACAAGTTCGTCGAAGGCCAGGCCAAGGGCGGCATGTGGCGCACCTCGCCGCTGTGGGGCATAGGCTATACCGACAAGGTGATGGGCAATAGCAGCAAGGTCGGCTACCTGCACGACGGCCGCGCGCGCAACCTGACCGAAGCCGTCATGTGGCACGCCGGCGAGGCCGACAAGTCGCGTCAGCGCTTCGAGAACTTGTCGAAGGCTGATCGCGATGCCTTGCTGGCTTTCCTGAAGTCCTTGTAGTGACAGCGGCCGCCGTCAGAAGCTTGACGGCGGCTGTTGCGATGTGAGGATGGCGGCGGCCAGTATGGCGCCGAGCAGCAGCACCATCTCAACCCGCAAAGCCAGCCGCACCGTGACCACGCCCTGATATGAACGGGACGCGGCTGGCAAACCGATGAATTTGTTATAGCCGCCGATGCCGATGGCGGCCAGCACCAGCGCGATCTTGGCCAGCAAGGCAAGGCCGTAATCGGTATAAATCAAATTCTCCGCGACGCCGACGCGATGCCAGGCAGTGTAAATACCCGTGGCGACGATGGCCACAACGGCGCCCATCGCCGCACGCGACATGCTATCCAGATACCGGTTCATATCCGCCGCCGACATCCGCGCGGACAGCACGCAGCACCCGGACACCGCCACCACGCCCACCCAGACCGCGATCGCGGACAGGTGCAGGGACTCCGCAGCCATCGCCACGGTCCAAAGCCCCTCCTCGCCCGCATGGCCCATGGACGCCCGCGTCACCGCAAACACCAGCATGGCCGCCGCAACGGCAATCTCGCGGCTTGTCGACTGGCTTCGCGGCCACCGCAACGCCAGCACCACGAGCAGCGCCGCGATGGCAACGCCGCCGGACAAGCCGTAGGCCGTGCTGCTGACCATCATCCAGAACATGCCACACGCCTCGGCCAAGCCGGTGCCGCCCATGACGGCGGTCGCAGCCAGCAGCGACAAGACGCCGGCTACGATGGCCGCGCCGGCCGCCACCAAATCGAACGTGCGCAGATGCAGCTCGACATCGGACGGGAGCCAACGGCGCGCGCACCAGGAACCTGCCAGCCAGCTGAAACCGCAAACCAGCACGAATGCCGAACTGATTTGCAGCAGCCAGACCGGATCGAATCCAGCTCCCATTATTTAACCGTGAAGGTGAACTCGCCCTTACGGCGATGGCCATCATGGCCCGCCGCCGCCCAGTCAACCTTGTAAGCGCCGGCCGGCAGCGGCGGCAGGGCCAGCCGCAGGATCGCCGGGTTGGCCGCATCGACCGTGGCTTTGACCTTGTCGGTAACAACGTGGCCACCCGCGTCGGTCAATGTAATGCTGCTGAACGCCTGCTCCACCTTTTCGTTGAACGTCAGCGTAATCTCTTTCGGCGCCGCATCCAGCACGGCATCGGACGCCGGATTGGCCTTCTTCAGGGTTGCGTGCGCAGCGGCGAACGGCGCGGCCAGCGTCGCCGCCACCACAATCGCCGCTGCCAGCATGGTTTGCAAAGTCTTCATCTGTTTTCTCCTTAATGTCCGCTATGGCCGCTCGGCTTGCGCACTGTGAGCTCCACGTTCGGTTGGTTCAATGCCGGCATGGACTGGCCGCCGGCGGTATATTTGCGTGCTGGTTCCGGCAAGGCGCCGGTCCATTCGTAGGCCTGCGTGCCGGGTGGGTGCTTGTACCAGCCGGGGTCAGTGTAGTCGCCGCGCTTCTGCTCCTTGCGCACTTTGACCACAGTGAACATGCCGCCCATGTCGACGCCGCCGAACGGACCATCGCCCGACATCATCGGCAGCGTGTTCTCCGGCAGCGGCATCTGCATGCCGCCCATCGCGCCGCCCTTGTCGCCCATGGTCATGTAGTCCGGCACGATCTTGTTGATCTTTTCGGCGATGCCGCTGTGGTCCACACCTATCATGTTCGGCACGTTGTGGCCCATGGCGTTCATGGTGTGGTGCGACTTGTGGCAGTGGAAAGCCCAGTCGCCCGGCTCGGTGGCGATGAACTCGATCGCCCGCATCTGGCCAACCGCGATATCGGTCGTCACTTCCGGCCAGCGCGAGGCTGGTGGCGTCCAGCCGCCATCGGTGCCGGTGACATGGAACTCATGACCATGGATATGAATCGGATGATTGGTCATCGTCAGGTTGCCGACGCGGATGCGCACCTTGTCGCCCTGCCGCACCGGCATCGAGTCGATGCCAGGGAATACTCGGCTGTTGAAGGTCCACAGGTTAAAGTCCAACATGGTGTTGGTCTTGGGCGTGTAGCTGCCTGGATCGATGTCGTAGGCGTTCAGCAGGAACACGAAGTCGCGGTCCACCGCGTACTGCGTGTGATCCTTGGGGTGCGTGACCCAGAAGCCCATCATCCCCATCGCCATCTGCGTCATCTCGTCGGCGTGCGGGTGGTACATAAAAGTGCCGGGACGTTTGGCGACAAACTCGTAGACGAAGGTCTTGCCCGGCTCGATGCCCGGCTGCGTCAGGCCGGTCACGCCGTCCATGCCGTTGGGCAGGCGCTGGCCGTGCCAGTGCACGCTGGTGTGCTCCGGCAGCTTGTTGGTGACGAAGACGCGCACGCGGTCGCCCTCCACCACTTCGATGGTCGGGCCGGGCGACTGGCCGTTGTAGCCCCACAGGTTGGCCGTCATGCCGGGCGCCATTTCGCGCACCACCGGCTCGGCGATCAGGTGGAATTCCTTGACGCCGTTATTCATCCGCCACGGCAGCGACCAGCCGTTCAGCGTCACCACCGGATTGAATGGACGGCCGTTGGACGGCAGCGGCGGCACGTGGGTGTTCGCGTTATCCATCGTCATCGCTTCCGGCAGCGTCGCCGCGCCGGCCTTGCTGATGGCGGCCGCGCTGACTGCGATGGCGCCTGCGCCTTTGAAAAAGTCTCTACGTGAGGTCATGGGGTCATCCTTGTTTCGTTGGCGCTGCCGCCGTTGACGACTGCTTGCAGGCGGGTGTCGGCGATCCAGAAGTCGCGCTGTGTTTCGATGGCGGTGTTGACGCTGTTGAGCTGCTCGCGCGAGTCGGCCAGCAGTTCGAACACGCTGGCCAGCATGCCGTTGTAGCGCAGCAGGACCTCGTCGGAGATCTTTTTACGCAGCGGCACCACCTCGTCGCGGTAGTTGCGGGCGATTTCGTAGGTGGTGCGGTAGGACGAATACGCCTCGCGCACCTCGGAGCGGGCGCGCACCGCCGTATCGGCTGCCCGATGCACGGACTGCATGTACTGCGACTGCGCACGCGCCACCTTGGCGCTGCCCCAGTCGAAGATCGGCAGTTCAAACGAGACCTGGTAGCCGTTCTCGCGCGGCAGGCCGGTGCTGCTCTTGTTGGCATAGCCGGCGTCGAACACGTTGATGAAACCCGTGGCCTTGGTCAGGCCGAGGGCGTCGGCCGTGGCTTCGGTGTCGCGGCGCGCGGCCAGCATGTCCAGCCGCTGCGACAGCGCCTGGGCTTCCGCGTTGTTGATCTCCTGCGCTTGCGGCGGCAGATCGGGCAAGCGGTCCGGCAGCACAAAACTCTGCTGCTCGCCCGACAAGCCCAAGAGCCGTATCAATTGTTCACGCGAAGCCAGCGCCTCATGACGGCTGCGGGCCTGCTGCGTCAACGCATCCTGGTGGAACGCACGCTCGCGCGCCTGATCCAGCTTGCTCCAGTTGCCGGCCTTGGACATCTGTGCCGCCAGCTCGGACGAGGCTTCGGCGGCGCCGCGTACCTGTTCCGCAAACGCGGCCGATTGCGCGGCCGCCACCGCCATGAAGTAGGCGCGCCGGGTGTCGGCCGCCAGCTGGACGGCCTGCGCTGCGGCCCGCAGCTTGGCCTGTTCGAAGCGGCGCTGTTCGATGCGCGAGCGCGCCGACAACGTCAGCAGACCGGCGATGTCGAACATCACGCTGCGATCGATCTCGGTCTCGCTGCCGCCGCGTATGCGGCCAAAACCCAGGCTGGGGTTACGCATGCGGCCCGCCTGGACGAACTCGGACTCGGATACGCCCAGCTCCGCAAACGAAGCCTTCAGCGCCGGGCTGTTGAGCAGCGCGATTTGCACGGCGGTTTCCGCCGTCAGGGGTTGCGCCAGCAGCGCGCTCACTTGCTGGTCATTGTTGGCGTCGCGGGAGAAGCCGGCCGGCTGGCCGATGCGCTCCTGCGTCAGCCGGGAGACGTCATTCAGCCCGCTGTCATTCGACAGGCTGGCGCACCCCGTCAGCAGAACGAGCGAAAGTCCTGCGGGCAGCAGTATAGGGAATTGTTTCATAGGATTCCTGGAAAATTACGGATACGCGGGACAGGCCCGCAGCTTCGGCAAATTCAGGACAGGCGTGGCGGACGTTCCAGCGTGGCGGGAATATAGGCCGTCATCGAAGGCTCGGCCGCGATGAAACCGGCGCCGGAAAACGACGCGGGCAGTACAAGCGAAGGCACGCCGGGCGGCGCCGAGGCGCCCACGCAGCTGGCGCAATGACTGCACTTGCCATGCGCGCCGGAAGCCTGCTGGTCCGACTTCTCGGGCGCGCAGTGTTCCGCCTTGGCAGCCGGTTGGCTGGCCATCTGCGCCGGCAACGTCAGCGCCACGCACGGAATCAAGACGACAGCCGTCGCCTGCAGCGGCAAGGCGGCTATCAAAATCCAGAGCAGGAAACGGATGAATGGGCGCATAAGTAGGCAGAATGGTACCGCAGTCTCTCCAGGAGAGGCAACTGTGCGTACCTTACACCTTCCCACTGCAGTAAGGTCAAGCCCTATTTGAGGTTGACGCGGGCGACCACAGGATGATGGTCGGACGGATAGCGCCGGTCCAGCGAGTCGCTCAGCACCGCATATTTCTGCACGTCGAAATGGCGGTCGACGAAGATATAGTCGATCCGCTCCGTCATGGCCGCGTCCAGGTGGAAGTCGTTAAAGGTGCCAACCGGGCCATATGGCGGCGCCGCGCTCACCCGGAAAGCGTCGCGCATCGCCTTGGCCATGGTCTGCATCTGCACCGTTTCCGGTGTCGAGTTGAAGTCGCCGACGCAGATGGCTGGCTCGCCGTGGGCGATCTCGGCGATTTTGCGCAGCACCAGATCGGCCGAGGCGCGTCGAGCCTGTTCGCCCTGGTGGTCGAAATGGACCGAAAAAACGTAGAACGACCGGCCGCTGGCGCGCTCACGCAGGCGCGCCCACGACGCGAGCCGGTGGCAGCAGGTGGCGTCCCAGCCGAACGACGGGCGGTCCGGCGTTTCGCTCAGCCAGAAGTCGCCCTTGCCCAGCAAGGCGAAACGACTCTTGCGAAAATAGATCGCCGAATGTTCGCCGGCAGTCTTGCCGTCGTCGCGGCCGACGCCGACATGGTCGAATTCCTTCATCTGGGCCAGGTCGGCGATTTGGTCGGCCAGTCCCTCTTGAGTACCGAAGATATCGAACTCGTGATAGCGGATCAGCGCCTTGACCATTTCCTTGCGGGCCGGCCAGGCATTGGCGCCGTCTTCGGCATGGTTATAACGCAGGTTGTAGGTGGCGACGTTGATCGGGGCCGCCACAGCTGGCGCGCAGGCGATGGCGAGCAGCATGGCAAACAGCGAAAACAGTATTCTCATGTAGATCGGCTCCGGCAATATGACGGTTCATTTAACCACGACCTGTGGTCCATGGCGCGACAGCGGCTGAACGACTCGCCAGTTTAACCACCTTTACTAAACGGCTGCGCAGCGGCGAACCAGAACGTTGTTTGAAAAATACCGCTGTGCTAGAGTCAGGCATGCGAAAACTCCCTGCGATGCTGCTCTGCTGCCTGCTCTCTTCTGCCTTCCGGTCCGCACATGCCGATGCCGTGGTCGGCGCGTCGCGCCCCAAGGTGGCGGTTGTGCTGTCCGGCGGCGGCGCGCGCGGCGGCGCCCACATCGGCGTGCTGAAGGTGCTGGAAGAGCTGCATGTACCGATCGATATGATCGTCGGCACCAGCGCCGGCGCCATCGTCGGCGCGGCCTATGCCAGCGGCATGCCGCTGGCCGACATCGAGCGCGAGATGCAGACGCTCAGCACCGCCAACCTTTTCCATGACGTCGCCCGAGGCGACCTGTCGATCGCCCGCAAGAGCGACGACGCCGGCAGCTACGTCGGGCCGGAGATCGGCATCGGACCGGGTGGCCTGTCGCTGCCCAAGGGCGCGGTGTCCGGCGTGGCGCTGGAGGCGCTGCTGCGGCGCCTGACCGTGCGCCAGGGCGATCCCGATTTCAACCGGCTGCCGATCCGCTTCCGCGCCATCGCCACGGACGTCAGCGACGGCGAGATGGTGGTGCTGGATCACGGCAACCTGGCGCAGGCGATACGGGCCAGCATGGCCATCCCCGCCGTCATCAGTCCCGTGGAGATCGACGGCCGGCTGCTGGTCGATGGCGGCGTCTCCCGCAACCTGCCGGTCGATGTGGCGCGGCAAATGGGGGCGGAAGTCATCATCGCCATCAATATCGCCACGCCGCTGCTCAAGCGGGAAGAAATCAAGTCGGTGCTGTCGATGTCCGAGCAAATGATGCGCATGCTCAGCGCCAGCAACCTACGCACCTCGCTGACCCAGCTCGATCCGCAGGTCGACGTACTTGTCACCCCCAACCTCGCCAGCGTCGATGCCGGCAGCTTCGATCTGCTGAAGGAGGCAGAAGGCTACGGCGAACAGGCGGGCCGCGATGCCGCCGCCAAGTTGCGGCGCTACGCCGTGTCACCGGAAGACTACGCGGTGCTGAGCGCGCGCCGCCACAGAGCTCATGCGCCGCAGGGCGTGCTGCTGTCGGCGGTGCGCATCGACGGCACTCAGCGGGTGCCGGAGGAATCCCTGCGCGGCACCATGGACACCAAGGCCGGCGACCTGTTCGACGCCCACAGGGCGGAACGCGACATGCGCCGCCTGTACGGACGCGGCGACTTCGAGCATGTCAGCTACGCGCTGACGCCGCAGCAGGACGGCCGCCATGAGATGACCACCACCGTCAATGAAAAATCCTGGGGCCCGCAGTACCTGCGGCTGGGCCTGGGCGTATCGACCGACTTCGAGGGCGATTCCTTCTTCTCGCTGCGCGCCATGCATCGCTGGACCTGGCTCAACGCGCTGGGCGCGGAATGGCGCAACGATCTAGAGATCGGCCACACGGACCGCCTCAGCACAGAATGGCTGCAACCCCTGACGCCGGCGCAGCGCCTGTTCGCCAGCGCCTACCTGTCCGGAGAGCGCTCGCCGCTGGACGTCTACTCCAAGGGCGCGCGGCTGGCGCGCTACCGCCACGAATCGATCACCACCGGCTTGGATCTGGGCGTGCCGATCGCCGAATGGGGAGAGGCGCGCATCGGCGTCGCGCGCGGCCACGTCAACCTGCTGGCCGACACCAGCTTCGTGCCGCCGTCCGAGCTGTTCCCCCGCGCGCGCACCGGCGGCGTGCAGATGCGCCTGCGGGCAGACACCTTGGACAACAGCGCCTTCCCGCGTTCCGGCGCCAAGGCCGACTTACAGGTCTATTCGTCGCGCACGGCGCTGGGCGCGGACACCAACTACAACAAGGTCTCGTTCTCCGCATTGACGGCGGTGGCCACCGGTCCGCATTCCCTGCAAGGCGCGCTGGAAGTACAGCACAAGCTGGGGGCCAGCGATTTGCCGGATCACGAGATCGTCTCGTTCGGCGGTTTCCTGCGCATGTCCGGCATGCGCACCGGCGAATTGTTAGGCAATAGCCTGCACTTCGGTCGCCTGGTCTACAACTACCGTATTTCGGCGCCGGGATTGCTGGACGGCGCCTACATCGGCGCGTCCGCGGAACTTGGCCGCGTCGGCAACACCATCGACTCGCAAAACGGCGAACAGACGGTGCGCAGCAACGCGCTGTACATCGCCATCGATACGCCATTGGGGCCGCTGTATTTCGGCGCCGGCCGCGCCTCGCGCAACCAGACGGCCTTATATCTGCTGATCGGGAAGCCCTGACGGGATGATCTCGGCGATCATCTCGCCCGCATCATCGATCCCGCATTCGCGGAAGCCGAAGCTGCGATAGAACTCGCGCGCCACCGCGTTGCCCGGCTTGTAGTAGATGATGATCCGTTGGACATCCGGCTTCGCGCGCAGCTCCGCCAGCAGCAGCGCCATCGCCTTGCGGCCTATGCCCTTGCCTTGCTGCGGAAAGTCGACCATGAAACGGTAGATGCCGTACAGACCGGGGACATCCTCCGCCCGGCAGTCGTATAGCAGGAAGCCGGCCGGTTCGCCGTCGCAGTAGATCCCATGCGTGAAGAAGTCGGGATAGAACTTGGACTGCGCGATCGAATAGGCATTGCTGTCCAGGTAATCGCGCTGGTGCTCCGGCAGCTCCATGTCCATGAAGCTCTCGAAATTGTCTTCGTCGATGTCTTGCAGTGTGACGTGTGTTGCCATTGAAATCCTCAAGCGATTATATTCAGTCCGCCATCGACATACACCGTGCTGCCCGTCAGGCGGTGAGCATATGGTGAAGCCAGGTAGGCGCAGGTGTTGCCGACATCGAGGATGTCCACCAATTCACCCAGAGGTGCACGGGCTACGGCGTCGCGCAGCAGCAGTTCGAAGTCCTTCAGGCCCGACGCAGCCCGGGTTTGCAGCGGCCCCGGCGAGATGGCGTGCACGCGGATGCCCTTGGGACCCAGCTCATAGGCCAGATAGCGGCAACAGGCCTCGAGCGCAGCCTTCACCGGCCCCATGACGTTGTAGTTCGGGACCACCTTCTCGGCGCCATGGTAGCTCATGGCGAACATACTGCCGCCGTCCGTCATCAGCGGCACCGCCAGCTTTGCCATGCGTACGAAGGAGTGGCAGGACACGTCCATCGCCTGCAAAAAGCCATCCAGCGAACAGTCCAGCAATCCGCCTTGCAGATCGGCCTTCGGCGCGAAGGCGATCGAATGCACCAGGATATCCAGCTTGCCCTGCCCTGCCAGCGTCGCGAACAGCGCCTCCATCTCACCGGGCTTCGTCACATCGAGCGGCAGCAGCTGGGCGTCGATTTCCGTCGCCAGTGGCGCCACATGCGGCAAGGCCTTTTCGTTCAGGTAGGTGAGCACGACTTCCGCGCCCAGCTTGCGGAACGCCAGCGCACAACCCCAGGCGATCGAATGCTCATTGGCGACGCCCACGACCAGTGCGCGCTTGCCGGCCAAAATTGGATAAATCGTTTCCGTGTTCATGTCAGCTCCAGTAGCGTCAGCGTGTGACGGGCTATCATCAATTCTTCGTTGGCGGGCACCACCCAGACCGCCACTTTGCTGTCGGCGTCGCTGATGCGCGCCACGCCGCGCGGATTGGCCGCATTGGCGGCGGCGTCCAGCTTCACGCCCAGCCAGGCGGCGTCGCGGCAGACGGCGGCGCGCAGGGCGACGCTGTTCTCGCCTATGCCACCGGAGAAGACCAGCGCATCGAGGCCGCCCAAGGCAGCCGCCAGCGATCCGAGTTCGCGGCCGATGCGATACACCATCAATGCGATGGCGGTCTTGGCACGTGGATCGTCGCTCTGCTCCAGCGTGCGCATGTCCGAAGAAATGCCGGAGACCCCGAGCAGGCCCGATTCCTGGTACAGCAACTTCTGCACCGCGCCGACATCCATGCCCAATTCATCGATCAGGTACAGCACCACGCCGGGATCGAGCGCGCCGCAGCGGGTGCCCATCGGCAGGCCGTCGACGGCGGTAAAGCCCATCGAGCTGGCGACGCTGCGTCCCGCCGCCATCGCGCACATGCTGGCCCCGTTGCCCAGGTGCGCAGCCACCACCTTGGCCCTGGCCCGCGAAGCATCGGCTTCCGGCAGGCGGCTGGCGATGTATTCGTATGAAAGTCCGTGGAAACCGTAGCGCCGCACGCCCTGCTCCGTGATCCGTGCCGGCAGCGCGAAGGCCTGCGCTACCGCCGGCTGGCCGACGTGGAAGGCGGTGTCGAAGCAACCAATCTGCGGCACGTCCGGCGCCATCGCCATCACGGCGCGCACCGGCGCCAGGTTGTGCGGCAGATGCAGTGGCGCCAGCGGTATCAGCTGCTCCAGCGCGGCCAGCACTTCAGGATTCAGGCGCTGCGGCCCGCTATAGGCCACGCCGCCATGCACTATGCGATGGCCGACCGCCACCACCCGACGGCCTTCGAGATGGGTCTGCGAGAAGTCGATCAGGAAGCGCATGCCGGCTTCGTGGTCCAGCGGCGCGTCGGGCCAGCTGTGCGCTCCGATGGACTGGCCCTGCGCGTCCTCGGCGCTGAAGCGCGTGACGCCGCTATAAAGGTTCTCGATCTTTCCCTTGAAGGTCAGCGCCAGCGCGGCGCCGCTGAACAGCGAGAACTTGATGCTCGACGAGCCGGCGTTGATGACGACAATGCTATCGTTGGGAGCCACTGCGTCAGCCTCCCAGGATGCGGGCGTCAGCCAGCTTGCTGTGCGCCACCAGCACCGCCACCGCGCAGGAAGCCAGGCGAGCGGTCACCGAGTCGGCGCGGCTGGTCAGGATGACAGGCACGCGGGCGCCAAGCACGATGCCGGCCGCCGCCGCGCCGGCCATGAAGGTCAGGCTCTTGGCCAGCATATTGCCGGCCTCCAGATCGGGCGCCACCAGGATGTTCGCCTTGCCAGCCACCGGCGATACCAGATGCTTGATGGCCGCAGCCTCGGGATCGATGGCGTTGTCCATCGCCAGCGGACCATCGAGGATGCCGCCGGTGATCTGGCCACGGTCCGCCATTTTGCACAGCGCGGCCGCATCGATCGTCGACGGCATCTTGGCGCTGACCGTCTCCACGGCCGCCAGGATGGCCACCTTGACGGGATCGAACTGCAGCACATGCGCGAGGTCGATGGCGTTCTGGATGATGTCGACCTTGTCGTCCAGCGTGGGATTGATGTTGACGGCGGCGTCGGTGATGATCAGCGGCTCGCTGCGGCCCGGCACGTCCATCACGAAGCAGTGGCTGAGACGGCGGCCGGTGCGCAGGCCGGTGTCGCTGGCGACCACGGCGCCCATCAACTCGTCGGTATGCAGGCTGCCCTTCATCAGTACCGCTGCCTTGCCTTCGCGGATCAGCTCCACCGCGCGGAACGCCGATGCGTGGCTATGTTCAGTATCGATCAATGGCAGCGCGGAGATATCCAGTCCCGCTTCCTCGGCCGCTTTGCGGATGCGCGCTTGCGGGCCGACCAGTATCGGGTTGATCAAGCCCATGCGGGCGGCGTCCAGCGCCGCTTCCAGCGCGTGGCGGTCGCACGGGTGCGCGACGGCGACCGTCACGGGTCCTACTTTGCGCGCCGCGGCGATCAGTGTTTCGTAATTCGGGTGAGGCGTGTTCGGGGCATTCATCTACTCTCCTCGGCAGTAAGCCTGGGGAATGATATCAATAATTACAGAAAAAGCAATTTTCAAATGGTTTAACCCCGTTTGCTCCGCTGGTCCGTTACATGCAAGACGCCGGGCTTTTCCGGTGAAGGAGACGTCATGTTACGCCCATTGCTAGTCGTGTTTTTATTGATGGTATCGACGATGGCCCAAGCCAATAGGCCGCTGCCGCCCATCATGCCGCCCCGTCTGATCGCCCCGCACGCGCAAACGCCGGTGCGCCTGCAAAGCCTGCGCATCAACGCGGAGATCAGCGGCGGCCTGGCCCAGACCACCGTGGAGATGGTGTTCTACAATCCCAATGCGGTTCAACTGGAAGGTGAACTGCAATTCCCGCTGCTGCCCGAACAACGGGTGACGGCCTTCGCGCTCGACATCGACGGCGCGCTGCGGCCGGCCGTGCCGGTCGAGAAGGCCAAAGGCCGCATGATCTTTGAGGAGGTCGAACGCCGCCGCATCGATCCCGCGCTGCTGGAGGTCACGCAGGGGAACAACTTCAAGCTGCGCGTCTATCCGATACCGCCGCGTGGCACCCGCACCGTGCAGCTGAAATACGCCGAGCCGCTGGCGCGTCTTGAAGGCCAGCGCCTCTATCGGCTGCCGCTGGCCTACGGCGACAGCATTGCCGAATTTGATCTGGAACTAAATGTGCATGGCGCGACCACGCCACCGCAGCCGCGCGGTATGTTGGGCGGAATGCAGTTCGAGCGGCAGCAGGACGGCTATCGTGCCCGCGTCAGCAAAAGCGCCTACCGCGCCGACGGCACGCTGGAACTGGCACTGGCCGCCTCCACGCAGCCGCAAACGTTTGTGCAGGAATTCGACGGCGAGACCTTCTTCCTCAGCGAGATCGCCGTCGCCGGCGACAATGCGCATGGAGCACGCTTGCCGCCGGCAGTACTGGGTCTGTTATGGGACAGCTCCGGCTCGGGCGCGCAACGCCAAACCGAAGCCGAACTGGCCGTGCTGGATCACTACTTCAAGGCCGTGCCCAATGTGGAAGTGCGGCTGATCCGCCTGCGCGACCGCGCCGAGGCCAGTCAACGCTTCCGCGTCGTCAACGGCAATTGGACCGCCTTGCGGGCGGCGCTGGCAAGCACCGCGTACGATGGCGCCAGTGCGCTGGGCGCCTGGAAGCCGGAAGCGGACATCAACGAATACTTGTTGGTCAGCGACGGGTTGTCCAACTACGGCGACGCGCCCTTCCCCACGCTGGCCAAGGCCCAGCGTTTGTATGCCTTGAATTCGGCGCTGGTGTCGGACAGCGGGCGCCTGGCCGCGCTGGCGGAACGTAGCGGCGGCCGTCTGGTGCAGCTGCAGGCGAACCAGCCGGCGCAAGCCGCGCAGGCACTGCTGGCGGATACGCTGCGATTGAGCGACATCGCCGCCACCGGCGCCAGGGATATTTCGGTCGAATCGCATGAGCCGCAGGACGGCATCCTGCGCATCGCCGGACGCTTGACGCAGCCCTCGGCCGAACTGACACTGACTTTGACGCAGCAAGGCAAGAGCCGCACTGTGCCCCTGCCAGTGAATGCCAATGCGCCATATCATCCGCTGGCCGCCGGCATGTGGGCCAGCTATCGCCTGCACGCGCTGGAGGCGGACTACGATTTGAAGCGCGGCGAAATTCGCCGCCTCGGCCAACGCTTCGGCATACCCACGCGCGAGACCTCGCTGCTGGTACTGGACCGGCTGGAGGACTATGTGCGCTACGAGATCGAGCCACCGGCCGCCAACAAGGAGGCCTACGCCCAGCTCAAACAAAATCGCCTGGTATCGCAACGCCGCATTACAACACAGCACACCGATCAGATTGTGCGCGAGTTTGAGCAAAAGGTCGCGTGGTGGGAAAAGAGCTATCCGAAATCCGGCTTGCCCAAGCTGATCGACTTCAAGGGCACGGAAGAAGAGTCGGCCGACGCCGCGTCGGAGCCGATCAGGGCGGCACGCTCGGCATACGCGCCATCAGCGGCAGCGACCGTGCCAATGGCGCCGCCACCGCCGATAGCCCTGGCATCGCCCACGTTGTCCTATGGCCGTGCCGATGCGCGGCGCATGGAAGCCGCCGCCAAGCCAATGGCGGCGCCAGTGGACGACACAACGAACGTCGGCATCCAGCTCAAGAAATGGTCACCCAACGAGCCGTATCGCGCACGCATGAAGTCCGCCAAGGCGGCCGACCTGTATGCGATCTATCTGGACGAAAAACCGAACTACACCAACAGCAGCGCCTTCTTCCTGGACAGCGCCGACATGTTGCTCGAACAAGGCCAGCGTGACCTGGCGCTGCGCGTGCTTTCCAACCTGGCGGAGATGAACCTGGAAAACCGCCAGGTATTGCGTATCCTCGGCTACCGCCTGCTGCAAGCCGGTGAGCAGGCGCTGGCGATCCCTGTCTTCCAGCAAGTGCTGCGGCTGGCCGAGGAAGAACCGCAATCGTATCGCGACCTTGGACTCGCCTACGCCGCCGCCGGCCAGGTGCAGCCCGCGATCGACCAGCTTGCGGAGGTGCTGAACCGCCCATGGGACGGTCGCTTCGCTGAGATCGAACTGGTGACGCTGGCGGAGCTCAATGCGATTGTCGCCAAGGCCGCAGTCAAGCCGGATACCAGCCGCATCGATCGCCGCCTGCTGCGCAACCTGCCGCTGGCCTTGCGGGCCGTGCTGACCTGGGATGCGGACAACACCGACATCGACTTGTGGGTTACCGATCCGAACGGAGAGAAATGCTACTACGCCAACCGCTACACCCACCAGGGCGGCCGCATGTCGCGCGACTTCACCGGCGGCTACGGGCCGGAGGAATTTTCACTGCGGGTGGCCAAGCCGGGCAAGTATCGGGTGGAGGTCAACTCGTTCGGCCATCGCCAGCAGATCGTGGCCGGCGCCACCACCGTGCAGCTGCGGCTCAGCACAGGCTTCGGCACGGCGAAACAGCGCGACCAGATGGTGACGCTGCGCCTGCGCGACACCGGCAGCACGGTACTCGTGGGAGAGTTTGACGTTAATTGATCGCGTCGAGTTGCTGCCGTAGTTCAGGCGGCACCTCGGCATCGGGATAGCGCATGCGGAACTTCAACCACTCCGCATGCGCTTCTTTCGTTTGGCCTGCCTTCAGCATCTCGGTCATGCGGGCCAGCCAGGCAGGCGCGGACAAGGCTTCCGCCGCTGGCGCGCTGCGCATCAACACCGGCGGCGCGGCGGAATAACCCAGTACCTTCTGCTCGGGAGCAGAAGCAGGCGACGTAGCCGGCGCGGCAAGCATCATCGGCTTTTGGGCGCGCGCGTAGTCGGCGGAGGCCGACGATTCAACAGCAAACGGCTTGGATGGCGGAGGCGCCGCTGCGATTGCGCTATCCGCAATGGCGATATCGGCGACCGGCGCTGGCGGCGTCATAGGCCGAACCACCGACCGCTTCACCTGCGCCAGCTTCGGTGCCGGCGGTGGTGGCGGCGCCGATACGCTTGCGGCAGGCGCTTCCTCAACCGGGCTGGCGGCCGCCACTTTTGCATCCGACGGCGCGGCTTCCTGCGAGGCGACTTCCCGTTCAGCCACCGGCGCGAACGCCTCCGGCATCAAACCGCGCACCACAAACAACGCCAGCACCACGCTGGCGGCAAGGCCGAGAGGAACCCGCGCCCGCCGCAGATAGTGGCGCGCCGGCGGTGCAGCAGGCGCCGCATCATGCACCGCATCGTTGGCCGACGCCCCCGGCACGGCCGCGCCGTCCAGATCCGAGGCCGCCCGCGCCAGGATGGCGGCGGACAAAGCCTCCGGCAGCTGCGGCTGCGGCAACGCCCCCAGTTGACGCGCCAATTCCCCCTCGCCTTTGAGGAAGTCTTCGAACTCCGCGTCTTCAGTGTGATCGTGTGGATTCATGCTCTCGCCTCTTCGGCCGACGGCGCCAGTTCCTGACGCAATTTGCGCATCGCATAACGCAGGCGGCTCTTCACCGTCTCCACCGGCGCCGCCACCAGCTCCGCGATTTCTTCCAGGCTCATGCCGTTGAACTGCTGTAGCACCAACGCCTCGCGCTGGTCGACCGGCAGCAACCGTATCATCGCATGCAAACGGCTGGTCTGCTGCTTGCGTTCCAGTTGGCCGTCGGGCGCCGGGCTGTCGTGTGCTGCATCGGCCACATGATCGAACCAGCCCTCCTCGCCGCCGTCGCTGGCCAACAGCACGCGTTCGTTCATGCGTATCAGGTCGATCAGGCGATTGCGGGCGATCTGGAAAAGATAGGTACGGAAGCTGGCGCCGGGTTCATAGCGCGCGCGGGCCTGGTGCAGATTGGCCCAGCTGTCCTGCATGATGTCGTTGACCCACTCCCGGCGCGGCGAGCGCCATGCCAGAAACAGATACAGCCCCTGGCTGTGGCGTTGATACAGTTCCGCGAACGCCGCCAGATCGCCATCGCGATAGCTGAGCATGAGGACTTCATCGGATCGTGGGGCGGACATGGCGTAATGATAACGCAGGGACCTGCTGCCCGAGGCCCGCGTATTGTTACCAAATATTGCCGCTCCAGAAGATCCGGTCACATCGTCCAGGTGCGCAGCCCGATCCAGCCGATCGACCATGCGTAAGCGGCGATGCCCAGGATCCCGGCCGACGTCAGCCCCGCATGCCAGCGCACCAGCCGGCTGGCGTGCTTGTTCCTTAGCCCCTGCCAGAGGCCGGCAGCCGCCAGCAGCGGGAACGCCACGCTGCACAACAGAATCGGCACTGAAAGCATGCTCGGCGCGGCCAGCATTGCCATGGTGCCGATGCCTCCACCTATGCCGATCAGGGGCAGGATGAAGGTGGCACACAAGCAGCCAAAGGCCAGCAACGGCATGAGCCGCAGCTTCCAGCCGCCCTTGGCTTGCAGGGTGTTCCGATACGCGGCCACGCCCCAGACAGGCAAAGCCAAAAGGCCAAATACGCCGCCAAGCAAGGCCAGCGCGGCCACGATGGCGGAGCCGGCGACGCGCCAGGTGGCTTCACGCTTGCGGTCCCCCAGGCCGCCGGACAGGACGTAGGTTTCTCCGTCTTGCACCGCGAAGGCCAGGCTGGCCGCTTCCCGATCGGCGCGGCGGAACGTGTGCTTGCCGGTCGGCAGGTAAGGCTTGCCGCCGACACGCAGGCCGCCATCGACCAGGGTGACCCTCGACATGCCCAATACTTCCGCATAGGGCCGCATCAAGTCCTTGGCCGGCGTCACGTTGCGGTAGAAACCGGTCAGGGCCGCGAGTTCCGCTCGCTCGACGGGGAACAATGGAGCTGGCGCCAACACATGCTTGCGGCTCAGGTAAGCCTGGATCAGGCCGGTAATCGGAGTCCGGAAGTCGACACCCTCGCCGCCATTGGCCAACACCACATAACCGCTGCCTTGCACGGCGGAATAGCCGTAGACGGAGGTAAAGGAATCGATTTCACCGTTGTGGCCACGGAAGCTTGGCCCGGCGTCATTCAGCGGGAAGTTGCCCAGGCCATAGCCTCCGCCCAACCCCACCCGCGCAGCCAGCGAGGACTCGCCGTGTTCGATACGCTCGACCGCCTGCGGCGACAGGATCCGGTGCCCATCGACTGTACCTCTGCCAACAAAGAACAAAACCAGGCGCGATAGTTCCCGCACGCTGGTGGCCAGCGATCCGGACGGCGGCATGATGATGTGCTGGTACGGCGTCGGCGCGCCATCGGGTGCGTAGCTCTTGGCCAGCTTGGCCGCCAGTTCAGGCGTCAGCGTGAAATCGGCGCTGGCCATACCCAACGGCCGCAGCACATGTTCGCGTTCATAGGCCGCGAAATCTTGCCCCGCCACTTTTTCCAGCACATAGCCCGCCACGGCAGGGCCGGCGTTTGCATAGACGGCAAACTGGCCAGGCTTCCATCGACTGACGTACTCCGGGCTGGCGAACTCGACGCCGCGCCGCACCGACCAATCAGGACCATTCTGCAGCTCGACACGGGTACTAATGTCAGGCCAGCCGGTCGTATGTTCGAGCAGGTGAACCAGGCGTACCGGGTCGCTCTGTTCCCATGGATTGTTGAAGCTGATCTCGGGCGCGAGGTCGGCCAGTCGCGCATCCAGTTTCAATTTGCCGTTGTCGACCAACTGCATGATGGCGATGCTGGTGAAGCTCTTGGAAATCGAGGCGGCACGAAAGATCGTATCCGGCGTGACCAGTTCGCCGCTGGCCTTGTCCGCCACGCCATAGCCTTTGAGAAGGACTATCTTGCCGTCTTCCACCAGCGCCAGCGCCGCGCCCGGGATGCCGCGCTGTGCAAACATTTTTGCCAGGCGCTGGTCCAGCTCGTCCAGCGTGGACGGTGCCGGCTCGGCGGCAATCGCCATCGCGCCGCTGGTCATCACCAGCAGCAGCGCGCCGAGCAAACGGAAGGGGTTTAATGACGGCATCGGTACTCCTTTGAGCGTGTTTAGTGTACTAGTGAAGTAGCACAGTAAGGCAATCATAGAGCATCTTGGTTGAAATGCAAGTCAATTTTTAAGGGTTAGTAGATCTCGCGGCGCAGGCGCTGCATCTGCTGCTCGTGGCGTTCCACCCAGCGGCGGGCGTCGTCCAGCTGCCGCTCCAATTGCCGGATATAGTCGATGAGATCGCGGCGCTCCTGCTCGCGGCGGGAGTCCTGTCTCCTTGTGTCGTCGTTGACCACGCGGTCCTTGGCCTCCAGGTTCGAGCGGATCTCGCGTAGCAGCCGGTCCAGCCGATGGCGGGCGTCGTTCAGGCGCCCCGATATCTCGTTGACGTCGTCGACCGCCTGGCGATACTTGGCCGCAGCCACTTCATAATCCTGGCCGCTGAGATAAGCGTGCTTTAACTGGTTGCGCAATTCGCCGCGGCAGACCTCGACCGCCATGCCGCTGTTGCTGCGGCCTCGCTCGAAGGCGTTCTCCGGCATGCAGTACTTGGCGTTCTGCGCGTCCCAAGCCGCCGTGTACAGATCGCGGGTCGCCGCGATCACAAACACGCCGTTGCGGCTTGCGTTGGCGATGCGGTCGTCCAGCATGAAGGGTTTGCCGTAGCCGTCGTCGGCGCCGGCCTGGCGCCAATAGTCGGTCAGGCGCGCTTCCCAGGCCTGGCGATACTCGGATTCGAAAATCTTCAGGCCCTTGGCGCGCGCCTCCTTGCTGCGTATGGCGAAGTCCTTGCCGCTGACGGCATCCTGCGTGCCGAGATTGCGCCAGTAGTTGACGATCTCGCCGTTCCAGGCAGCGCGGTAGGCTTCCTCCTGCACCTGCACGCCGGCGCTGCGGGCGTTGGCCGCGCGGTCGCGGAAGGCGCTGTCCGGCGTGCCGTTGCGCGCGTCTGTGTAGCCGGCGTCCTGCCAGAAGGTGCGGTTGCCGATCTGCCAGCCGTCGGTATATGCGGCTTCGTCGAAGCGCAGCTGCATGCCGGCGGCCCTGGCGCGTGCGGCATCCTTCTGGGCCGACAGTGGCTGGCCCTCGGTGCCGGAGCGTTTGCCCAGTCCTTTCCAATACTCGGAATTGCCGATCGCCCAGCCGGCATCGTAGGCGGGACGGTTCACTGGCGTCTTGTGCTTGCGAACGTCGTCGCTGGCGACGTGTGCGTCATATTGCGGCTGGAGTCCCTTGCCGCCATCCTGCTGGCCGAGCTGCGACCACAGGTCCCAGTTACCCTGCGCCCAGCCGGCGAGGTACTGCGCCTCGGCGCCGATGGCAGCGGGCTTCTTGTCGTCGGCGTGATCGTCGCAGAAGTCCTTGCGCTCGGCGTAGTCGGACGGCTCGCCCTGCACACCGTCCTTATGCCCGATGGCGGTCCAGTCGCCGACCTTGCAGTCGGCGATGCGCTGCATGGTGGATTGGCAGCCGGCCAGCAGCAGCGGCACGGCGAGGATCAGTGGTCGAAAACGGGTCAGATAGTTCATGGCGGCTTGTGAGAGTTTCAGCGGCCCGATTATATGGCATAAATAACAAAGAAAATATACGTCACTCCCTTACATCGGCAAAGCTCACGACCACCTGCAATCCCGGCCCGTCATCGCGATTGGCCAGCTGGATGCGTCCCTGGTTGCGTGCTGCGGCGCGTTCGGCGATGGCCAGGCCCAAACCACTACCCGCCTGGTCCTGGTCCGGCAGGCGGAAGAAACGTTCGAACACCTTGCGCTGCATTTCCGGCGCGATGCCCGGCCCCTGGTCCGCGACCGAGAAGGCGATGCGCCCATCCGCCTGAGTCACGGCCACCGTCACGCGCCCGCCTTCGGGCGAATACTTGACCGCGTTGCTGACCAGGTTATCGATCAGCGACGCCATGCTTTCCAGGTGCATGGCCAGCACGCAGCGCTCCGGCGCCTGCAATTCGATTTCAACATGACGCGTGGCGGCGATCTGCCCGGCCAGCGCCAGCCGGTCCGCCACCAGCTCGACCAGGTCGCGCGGCAGCAGGCTGGCGTGATCGCGGTCGCCGCCGGAGCGGGCCAATGCCAGCAACTGGTGCACCGTGTGCGTGGCGCGCTGCACGCCTGTGCGCAAGCCCTGCCCCGCCTCCTCCACCCGCTGTGCCGCGCGTGTCGTGGTCAAGGTGTCGGCGTTGATCTGGATGATGGACAGCGGCGTCTTGAGCTCGTGGGCGGCGTCGACCAGGAATTCCTGCTCGCGCTCCAGCCTCTCGGTCAGCCGCTCCATCAGGCGATTGACCGATCCGACCAGCGGTGACAATTCCAGGTACGGCGACGGCGCCAGCGGCGACAGGTCGGTGGCCGAGCGCTCCTCGATCTCGCCGACGATGGACTTCAACGGCCGCAGCCCGACGCGGATGATGAACCACGCCGGCAGCAGCAGGAACGGTACGCTGAACAGCAACGGCGCAAAATAGTAGCCGATGCTGGACACTTGCAGCATCCACTCGCCGATCACCTCCGTCGCCATGCGCACGGTGACGCCGCTGGCGGGATCGTCTTCGACCGATACCACCCAGCCGTCCTTGAGCGGCTGGGCATGCGGGCCGGCGGCGGCAACGGTGGGCGGCAGCCCCGCATCCGGCGACGCGTAGACCAGTTGCCCATGCCGCCACACCTGCGTTTGCAGCGCCGGAATGTACCAGCCCAGCTCCGTGTACAGCGCGTAGTGCAGCTGTTCCATCTTGCGCACCAGCGGTTGGACCTGTTCCGGCGGCCGCTCGCCGACGGTTTGCATCAGCACGATGATGCGCAAGGCGCTGGCGCGCAGCTCACGCTGCATGTCGCGCCGCTTGCTGGTGCGGGTTTCGTAGACATCCAACGCCAGGTTGGCCAGCCAGATCAGCATCATCACCGAGATGAAGCCGAACAGCAGGCGCTTGAACAGCGAGCGGTTATGCATCGTCATTTATCGACCACGTAGCCGACGCCGCGCACGGTGCGGATATAGCCCTCGCCGATTTTCTGCCGCAGGTGCGACATGTGCACGTCCAGCGCCGCGCCCTCGCTGTGCGGCAGCGCGCGCGATTCCAGTTCGCGCCGGGTCAGCACCCGGTCCGGGTAGCGCATCAGCGCGTGCAGCAGCGCGAACTCGGTTTTCGACAGCACCACGTTGGCGCCGGCGCGGGTCAACAGCATGCGTTTATCGTCCAGCACCAGGTCCTTGACCTTCCACACCGGCTCACCAGCTTCGCTCCAGCCGGTGGCGCGCCGCATCACCGCGCGCAGCCGCGCCAGCAGCTCCGTGACCACGAAAGGCTTGACCAGGTAATCGTCGGCGCCGCGATCGAGGCCGTTCAAGCGATCCTCCAGGCTGTCGCGCGCGGTGATCACCAGGATGGGCAGCGTGTGGCCGGCCGCCCGCAGCTCGCGCAGCACGTCGATGCCGTTCCCGTCGGGCAGGCCGAGGTCCAGCAGCACGGCGTCGAACGGTTCGTTTTCCACCCAATGACGGGCGTCGCTGGCGCGGCGCACCCAGATCACTTCCTGTCCCGCATCCTGCAAGGCCGCTTGCAAGGCCTTGCCCAATTCCAGGTCGTCCTCGACCAGGCAAATCTTCATATGTGGCTACCTCATTCGTGAAGCCCGTATCTACGCATCTTCTTGCCGGACTGTCAATCGTCTGCGCGCCACAGCGTTAGGAAAACCTTAAGGTTCCTTTTGGATAGCGTTAAGGAAGACTGGGGACAATCTGCCCACACTTAAAACGAGGGAGAACAGATGGACAGCAACGCAGGGATCAAAACGACGCTCACGCCGATAGCTTCGGCCGTGGGATTGATGCTGGCATGCGCGGCGGCGGCCGCGCCGGCCATGGCGCAACAAGCGGCCGGCGACAACGCCGCCCAGCCGCTCGAACAGGTGGTGGTCACCGGCATCCGCGCATCCCTGCAACAGGCGCTGACCCGCAAGCGCAATAGCGATACGCTGTCCGAAGTGGTATCGGCCGAGGACATCGGCAAAATGCCGGACAAGAACGTGGCCGACGCCATCCAGCGCGTACCGGGCGTGAACATCTCGTCTTCCGCCGGCGGCGAAGGCGGCTTCGCCGAAAATGACCGCGTCAGCATCCGTGGCACCAGCTCCAGCCTGACGCAGACGCAGGTCAACGGCCATACGATCGGCACCGGCGACTGGTTCGTATTAGACCAGGCGGGCGCCGTTGGTCGCAGTGTCAGCTACGCGCTGCTGCCGTCGGAAATCGTCAGCGCCGTCACGGTGCAGAAAAGCCAGCAGGCCGACATGGTCGAAGGCGGCGTGGCCGGCTCGGTCAACATCGAGACCCGCAAGCCGCTCGACTTCAAGAAGCAGCTGACGCTGGAAGGCTCGGTACAAGCCATCCATTCCGACTTGCCGGGCAAGACCGATCCGCAAATGAATGCGCTGCTCGGCTGGAAGAACGACGCCAAGACCTTCGGCGTGCTGGTGCAGCTGTTCTCGGAAAAACGCCACGAGCGCCGCGACGGCCAGGAATTCTACGGCTACACCGCCATCGCCGCCGACAGCAACGCCGCCAAGGCGCACCCGGAACTGGCGGGCATCCTGGCGCCGGCCGGCATCAGCGCCTCGCTGTTCGAGCAGACCCGCAAGCGCACCGGCGGCGCCTTCGACCTGCAATTCAAGCCGAGCAAGGACCTGACCTTCGACCTCAACGGCTTCAGCTCGCAGCTGGACGCGGCCAACTACAACCGCAGCTTCTACAACAACATCGCCGCCAACATCAACGCCACCAATCCGGACACCGGCGCCTCGGTCGGCGTGGTCCCTTCGGCGTACACCATCAAGAGCGGCACGCTGGTGGCGGCCACGATACCAGCCTCGCAGTACCCGGCCGTCAGCGCCACCCAGACCTACAACTCCTCGCTGTACTCGGCCTTCGGCGACCAGATCTACCGTCCCGGCTCGTCGTCCTCGTCGGCCTACATTGACCTCGACGGCAGCTACAAGGTCAATCAGGACCTGCGCATCAACGGCAGCGTAGGCTACACGCGCGGCTCCGGCAAGACGCCGGCCGATATCGGCTATGAGGCCGGCCTGACCGGCGCCGGTTCCAGCTACACGCTGAACGGCATGTCGCCGGCCACCATGTCCTTCCCGGGCGCGGACACGTCCAAGTTCACCAACTACGTCACCGCTTCGGCCTGGGGTTCGCACGTCATCACCAAGGACAGCGAAAAATACGCGCAGGCCGACGGCGAATTGCGGCTCGACCGCGGCGTCATGGAATCGGCCAAGTTCGGCGTGCGCTTTGCCGAACACCATCGCAGCGTCAGCCAGCCGGAAAACCGCAGCTGCAAGGCCTGCGACGGCACCACTTCGGCGCCGCTGCCGGCGTGGAACGGCTCCACCTACCCATCCAACTTCGGCAACGGCATCACCAATAGCGCCGACTTCCTGCGCAACGTTTGGCAGATCAATCCCGGCGACATCGCCGCCTGGGCCGCCAAGTACGACCTGGCGGGCGGCCCGACCACCGAGAACTGGGCCGGCGAGATGGACGTGAGGGAGAAGACCAGCGCCATCTACGGCATGGTCAACCTGGCCGGCGACGGCTGGCGCGGCAACGTCGGCGTGCGCTATGTGCACACCAACCAGGCCACGATCACCAACATCCCCGGCGGCGACCACCCGATCGGCCAGGATAACGTGAACGGCGTCTACACGCCAACGCTGAACCAGAGCGGCTACAACGACGTGCTGCCTAGCGCGAACTTCAAGTTCGACCTGTCGCCCAACCTGGTGGCGCGCGCCGCCGTCGCCAAGACCATGGCGCGCCCCGACTTCAGCGCCATGGTCGGCGCGGTCACGCTGAACGACACCAACCTGACCGGCAGCAGCGGTAACCCGAACCTGAAGCCGGTACGCTCGACCAACTACGACGTCGCGCTGGAATGGTACTTCGCGCCGAAAGCGCTGCTGTCGGCCGGCGTGTTCTACATGGACATGTCGTCCTACGTCACCTTCGGCACGGCCAACCTCACCTACTTCAACAGCTCGTTCAAGCGCTTCGACAGCTACGCCATCTCGTCGCCGACCAATAACACCGCCAAGAACAAGGGCGTGGAGCTGGCCTACCAGCAGCATCTGTTCGGCGGTGTCGGCGTGCTGGCCAACTACACCTACACCGACGGCAAGGCGGGCGACGGACTGCCGGTCGTAGGCAACTCCAAAAACACCTACAATGCGGAGACCTACTATGAGGACGACAAGCTGAGCGCCCGCCTGGCCTACACCTATCGTTCCAGCTTCTCCGGCGGCTTGTACAACAGCTTCCCGCAGGTGATGGCGGGAACCGGCAACCTGGCGGCGTCGATCAACTACAAGATCAACGAAAACCTGTCGATTACCTTCGATGCGCTGAACCTCAACAACGCCGTGCTGCGCTACTATGGCAGCAACAAGGACCAGCCTATCGCTTCGTATTCGAACGGCCGCCAATACTACCTGGGACTGCGTGGCAAACTCTAGACCCGCGCGGATACTGGCGCTCGACGCCTTCCGCGGCATCACCATCCTGGTCATGATCTTCGTGAACACGCTGGCCGGCGTGCGCGGCATGCCGGCCTGGATGGAGCATGCCGCGGCGGACGCCGACGCCATGACCTTTCCGGACGTGGTGTTCCCGGCCTTCCTGTTCATCGTCGGCATGTCGATACCCTTCGCGATGGCGCAGCGGCAGGCGGCCGGGGACACGGCGGCGCAGCGCTGGCGGCATGTGGTGGCGCGCGCCGCCGGGCTGCTGGTGCTGGGCGTGTTCATGGTCAACGCGGAGGATGGCTACAACGAAGCGGCCATGGGCATGTCCATCCATCTGTGGTCGCTGCTGTTCTACGGCTGCGCGATCCTGGTGTGGGCGGTCTATCGTTTCGAGAACAAGGCGCTCGCCATGGGCTTGCGCGCGGCCGGTGTCGCAGGCTTGCTGGCCCTGGCGCTGATATTCCGAGGCGGTCCGGATGGCAGCCTGCCGTTGGCGCCGCAGTGGTGGGGCATACTGGGACTGATAGGCTGGGCATACCTGCTCAGTACCATGGCATGGGCGCTGACGCGGGCCCGCCTGCTGCCGCTCGGCGTATTGGTGCTGGCCTGCACAGGCTTGTACTGCGCGGCGCATACGGCGGCAGGCGCGCTGGCCGAGAATGCGGTCCACACGTCGATCGCGCTGTGCGGCTTGCTGACGTCCCTGATCTTCTTCGGCCAGGGGCGCAAGCAGCCATTCCGCGATGCGCTGTTGCTGGCGCTGGCCTTGGCCATGCTGGCGTATGTGCTGCGGCCGTACTTCAGGATCTCGAAGATCTACGCCACGCCAAGCTGGGCGCTGTACAGCTCCGCCATCTGCGTGCTGCTGTTCGCGGCGCTGTACTGGGTGATTGACCTGAAGCGGCTGAGCGGCTGGACTGCGCTGTTCCGGCCGGCGGCGGCCAACCCGCTGCTGGTCTACATCATTCCCTACATCGTCTATGCGCTGATGCAGGTCCTGCACCTGGCGTTCCCGGACGTGCTGGGCTCCGGCCTGCCGGGATTCCTCTGGGCTCTCGCCTACGCCATGATCGTCATGGCGCTGGCGGCTGGCCTCAACCGCATGCATATCAAATTGCAGCTCTAAACTCTCAAACTATGCGTATCAATTCTATCGACGCGGTGCGCGGCCTGACGGTGGCCGCCATGCTGCTGGTGAACGACGCCGGCGACTGGTCGCACGTCTACCCTTGGCTGGAACACGCCGAGTGGCATGGCTGCACGCCGCCGGACTTCATCTTCCCCATCTTCATGCTGATCGTGGGTGTCTCCATCAACCTGGCGCTAAGCCCCCGCCTGGACGCCGGCGCGGACGCCGCGCCGCTGGCGCGCTCGGTGCTGTGGCGCGCCGCGCGCATCGTGCTGCTGGGGATAGCGCTGCACGTGGTGGCCATGCTGCTCCTGAACGGGCGCGGCTTCCGCCTGTTCGGCGTGCTGCAAAGGACCGGCATCTGTTTCGCGGCGGCCGGGCTGCTGGCCATCTACGCGCGCAGCGCCCGCGCCCAATGGACGGCTTTCGCGGCGATCCTGCTCGGCTACTGGGCGCTGCTGGCGGCGGGCGGCTCGCTGGAGCCGGGCCTGAATATGTCGGACCGCATCGACAGCGCGCTGCTGGGGCATCTGGCCTACCAGTACGACGCCGCCACCGGCATCGGCCACGATCCCGAGGGCATCCTGGGCACGTTGCCGTCGCTGGCCACGGTCATCCTCGGCCTGCGCGTTGGCGACTGGCTGCGGCGCGGCCAGACCCGCACGCTGGCCCTGGCGGGCGCCGCGACGATGCTGCTGGGCGGCCTGTGGTCGCTGGCGCTGCCGTTCAACAAGCAGCTGTGGACCTCGTCGTTCGTGCTGTGGACCGGCGGCTTCGGCATGCTGGCCATCGCGCTGGCCCACCAGCTGATTGACGTGCGCGGCTGGCCGGCGCTGGGCCGGGCGATGGGCGTCAACGCCATCGCCGCATACGCCGGCTCCTGGATCGCCACTTGCGTGATTGAAGGCAGTGGCTTGATGGGACCACTTTACGCCCACGTTTTCAGCGGCCCGCTGACCCCTGTGTTTGGGCCGTGGGCCGCATCGCTGGCCTTCGCCGCCGCCTTCACGGCACTCTTCTGGCTGGCTATGGCAGGCGCCGAAAAACGCGGCTGGCGCATCACGATCTGAGCCACTTGCTTTGTTTTAGCAAGTTGCGGTAGCGCTTCCATTGCTAGCACAGGTATTACACTGCGTTCAACTTGCTTTACAAATTAAAAACATTCACATTTATACATTGTTCATTCATAATGCATTTCGAACAAGTTAATTGACCAGAATCAATGAACTTTCCACACCGCCGGCGGCCGGAAGCCCGCCTGAAATTCGAATCCTGGAGTGTTTAGATGCGTATTAAATCGATAATGATGGCCCTGTCGGCCGCCGCCGCCCTGTGTGCAGGCGTGGCAAACGCCGCCGTTCCTGGCGAACTGATCGTCAACGGTGGTTTCGAAGTCGGCAACTACGGCCAGATCGGCTACAACGGCAATCAGGTTCAGGGTTGGGACACCACCGGCTACAACTTCCTGTTCAGCGGCACCAACGCGGACCACGGCGGCGTCAACGGCACCTACGGCAACCTGCAACTGTGGGGCGCCGGTAATGGCTCCGCCAACGGCCTGGGCGCCAGCCCGGCCGGCGGCAACTTCATCGCCGCCGATGGCGCGTTTGAAATCGCCCCGCTGACCCAGACCGTCAACGGCCTGGTCGCTGGTCAACAATACAACCTGAGCTTCTACTGGGCTGGCGCGCAGCAATACACCTTCGACGGCCCAAACACCGAACAGTGGAAAGTCTCGCTGGGCGGCCAAACCATCTCGACCGCAGTGAAGAACAATACCAACCACGGTTTCACCGGCTGGCAGAAAGAGACCTTCACCTTTACCGCCACCAGCGCCAGCGAAGTGCTGAGCTTCCTGGCCGTGGGTACGCCTGCCGGCGTGCCGCCGTTCTCGCTGCTGGATGGCGTGTCGATGACCTCGGCCGTGCCTGAGCCGCAAACCTGGGGCATGCTGGGTCTGGGCATCGGCCTGGTCGGCTTCGCCGCGCGTCGCCGCAAAGCCAAGGCTGCTTAACTCGCTGCCTGCTTGAATCGATGCCGGACGTTCGCGTCCGGCATTGTCGTTTCCGCCTTTTACTACGCCATGACACCGATGAATCAACTGCTCGCCTACCTGCCTACTTTTGCCGTCAACGTGGGGCGGCTGTGCGTGTGGCTGGTGCTGCTGTCGCTGGTGTTCGTGCCGCTGGAGCGTTGGCTCGCGGTGCGCAAGGCCCACTTGCCGCGCCGCGCGCTGGCGATCAACCTGGGCCTGTATTTCCTCAACAGTCTGCTGCCGGCCGCGATCCTGGGCGCGTTGATGTCGGTGGTCGCCGTGGCGGCGCAGGCGCTGCTGCCGGCATCCGTGCCCGCCGCCGTGGGCGCATTGCCGCTGGCGGTCAAACTGCCGCTGTCCTTGCTGATCGCGGAAATCGGCTTTTACTGGGGACATCGCTTGAGCCACCAGTTGCCGTGGCTGTGGCATTTCCATTCGGTGCACCACAAGCCGGAACACCTGTACTTCCTGATTAACACGCACGCGCATCCGGTCGACATGATCGTCACCCGGCTGTTCGGCATGACGCCGCTGTACGTGCTCGGCCTGGCCGGCGCCAGCGCGGGCGGCAGCGCCACGCCGGCGCTGGTGATCATCATCGGCACGGTCTGGGGCTTCTTCATCCATTCGAACCTGCGGGTCCGGCTGGGCCTGCTGGAATCGATCATCGCCACGCCGGCCTTCCATCACTGGCACCACACCAGCGTGACGCCGCTGGACCGCAACTTCTCGTCGACCTTGCCTTTCCTCGACCGCGTATTCGGTACCTGGCACCTGCCGGCCGGCTGGCCGGTGGCCTACGGCCTGGCCGATACCACGCAAGCTGAGCGTTCGCTATAATCCATTGTCCTCAACCTGACGAAGAAAGCTTCGGATGATCAAAAGTTTGCGTATTGCCGGCGCGCTGCTGCTGGCCGGCCTGTCCGGCGCGGCCGTGGCCGACACCTTCGAAACCATCGAATCGGCGCCGCTGAAGGAAGTGTGGCTGAACGGCGGTTTCTACTCCTACCATTTCCAGCGCGACAAGGGCCTGAACGACAGCAATCCCGGCCTGGGTGGCGAGTACCGTTTTTCGACGGTGGCGTCGGCGACGGCGGGCCGCTTCTACAACAGCGATCGCGGCTATTCGAATTATGTGGGCGTGTACTACCAGCCGTGGAAGATCGGCCCGGTAAGGTTGGGGGCGGTAGCGGGCGGCTTCAGCGGCTACCCCAAGATGCGCGACGGCGGCTGGTTCCTGGCGGCCATCCCGACCGCCAGCTTCGAATACAAGAGCGTGGGCGTCAATGTCGCCATAGTGCCGACCTATAAGGACCGGCTCTATGGCGCCATTTCCGTTCAGCTCAAGCTGAAGGTCTTCGAATAAACCCGGGGTCAGGTCCCCCATTTATTCATCAGTTCGGTTGAATAACCGAGCTGATGAATAAATGGGGGACCTGACCCCGGAGTTGCTTAGTGGCGGGCCTTGGACGAGACGGCGATCTGATCCAGGATGTGCTTCGGCACGGCGGCGTAGTGCTTGAACTCCATCGTGTACGTCGCCCGCCCCTGCGTCAGCGAGCGTAGCGTGGTGGAGTAGCCGAACATCTCGGCCAGCGGCACCAGCGCGCGGATGATCTTGCCTCCGCCGCCAGGGATTTCGTCCATGCCCTGCACCATGCCGCGCCGCGCCGTCAGGTCGCCCATGGCGTTGCCCATGAACTCTTCCGGCGTCTCCACTTCCACCTGCATCATCGGCTCCAGCAGCACGGGATCGGCGCGCTTCATGCCGTCCTTGAACGCCATCGAACCGGCCATGCGGAAGGCGTTCTCGTTCGAGTCGACGTCGTGGTACGAACCGAAGGTCAGCGTCACCTTGACGTCAACCACCGGATAACCGGCCAGCACGCCGCTGCGCAAGGTTTCCTGCACACCCTTGTCGACCGCAGGGATGAACTCGCGCGGCACCACACCGCCCTTGATGGCGTCGACAAACAGATAGCCCTTGCCCGGCTCCATAGGCTCTAAAGTCAGCACCACGTGGCCGTACTGCCCGCGTCCACCGGACTGCTTGACGAACTTGCCTTCGACATCGCTGGCCATCTTCTGGATGGTTTCGCGATACGCCACCTGCGGCTTGCCCACCGTCGCCTCGACGCTGAACTCGCGCCGCATGCGGTCCACCAGGATCTCCAGGTGCAACTCGCCCATGCCGGACATGATGGTCTGGCCCGATTCCTCGTCGGTATGCACGCGGAACGACGGGTCTTCCTGCGCCAGCCGGTTCAGGGCGATGCCCATCTTCTCTTGGTCGGCCTTGGTCTTGGGCTCGACCGCCTGCGAGATCACCGGTTCCGGGAAGATCATCTTTTCCAGCACGATCACGTGGTCCGGCGAGCTCAGCGTATCGCCGGTGGTCACGCCCTTCAGGCCCACCGCCGCCGCGATGTCGCCAGCGTAGACTTCCTTGATCTCCTTGCGCTCGTTGGCGTGCATCTGCAGGATGCGGCCCAGGCGCTCCTTCTGGCTCTTGGTCGGGTTGTAGACCGTGTCACCGGAATTGACCACGCCCGAGTACACGCGGAAGAAGGTCAGCTGGCCGACGAACGGGTCGGTCATGATCTTGAACGCGAGCGCGGAGAACGGATCGCTGTCGGTCGGATGGCGCTCGATCGGATTGTCGTCCTCGTCATGGCCGGCGATGGCCGGCACATCCAGCGGCGACGGCAAATACTCGACCACCGCGTCCAGCATCGCCTGCACGCCGCGGTTCTTGAACGCGCTGCCGGCCAGCATAGGCACGATCTCGTTGCGGATGGTGCGCTGGCGCAGTCCGGCCTTGATCTCCTCTTCGCTCAGCACGCCGCCGTCCAGGTATTTCTCCAGCAGCTCGGGCGAACCTTCGGCGGCGGCCTCGACCATCTTGTCGTGCCACTCCTGCGCCAGCGCCTGCAGGTGCGCGGGGATGTCCTCGTAGGTGAACTTGACGCCCAGGCTCTCGTCGTCCCAGTTGATCGCGCGCATCTTGACCAGGTCCACCACGCCGTGGAAGTTGTCCTCGGCGCCCAGCGGAATCTGGATCGGAATCGCGACGCCCTTCAGCCGCGTGGCGATCTGCTCGCGCACGCGGAAGAAGTCGGCGCCGACGCGGTCCATCTTGTTGATGAAGGCGATGCGTGGCACGGCGTATTTGTTGGCCTGGCGCCAGACCGTCTCGGATTGCGGCTGCACGCCGCCCACGGCGTCGTACACCATGACGGCGCCGTCCAGCACGCGCATGGAGCGCTCGACCTCGATGGTGAAATCGACGTGGCCGGGCGTATCGATGATGTTGATGCGGTGCTCGGCGAAATTGCCCGCCATGCCTTTCCAGAAGGCGGTGGTGGCGGCGGAGGTGATGGTGATCCCGCGTTCCTGCTCCTGCTCCATCCAGTCCATCGTCGCGGCGCCATTGTGCACCTCACCGATTTTGTGATTGACGCCGGTATAAAACAGGATGCGCTCCGTGGTCGTGGTCTTGCCAGCGTCGATGTGCGCGCTGATGCCAATGTTGCGGTAACGCTCGATGGGGGTCTTGCGGGTCATCATTCTCTCCTTGATGCAATATGAATGCAGGAAGTCTCAAGTGTGGTGATTGCTGCCAATTTCAAGACAGTTTTTCCTTCCGTGCGACATGACTAGCGGCAATTAATATACCCTGTGGAATAATTTACAAGTTTATCCGAAAGTCCCACATGTCCGCATCAACCAAAAGTACCTTCCTGCTCTCGCTCAGCCTTGCCCCTGTGCTGGCCTGCGCCCAGGCCGCGCCACCGCAGGCTTCCGATCTGGAGTTGCGGATTGAACGCTGCTCCGTGCTGGGCGACGCCAGCGCCCGCCTGGCATGCTACGACGGCCTGGCCAAGGCCGGCCCCGCGCTGCAGGCGGCGGGCGGCGCCGCGGTCGGCGTCCCCGACCCTGGCAAGGTCAGCAAACTCGCCACCGCCTTGACGCTGCCGTCCAGCACCCAGCCGGCCGAGCCGCCTGCCGCGCCGGTATTGCCGGCCAAGGTCGCCGCGATCACCACCATCCCGCCGGAAGACACCGTCTCGCGCATGGTGCAGTGGTGGGAGCTGGACCGCTCGGCCAAGCGCGGCGTGTTCAACGTCCGCCCGCACCGCGATACCTATCTGCTGCTGGCCAATTACAGCACCAGCTCCAATGATGCGCCTTTTGACGATTTCACGCCGGCCGGCATCAAATCGCAGCACGCGGAACTGACCTACCAGCTCAGTTTCAAGATGAAGCTGATCGAGCAGGTGCTTAAAACGCCTGTCGACCTGTGGTTCGGCTACACCCAGAACAGCTTTTGGCAGGCCTACAACCGCGCCGCCTCCAGCCCATTCCGCGAGACCAACTACCAGCCCGAGCTGATGCTGACCACGCCGCTGAACCTGAACCTGGGGCCGGCGCTCGACGTCCGCTACCTGACCGTCGGCATGGTGCACCAGTCGAACGGACAAACGTCGACCTTGTCGCGCAGCTGGAATCGGGTATATGCGGAGGTGGGCGCCGAGCACGGCAAATTGGGGGCGCAATTGCGCTTCTGGAAGCGGCTGGACAATGCCCGCTCGGACAACGACAACATCGATATCACCGACTACCTCGGCCACGGCGACCTGAACCTGAGCTACCGCAGCGACGGCCATACGTTCTCGCTCATGGCGCGCCGCAATTTCTCGACGCGCCACGGCGCCTTGCAGGCCGGCTGGTCGTTCCCGGTGCTCGCCAACCTGAAGGGCTATGTGCAAGCCTTCAGCGGCTACGGCCAAAGCCTGATCGACTACAACTACTCGCAGAAGTCGCTCGGCGCCGGTTTCCTGGTGGACTTCTAAGCAGGCTTAGCGGCCTGGCGAGCCGCGCAGGATGCGGGCCGGCAGCATGACCACGGCGCGCAGCAGTTCGAACACGCCATCGACGCCGATGCCGATCAGCCGAAACGGCAAGGTGATCAGCCAGAACAGCGGATACAACACCAGCGCCAGCAGGGCCAGCGGCCAGCACAGGAACAGCAAAACCAGCCACAGCAGAAATCCGAACATGAGATGCTCCCGATCCAGTTGATGCGTTGTCAATGCTGTCACTGTAGTGCGGCGCTCCCCGGCGGGCAATTGGCATGCGACCAACGGCAGAAAACCGCGATCAATCGCGCGAAACGGGGAATGAATGGGGATTATTGACCGACGCAGATGATCTTGGTGATGTACTCGTGGGCGTTCGGTTTCTTCTTGGCGGCCCATTCGATTGCCTGGTTGGCTTGTTCGATGGTCAGGATCGAGGCTTTTTCCTTCGATTTGATGAAGGAAACGCCTTCAAACGCGCCTTCCTTGCTGCGCATGACTTTGGCAAATACGGGCGGTTTCTGGTCGCCGTCGGCGATCTTGTTCTGCTGGATGAGGTAGCGTTGGTCGTTCTGTTCCATATATTTCTTTCTGCAAAAGACGAAATATACGCTTCAGAACGACCCGCGTGAAGAGCTTTTTAAGCGTAGGCCGGCACGTAGCTGGCCGGTTGCAGCGCTGCTTCGTACAGGATTTCGGCGCGCAGCGAGGCTTGCAGCGACGGAATCGAGCCACCGGCGCGGTACTGGAAGCTCACTTGCAGCACGTCGCCTTCGCGCGCCTTGACCGGATTGGCCAGCGGCAGCGTCATGTAGTGGTTGAGCCAGTCGATGGTGGTGGAGCGCTCCGCCACCACGGCCAGGATGTTCTTGGTGACAAAGCGCATGGCGTTGATTTCGCCGTTGCGCTCGACCACGAACTTGCCCTGCCACGCGTAGGTCAGGTCATTCGGCTGATTGAAGTCGATGATGCTGTACACGGCCGGCTGCGCCGCTTCCACGGTGCCCGGATAAATCACATTGGTTTCCTGGAATTGCACGATGGGCGCGTAAAAGCCCTCGAAATCATATTCCTGCTGCAAGGGCTGCACCGCCATGATGACCGCTTCCGGCAGAAACACCGGCAGCGGGCCGCCGAAGCGCTCGGTATAGCGGCGCTTGAACGATTCGATCACCTCCACCTGCTTTTCACGCAGCATGCCGACGTGGATCATCTCGCAGATCACCACATCGACCGGCTCCGGCGGCAGGTACTCGAAGGCGTCGGCGTGGACCACTTCGACCTTTTCGCCGTTAGGGTTCAGCGCCAGCATCTTGCGCGCCTCCTTGACCATGTCGGGATTGAACTCCACGCAATACACCTTGTCCGCCTTGGCCGCCGCGAACCACGACAGCACGCCCGTACCGCCGCCCAGCTCCAGGACCTTGGCGCCCGGCTTGACGGCGTAGTCGATGGCCGACTTGAAGCCATGCATACGGTTTTGATCCATCAGCATGTTGTGATGGTAGTGGACTGGAATGAATTGCCCCAGATAGCAGCTTTCAATCTCGCGTTCGTTCAGCATGGATATCCTTGGTTGATGCGCATTGTGTCTGGAGGCAATGCACTGGAACCATTATCGTCAACAATGTTGACGAGCCAAACGCGGAGATAAGCGCCAAAAACCTGCCAATTCGGGCCTTGTCAATTCGGCATGCGCCTAGCGCTTGGCTTTTGCGGCCAGGTGGGCATTGATGGTTTTGGTGATCCATGGCTTGTCCGCGTGGGTCGCGAACTCGGCGGCGGTCTGGTGGAAGCCGCCGTCTTTCAGGGTCGCGTCGGCGCCCTGCTCCAGCAATAATTCCACGACCTTTTCCTGGCCTTCTCGGGCGGCGATCATCAGCGGCGTCATGCCGGATGGCGATTCGGCGTCGATGTAGGCGTGGTGCTCCAGCAGGATGCTGGTGATATCGGTGCTGCCGGCCGCCGCCGCGTAGTGCAAGGCGGCCCAGCCCTTCTGGTTGACCTGGGCGCCGCGCTTGAGCATGTCCAGCACGACGGTCTTGCTTTGACGGAAGGCCGCCATCATCAGCGCGGTATTGCCGTTGGGCGCCTTGGCTTCCAGATCGATGGTGGGCTGGTCCATCAGCAAAGTGGCGACACGGTAGGCCTCGTAGCGCATCGCGACGATCAGCGCGGTCTCGCCGCCCGGTTCGCGCAGATTGGGGCTCAATCCGCGTTCCAGCAGCTTTTTGACGCCGGAGACGTTGTCCAACTGGGCAGCGCGGAACAGGTCGACTTCATCCTCGGTCTGCTCGGCTGCCAGCAGCGGCATCGTCAGAGTGGCGGCCAGGGCGGCCAACAGCAAGCGGCGTTTGGATAGATTCAGCATCAAGAGTTCACGCTACCACGTTGAATAGTTTGAAGAAATTGGCTGTCGTCTGCTCGGCGACCTGCTCCACCGGCACGCCCTTGAGCTTGGCGATGTATTCGCCGACGTGGGCCACGAAACCCGGCTCGTTCATCTTGCCGCGATGCGGCATCGGCGCCAGGTAGGGCGAATCGGTCTCGATCAGGATGCGTTCCAGCGGCACTTCCAGCGCCACCGCCTGCAGATCCTTGGCGCTCTTGAAGGTCACGATGCCGGAGAACGAGATGTAGAACCCCATCTCGATCGCCGCACGCGCCACTTCCAGCGACTCGGTAAAGCAATGCATCACGCCGGCCACGCCGCCCGCCTCCGTGCCTGCGCCCTCTTCGCGCATGATGCGGATGGTGTCCTCGCTGGCGTTGCGTGTGTGAATAATCAAAGGCTTGCGCGTGATTCTTGATGCTTTGATGTGGGTGCGGAAGCGCTCGCGCTGCCACTCCAGGTCGCCTTGCAGGCGGAAGTAGTCCAGCCCGGTCTCGCCGATGGCGATGATTTTCGGGTCGTTGGACAGTTCCACCAGTTGCTCGACGGTCGGTTCAGGCGTGTCCTCATAATCCGGGTGCACGCCGACCGAGGCGTAGATATGCGGATACTCGTGGGCCAGCGCCAGCACTTGTGGGAAATCCGGTAAGTCGACCGACACGCACAGCGCGTGGGTGACTTTGTTGTCGGCCATCTTGGCCAGGATCTCGGGCATGCGAGCAGCCAGCTCGGGGAAATTAATGTGGCAATGGGAATCGATAAACATGCCGTGATTGTAACCTAAGCACGCCTGGCCTAGAATCGGCGTTCCCATTCACTTCAGGAGCTTGCCTGATGTTCAACCGCCTTCCGTTTGCCCTCGCACTTGCCCTCGCTCTTGAGTTACCCTTGGCCGCCGCCGCCGACGCTCCGCCCCAGCAATTTGCCGACCTCGGCGACGTCCGGCTGGAAAGCGGCGCCGTCATCAAGGACTGCAAGCTAGGCTACCGCACCATCGGCACGCTGAACGCGGCGCGCTCCAACGCCGTCGTGTTCCTGCCGTGGCATACCGGCAAGAGCATCGAGGCGGTATCGCTGCTGGGTCCCAAGGGCTTGTTCAATACCGCCGGGCACTACGTGATCGTCATCGACGCGATCGGCAACGGCGTGGCCTGCTCACCGTCCAACAGCGCGACGCAACACGGCACGGCCTTCCCAGCCTTCAATGTGCGCGACATGGTCGAGTCGGAATATCGACTGCTGAGCGAGAAGCTCGGCCTCAAGCACGTGCACGCCATCGTCGGCTACTCGATGGGCGCGACCCAAGCCTTCCAGTGGATGGTCAGCCATCCCGGCTACATGGACGTGGCCGTGCCGATCGCCGGCACGCCGCGCCAGACCAGCTACGACCTGCTGTTCTGGCGCACCGAGGAGGCGGCCATGCTGGCCGACCCGCAATACGCCAACGGCGACTACAAGCAAAACCCCAAGCTGGCGCTGTACCACCAGATTTTTTCGCTGAATTTCGACACGCCGGCCTACCGTGCGGCCAAGACCAAGCCGGCCGAAGTGGATAAGTTCATCGCGGAGACGGTCGAGGACGACCCGGACGCGGCCGACGCCAACGACATGCGCTGGCAAATGCGCGCCTTCCTGGCGCAGGATATCGGCGACGATGCCGCCAAGAAAGTCAAAGCCCGGGTCCACATCATCAACCCGCGCCAGGACCTGATCGTCAATCCGGCGCCGGCGCTGGCGTTCGCGCGCCAGATCCGGGCCACGACCACGGTGCTGCAAGGCGATTGCGGCCACTCGGCGGTGACCTGCGCAAGCGACCAGATCCGCGCGGCGGTGGACCGCGCGTTGAAGTGAAGATCAGCCGACGCGCTTGCCCAGGATGATCAGGTCGCGCTCGACGCCGTCCAGGTTGGCCACCTTGGGCAGGTTGGCCCAGGTCTCGAAACCGAACTTGGCGAACAGGCCCAGGCTGGGCTTGTTGTGGCCGAAGATAAAGCCCAGCAAGGTGCGCACCTTGATCGCCGGCGCATGGGCGATGGCCTGCGCGATGCAGTAGCCGCCCACGCCCTTGCCGCGCCAGGCCTCGGCCAGGTAGATCGAAATCTCCGACGTGCCCGAATACGCGGGACGGCCATAAAAATTCGAATACGACATCCAGCCCAGGATCTCCGGCGTGGCGGAGCTATCGTCGGCCTGCTCGATGATCCACAACGGACGCTTCTCCGGCGTATGCTCGTGGAACCAGCCCAGGCGCGATTCCACCGACACCGGCTCGGTATCGGCCGTGACTTCGCGAGAGGCGATGGTGGTGTTGTAGATGGCGACGATGGTAGGCAAGTCGTCGAGCGTGGCGAGGCGATGGCGGAAAGCTGTGGTCATGTCGGAAACGGTGAGGGAGTATTTTTGAAACTAAAGCGTATGCGTGGCGCGCGAGGAACGCAGCGCCGCGCCGAGGATTTCTTCGATGCGCAGGCGGGCGCGCTGGCCGCTTTCGTCTTCCGGGAAGTGCACGCCTATGCCCTGCGCCTTGTTGTTGTGCGCGCCGGGCGGCGTGATCCAGGCGACTTTGCCGGCGATCGGGTATTTGTTGACGTCGTCCATCAGCGCCAGGATCAGGTAGATCTCGTCGCCGATTTTGTAGGGCTTCTGGGTCGGCACGAACATGCCGCCGTTCTTCAGGAAAGGCATATAGGCCGCGTACAGCGCGGCCTTCTCCTTGATGGCCAGCGACAATACCGTCGGCCGCGCCACGGCAGGCACGGTGTTCGGATCAAGAGGGCTGGCAGCAGACATTCATTCCCTTTCAGGCGCAGCAGGCGGCGTAATCGAGCAACATATCCTCCAGGAACAGCTTGGGCGACAGCGGATGGTCGGCCGTCGCGCGGCGCTCGTTGGCGCCCTTGATCGCGGCCAGCAGGCGGCTGACGTGGATCTTGGCGGCCAGGCTGGCTAGTTCCTTCTGGTAACGAGGATAGTACCGGATGTTACCTGCCAGTTTGTAGGAAAACACATCATAAAGCCAGCGCTGCAACCATGAAACTTGTGCACTCAACGGCACTTTTTGCAGTTTATCGGCAACTTTCAACGCGCCTTCCACGCTGGGATGGGCCAGCAGTTGCAGCAATACTTCCAGATCGTCACGGTTGCCGACTTCGGCCTGCGCCATGGCCGCCAGCGGCGCGCCGCCCTGCTCGCGCAACCAGCTGTCGGCGTCCGCCACGCCTTGCGCCTTCAGCCAGGCCAGCGCCTCGGCGTGGCTCGGCATCGGCAGCGCGAACTTGCGGCAGCGCGACAGGATGGTCGGCAGCAGCCGGTCCAGGCTGTTGGAGGCCAGCAGGAACACGGTGCCCGGAGGCGGTTCTTCCAGCGTCTTCAGCAGCGCGTTGGAGGCCGGCATGTTCAGCGCCTCGGCCGGATACAGCACCACCACCCGCAGCCCCTGGCGGTGGGTGGAAATGTTCATGAAGTCCGCCAGGTTGCGGATCTGCTCGATCTTGATCTCTTTGGACGGCGCCTTGGTCGACTTGGCGGTCTTCTTGGCTTCGCCGTCGCCCTCTTCGCCCTCGGCGGCGGGTTCGTCTTCCAGCGCTTCCGGCCGCACGCGGCGGTAGTCCGGGTGATTTTGCTGGGAGAACCAGCCGCAGGATGCGCACTGGCCGCAGGCGTGGCCGTCGGGCAGCACGGCTTCGCACAGCAAACCCTGGGCGAAGCGCTCGATGAAGTCGGATTTGCCTATCCCGGCGGCGCCATGAAACAGGATGGCGTGCGGCATGCGCTGGCGCAGCAGTTGCAACTGCTGCCAGGACGCTTCCTGCCACGGATATATGGAATTACTCATTGTTTGGTATTCTGTTTTAAAACAAGCGCTTATGCAATACTTTTAAAGTGCAAGCATTTCATCGAGGATGGCGGCGATCTGGACCTGGATGTCCGCAATGGACTGGGTCGAGTCGATCACGCGGAAACGGGAGGCGAACTGGGTGGCGCGGCGCAGGTACTCGTTGCGGGTGGAGGCGAAGAAATCGGCCTTCTCCTGCTCGAACTTGTCCAGCGAGCGGGTGGCGTCCAGCCGCGCGCGCGCCACTTCCAGCGGCACATCGAACAGCAGCGTCAGGTCCGGTTGCAGATGCGGATGCACCCACTGCTCCAGCGCTTCCAGCTTGGCCAGGTCCATGCCGCGGCCGCCGCCCTGGTAGGCGAAGCTGGCGTCGGTGAAACGGTCGGAAATGGCCCAGGCGCCGCGATGCAGCGCCGGCTCGATCACTTGCGCGATGTGTTCGCGGCGGCTGGCGAACATCAGCAGCGCCTCGGTTTCCAGGTGCATTTTCTCGTGCAGCACCAGCTCGCGCAGCTTCTCGCCCAGCGGCGTGCCGCCCGGCTCGCGTGAGCTGACCAGGTCGACGCCACGCGCCTTCAAATAGTCGCCGACGAAGGCGATGTGGGTCGATTTTCCGGCGCCGTCTATGCCTTCGAACGTGATGAATTTACCGCGGTGTTGAGTCATGAATTCTCTAAAACTTATCTTTGAAACTTGTTCACTGCCCGATTGTGGTCGGTCAAATTATCGGAAAACTGGCTGGTGCCGTTGCCCTTGGAGACGAAGTACAGCGCCGGCGTCTTGGCCGGGGACAGCGCCGCCGCCAGCGATTGCACGCCCGGCAAGGCGATCGGAGTCGGCGGCAAGCCGGCGCGGGTATAGGTATTGTAAGGGGTGTCGGTCTCCAGATCCGATTTGTGGATCTTGCCGTCGTACTTGTTGCCCATGCCGTAGATCACGGTCGGGTCGGTTTGCAGCAGCATGCCCAGCTTCAGGCGGTTGACGAACACGCCGGCGATCATGCCGCGCTCGGACTTTTGCCCGGTTTCCTTTTCGACGATGGAGGCCATGACCAGCGCCTCGTACGGCGTCTTGTACGGCAGCGCCGGATCGCGCTTGTCCCAGGCGTCGTTCAGGCGGGTCAGCAGCATGGCGTGCGCCTGCTTGTAGATTTGCAAATCGCTGGCGCCCTTGGCGAACAGATAGGTATCCGGGAAGAACAAGCCTTCCGGCAGCTTGTATTCGGAGCCGATGGCGCGCATCACTTCCTTGTCCGACATGGCGACGGTATCGTGCTTCATGCCCTTGTGGGCGGCGATGGCGGCCCGCATCTGGCGGAAGGTCCAGCCCTCGATGATGGTCAGCTGTTCCTGCGCGAACTCGCCGCGCACCAGCTGCTCGATCAGGCGCAGCGGCGTGGTGCCGGGCTTGAGTTCGTAGGCGCCGGCTTTCAGCTTGCCGCTCTTGTTGGTCACGCGCGCGAGCAGGTTGAACAGCAAGGGCTCGATGGGCACGCCCGCTTCGGCGATCTGCTGGCCGGCGGCGTGGGCGCCGCTGCCGGGCGCGATGGTGAATTCAATGGCTTCGATCTCGTCGCCGATGATCGGGTGCTGCGACCAATAGATAAAGTAGCCGCCGCCGGCGATCGCCAGCATGATGCATAAGGTGATGATTTTTTTGATAAAAGCCATTGTTAAAGCCATAGGGTTGGAACAAGTCGCACAGCTTGCCACTTCTTGGCACAGTCCGCCAGTGCGCGTTTTGCGCGGTATCCGACGCGATCCGTCCGACATCACTATAATGAGCCCGTAATGATAATGCTTTAATCGTCAAATTAATGGAAATTATGTCTTCTTGGAATGAACTTTTAGCTCAGCAAGCCCAGGCGCTGACCACCACCCAGCTTGCCGTGGGCTTTGTCGCGACTATCAGCGACCAGGGCCTGATCGCGCTGGACGGCGAGGAATCGGCCAGTTTCCTGCACAATCAGCTGACCAACGACGTCGAGCACCTGGGCCTGGGCGAAGTCCGCCTGGCCGGATACTGCTCGCCCAAGGGACGGCTGCTGGCCTCGTTCCTGATGTGGCGCAGCGAAACCACCATCTTCCTGCAACTGCCGCGCGAGATCCAGGCGCCGGTGCAGAAGCGGCTGGCGATGTTCGTGCTGCGCGCCAAGACCAAACTGAGCGATGCGAGCGAGTCGCCGGCAAATCAAGTTGTACTGGGTTTGGGCGGCGGCATGGCCGAAACCGCGCTGCAGAACTGGTTCGACCCGCTGCCAGCCAAACCGTTCACCAAGGTCGAGCATCCGCTGGGCACGCTGATCCGCGTGGCCGATGCGTTTGGCGCGCCGCGCTACCAGTGGCTGATGTCGGCCGAAGTCGCGCAGACGGTGGCGCCCGAGCTGGCCACCAAGCTTTCGGTGGGCCGCACCGATGCCTGGCATTTGTCGGAAATCCACGCCGGCATTCCGCAGATTACCAAGGCCACGCAGGAACAGTTCGTCCCGCAGATGATCAATTTTGAACTGCTGGGCGCCGTCAATTTCAAGAAGGGCTGCTATCCGGGCCAGGAAATCGTCGCCCGCAGCCAGTATCTGGGCAAGCTCAAGCGGCGCACCACGCTGGTCAGCATCGCCGACGCGGCCGCTGCGGCCGGCGTTGAAGTGTTCGCCACCGCCGATCCCGAGCAGCCTTGCGGCATGGTCGTCAACGCCGCCCCCAACGGCAAAGGCGGCATCGACGCGCTGGTCGAAATGAAGCTGGCCGCCATCGAAGCGGCCTCGGTCCGTCTCGGCTCGGCCGGCGGCGCACCGCTGACCTTCCTCGACATGCCATACGTGCTGGACCCACTCGACCTCTAGCATGGATCTCTACATTTACTATCAGGTCAAGGATGCCGACGCGGCTTCCTTGCTGGCGGCGGTCGTCCCGATGCAGGCGGCGCTGGGCGCGCGGCATGGCATCGCCTGCCAGCTCAAGCGCCGTCCGGAAGCCAGGGACGGCAAGCAGACGTGGATGGAAGTGTATGCCGCCACGCCGGCCGGCTTCCCGTCCGCGCTGGATGAAGCCGTCGAACTGGCCGGCCTGTCCGCCTGGACCGCCGGCCCGCGCCACACCGAATTGTTTATGGATTTAGTCACATGTGCCTGATCGTTTTTGCCTGGCGAGTCATACCGGCGGTTCCGCTGGTGGCAGCCGCCAACCGTGATGAGTTCTACCAGCGCGCCACCGCGCCGGCGGCCCCGTGGCCGGAACATCCGCAGATTTTCGCCGGCCGCGACTTGCAGGCCGGCGGCAGCTGGATGGGCATCACCCAGCCGGCCGCCGGCAGCAAGGCTTCGCGCTTTGCCGCCATCACCAACATCCGCGCACCGTCCGAACACCGCGACAACGCGCCTTCGCGCGGTCATCTGGTGGCCGACTACCTGGCCGGCAACATGACACCGCAGGAATACGTCGACGCCATCCGCGCCGATGCCGGCGCCTACAACGGCTTCAACCTGGTGCTGAGCGACGGCGACACGCTGATCTGGTTCTCCAACCGCGGCGACGACGACCCGCGCAACGGCAAGCCGCTGGAACCGGGCGTGTACGGCCTGTCGAACGCGCTGCTGGACGCGCCATGGCCCAAGGTGCTGAAGACCAAAGCCCAGTTCGCCAGCCTGCTGTGCCTGGGCGCGCCGGACGACGCCTACTTCGAAATGCTGGCCGACACCACGCCCGCGCCCGATCAGCGCCTGCCGGAAACCGGCGTGCCGCTGGACCTGGAACGCATGCTGTCGGCGGTGCGGATCGAAAGCCCGAGCTACGGCACCCGCACCTCCACCGTGGTCAAGCTCTACGCCGACGCACCTGCGACCTTGCAAGAGATGCTGATACACTAGCAAGCACACCTGTTTGCGCACGGCCAGCCCGGCCCGCCGCAGGCTTATCACTTGCCGAACGCCCATGCGTGTACCGCCGCTGTTGTCTGCGCTGTTATCTATTTCTTTCCTGGTCCTGCTGGCCGGACAAGCCGCCGCTGCCTGCGCGCCGCTGCGTTTCGGCTACACCGATCAGGCCGTACCGCCCTACTATCTGGGCGTCGGCCCGAACGAGGGCAAGCCAGCCGCCGGCGCGCTGGCCGACCTGACCCGCGAAGCAGCCGCCAGCGCCGGCTGCGCCACCGTGATGGTGCGCATGCCGCCGCCGCGCCTGCGCCTCAGCATGGAAAGCGGCAAGATCGACGCCACCTCGCTGTTCTCTCCCGATGTGATCGGCTCCTCGCCGAATATCGTCTACCCGCTCGACAAGCACGGCAAACCCGACCCCGCCCGCGGCCTGGCCTTGCATAGCGTGGTGTTCGTGCGCACCAGCGACGGCCTGGCCAAGAATGGCGATCCGGCGGTGGTCATGCGGGGCCGCATCATCGGCCTGTCGCACGGCGCGCCGCACATCAAGGCGCTGCGCGAACGCGGCGTCGAGGTCGACCAGGGCGCCGCCAATCCAGACACCAATTTTGAAAAATTGCGCCGCCACCGCATCGACGGCTTTGCCGTGTCGCTGGCGTCGCAGGACGACATGGACGCCACCGTGGCGGCACGCTACGGCAAGGAATTCACGCGGCTCGACAAGCCCTTGTTCTCGACCACCGCCTGGCTGGCCCTCAACAAAACCTACTACGAGCAAAACCGCCAACAAGCCGAAGCCATCTGGCAATGGTATGGCACGCATGGTCCCGCCCGCCTGAGCGCCCTGCTCAAAAAGTACGGCAACTAGCCGACGCGCACTCTGTTGCGTTTATGGCCGGCCCCGCCGTAAATTGTTTGCACCCTGCTATCTTGTTGCGTAAAGTGTTTTGTTAGAAACAAAACGCTAGCAACACGCAATCCTGTCTTCATCCATTCAGGAGGGTTAGCCATGAGCCTGTCGAACTCCCGCCGCAGCACATGGCACACTTTGGGAGCGTGCGGCATGGCGCTCGGCAGCCAGGCCGGCTGGGCACAGGACAACGCGCCAACCATCCCGTCCGTGCAGATCACCGGCACCCGGCTGGCCTTGCCCGGCGCGGAATCACCATCGCCACTGCAGGTCCTCAGCGCGGCCGACATCGCCGCCTCCGGCGCCACCAACCTGCAAGAACTGCTGCAAAAGAATCCGACCCTGGGCACACCCGCCTTCAGCCGCGCCAATTCCAACTTCCTGCCGACCGGCGGCGGCGTTGCCACCGTCAACCTGCGCAACCTGGGCGACGCCCGCACGCTGGTGCTGGTCAACGGTCGCCGCTTCGTAGCCGGAGTATCGGGCAGCAGCGCGGTCGACCTCAACGCCATCCCCACCGACTTCATCGAGCGCATCGAGCTGATGACCGGCGGCGCCTCGGCCACCTACGGCTCGGATGCCGTGGCCGGCGTCATCAACATCATCCTCAAGCGCAGCCTGAACGGCCTGAGCTTCGACGCCGGCGGCGGCCGCAGTAGCCACGGCGACGACTTCAAGAAAAAGCTGGCGCTCAGCTACGGCCTGAACAGCGCCGACGGCAACAGCAGCCTGATGGCCCACCTGGCCTACAGCCGCCAAGGCGCGGTGTACTCGCGCGACCGCGACATCTCGGCCATCGACCAGATTTCCAAAATGATCGGCAGCGGCTTGGCGGCGGACGCGTTTGTAGCGGTGCGCAACTACTCGGCTGCCGCGCCCCAGGGCCGCTTCTTCTACAACAAGGACGCCGCAGGCAAGGCCGGCAACTACACCTACGACCGCAACGGCAACGTGATCCCGTGGTCGACCAATGGCGACGCCAGCCTGGGCCTGGCCGCGACCGGCTTCAACCGCTCGGCCTACCGCACCATCGCCGTGCCGACCGAGCGCTATCTGCTGGCGCTGGATGGGGAACATGTATTCACGCCGGCCGTTACCGGCTTCGTCGAAGCCAACTACAGCAGCACCAAGGTGCGCACCATCATCGAACCGCTGGCCTTGTCTTCGGCCGATTTCTACAAGAGCAGCAACGGCCAGGTGCCGGCCGAGGCCATGGTCAACGGCATAGCGGTGCGCAATCCGCTAGTACCGCAATACCTGTACGACCGCATCGCCGACACCACCGGCGACGGCCTGCGCGACTACAGCTTCAGCCGCCGCCTGGCTGAAGTCGGCAATCGCCAGGCCGGCATCGACCGCGATACTTCGCGCCTGGCCACCGGCCTGAAAGGCGTTGTGAGCGGCTGGCGCTACGACAGCTATCTGGTCTACGGCAAGACCCGCGAAAACCAGCGCGCCGACGGCCAGGTCGAGCTACAGAAATTCCGCAACGCGCTGCAAGCGATTCCCGACGCCAGCGGCGCGTTGGTCTGCGCGGACGCGGCGGCGCGCGCGCAAGGTTGCGCGCCGCTCAACCTGTTCGGCTACAACACCATATCGCCAGCCGCGTTGGCTTATGTGATGGTGCCCAGCACACTGGCCGTGGAGATCACGCAAAAGCTGGCCGGCGCCTCGGTCAGCGGCGAATCATTCGCGCTACCGGCGGGCAAAGTCGGACTGGCGGCAGGCTTCGAATGGCGCAAGGAAAGCTCGTCCAGCGTGCCCGACGCGCTGACCCAAGGGGGCCTCAACTCCGGCGCAGCGATCCCCGCCACGGCCGGCAGTTTCTCGGTACGCGAGATCTTTGCCGAGGCCCGCCTGCCGCTACTCAAGGACCGCGCCTACGCGAAGGACTTGAGCTTCCTGGGGGCGTTCCGCTCCGGCCATTACTCCACCGTCGGCACCGCCAACAGCTGGAATGCCGGCCTCGAATGGCGGCCGGCCGACATGGTGAAGCTGCGCGCCACGCGCGCGCTGTCGACTCGCGCGCCGAATATCAACGAGCTGTTCCTGCCGCCCAGCCAGGTCTTCCCGACCGGCATCGTCGATCCGTGCAGCGGCGTCACGGCCGGCTCGCAAGGCGCGCGCGACAGCGCCTGCCGCGCCGACGCCGGTGTGGCGGCCAACATCGCCGCCAATGGCAAGTTCACGCTCAGCCAACCGGACATCCAGGCGCTGAGCGGCTTCAACCGGGGCAACCCAGACCTGAAGGCCGAGCAAGGTCGGTCCAGCACCATCGGCATGGTGCTCACGCCGGGCAAGTTCACCTTCACCGTCGATTACTTCGACATCAAAATCGCCGACGCCATCGTCACCACGCCGCGCCAATATGCGCTGGAACAGTGCTACAACGCTGGCAACAGCAGCTTCTGCAAATTCATCACGCGCCGCACCAGCAATTCCGGTGCGTTCAGCGCCGGTGCGCTGACCTATGTCGATAGCGCCGTTTCTAACAGCGGCGGTACCGGCACGTCCGGCGTCGACCTCACCGGTGCCTGGGCCGGCCAAATGGGTCCGGGGCGGCTGGCGGCGCGGCTGGCCTACACCTACCTGAAGGAGTTCTACTCCATCCCGCTGCGGGGCGCGCCGGCCGACCAGTCCGCAGGAGAAGTCGGCTTCCCCCGCAACAAGGCCATGTTCAACCTGGGCTACCAGTGGCAGCGCTGGACGGTCGGCTCGACCACCAGCTACATCGGCGCCTCGGCGCTGGACGACCAGTTGCTATCGCAGTTCAAGCTCCCGGCCGGCAGCATCAAGGTCGGCAGCAAGATCGTCAACGACTTCCAGTTCAGCTATGCGCTGCGGAAGACCATCTCGCTCTACCTCGGCATCGACAATGCGTTCAACACCAAGCCCGCGCCAGTGATCAGCGGCCTGACCGGCGACACCATCGGCACCGAGACCAACGCCAGCGTCTACGACCCGATCGGCCGCCGCTACTACCTCGGCGTGCGTGGCAGTCTTTAGTACCTACTCACGCCGTCGGCATCGCCCTAATTTTATTCTTTCTTTTTCATCAGACCGGCCAATGAGGCAAACGGATTATGCGTTGCGGGCGCGACCTCGGCCGATTTCAGACTGAGTCCACGGTCGGCCTCAAGATAACGCGAGTGTTCATTGTCGTGGCAGTAAAGGCACAGCAATTCCCAGTTGCTGCCATCAGGCGGATTGTTGTCGTGATTGTGGTCACGATGATGCACCGTAAGTTGCGACACATTGGTATGCGTGAATTCGCGCATGCAGCGCCCACATACCCACGGGTACATTTTCAGCGAGCGCTCGCGATAGCCTAGCTCACGCTGGTCGGCCGCGCGCCGTGCGTCAGCCACAATTTTGTCCAGTCGCGCGGCGTCCGGTTTTTTTCCAACGGTCATGCTTATTTCCTTCCCTTGCTGTTACATGTTGGCCGGCAGCGGCCACAGTCGGCCGGCTCGGCCGCTGGCGCCTGCGAATTCAACCGGTAGCCGATGCTTCCCTATCCATAACTTTGTGTAAACGAGTTATGCATCTGCCCACTCGAACAGAGCCAGCATGAGTTCAGGCTGGACAATCATTGCGATGCCAATTGTGCCTATTAACAGGCTTACCAGTAAAGCTGGAAAACCAGTTATATAACCTGATGGTTCTTTTCCTTCCAAGCCATATGGGATCCGACGTGCCGCAATTTGCACTCCCGCACCTATGAGCATCATAACGCCCAGCGCCCTAATTCCAGCCTTTGAACTTACAAACAAAAACAGGGCAACCATCACCGCGAAGGCCGCAAAGCTCACGGTACGCCAACGCGAATACTTTTCAGGAAAAGGCGACTTGACCGTCATCTTGGATACCCATTGTTATGGCACGCTCATGTCCGCTCGTGGTCCAAGCTACTACAGCTAATCCACTATTTTCAGCATTTGTCGTAGCCCTCAAAATGCTCATCCAGGAAGTGACTCACCCAGTACAAGCGTCTTCCCGACCAGACTTCCGCCCGGCTGATCACCGATACGCACATACCGAGGCGCGTGGGTTCGTCCGTGCCCGCACTCACCATGGCGCGCACAGTCTCCCCGCCAGGCAAGATCACGCTGACCGTGGACTCGTTGCTCATGCCTGCGATCGGCGGGCCACCCTCCGCCAGCAATCGGCCCACCAGTACGCTCTCGGTTTCGCACCGCAGATACACCGCGCTGGCCATGGCCAACGGCGGCAGCATCAACAACATACTCCACAGCCGGCCACCCGGCACCGCTGGAAATGCGGCATTCCGATATAAGCCTACCCACCAGAACACCAGACCGCCAGAGATCCCGGCGGCCACGCACCATGCCGCGTGCATCGGTCCATACATTTCCGCGCGCAGGGGATTCCCGCTGACGTCCACGCCAAACAGAAAACCGGAGCAACATAAGCCGGCCAGCACGGCGCTCCACCAGTTCAAATAGCCCAGGCGCCGACACAGCCAAAAGATCGGTCCCGCAATCAGCGCTACTTCGATCAAACACAGCGGCAAGACAAAGATCGCCCCCCCACCGAAAGTGAGGCTCACCAGGACGCAAGCGAGAAAATAGGCCGTGAAGGCGCGCGCCATTGTTACTGCTGCTTCATGTAGGCGATCAGCTGGTCGAGGGCCTTGCCCCAGCCCTCCTGGAAGCCCATCTGCTTGTGCGTCTCCAAGGTGGCCTCGTCCTTGTGACGGGCGCAGGCGATGTAGCGGGTGCCTCCGTTGGGCAGCGGCTCCATCGTCACCACGCCGGTGATGAAGGAGTTGCCGGTCGGACGATAGCCGGGGCCCAGCGCATCGGTCCAGGTCAGGCGGCGGTTTTCCACGACTTCCAGATAGCAGCCATGATTGTCGTGGCGCTCGCCGTTCGGGCCCGCCATCACGGAGCTGAACAGGCCACCGGGACGCAGATCGCAATGTGCCTCCAGGGTCTTCCACGGCGCTGGCGTGAACCAGTTCACCAGATGCTCCGGCTTGGTCCAGGCGGCCCACACCAGCTCCGGTGCGATGTCGATGTCGCGCTCAAATACCAGATCCAGCTTGGGATCGAAATTCTCTACGATGTGCGTCATGGCTGAGCTCCTTAAAAGGTGAACCGCATGTTGATGTGGGCGATGCCGGCCTCAAAGAATTCGTCGCCGTCGATGGCGAAACCGTGGCGCTCGTAAAACGGCGCGGCGTGCGATTGCGCGCTCAGCACCACCTGCTTGTCGCCACGGGCGCGCGCCTGCTCCATCAGAACCTGCAGCAAGGCGCCGCCAACGCCGCTGCCGCGCGCGACCTGGCGCACCGCCATGCGACCGACATGGCCGTCCGGCAGCAGGCGGCCGGTGCCGACCGGCGTGCCGCTGGCATCGTAGGCCACCGCGTGCAGGCAGACCGCGTCCATGTGGTCCATTTCCAGTTCGGCGGGGACCTTCTGTTCTTCGACGAAGACTTCAAAGCGTATCAGCCTGGCGTCGGCATTGAGGGTGGTCCAGTCTCCGGTACGGATGTCGTGCTTGGCGGTGTTGGTCATCGGCGTGCAGGCTAGTTGGGGGAAGCAGGATTGTCGCATGCAAGGTGCCGCTCAAGGAAGTCCACGCACACGCGCACCTTAGCCGAACTGGCCAGCCGTTGCGGATACACCGCCCAGACGTTGGCGTCCTGCGTGTAGTCGGGCAGCACCTGCACCAGGTCGCCACGGTCCAGGTGCGGCTGCGCATCCCAGCGCGAGCGCAGCACGATGCCCGCGCCCGCCACCGCCCATTGCAGCGCGATCTCGCCGTGGTTGGACGACAGCGGCCCCGTCACCTTCACCGCAATCTCGTCCTGCGCGCCGCTGCGCAAGCGCCATACGCCGAACGGCATGTCGCGTTCCTTGATCGCCAGGCAGTCATGGTCGGCCAATTCCTGAAGCGTGCGCGGCGTCCCGCGCCGTTCCAGATACGACGGCGCGGCACACAGGATGCGGTGGTTGTCCATCAGCCGGCGCGCGATCAGGTGCGGCGCGATGTCGTCGCCGACGCGGATGTCCAGGTCGAAGCCTTCGCTGACGATATCGACCAGGCGGTCAAACACTTCCAGCCTGACCTCCAGCGCTGGATGGGCCTTGAGCAACCCGGCAATCGCCGGCGCGACCACGTTGCGGCCGAAGCCGAAACTGCTGCTGACCCGCAGCAGTCCGCGCGGCACGCCCTTGCGCTCGGCGACATCGTCGAACAGGCTGTCGAGGCTTTCCAGTATCGTCAGCGCGCGGGCGTAGACCTGCTCGCCATCCTCACTGAGCACGACGCGGCGCGTGGTCCGGTGAAACAGCCGCACGTCCAGCATCTCCTCCAGCACCCCGATACGCTTGCTGACATAGGCCGGCGACATGCCCAACGCCTCCGCAGCGCCGACAAAGCTGGATTTGCGCGCCACCGCCACCAGCACGCGCAGGTCGTCGTTTTCTATCTTATTATTCACGATACGTGTTCTACGAAGTCACATTTCAACACATTTTAAACGAAGCAGATCGCGCTATCCTTCCCTTCAAGGAGAACGCTCATGAAAACACACAAAATCGCAGTCATCGCCGGCGACGGCATCGGCAAAGAAGTCATGCCCGAGGGCATACGGGTAGTGGAAGCCGCGGCGCGCCGCTTCAACATCAACATCGAATGGACCACCTTCGAGTGGGCCAGCTGCGACTACTACGCCGCCCACGGCAAGATGATGCCGGACGACTGGTTCGAGCAGCTGCAAGGCTACGAAGCCATCTTCTTCGGCGCGGTCGGCTGGCCGGCGCTGGTGCCAGACCATATTTCGCTGTGGGGTTCGTTGCTGAAGTTCCGCCGTCAGTTCGACCAGTATGTCAACCTGCGGCCGGTGCGCCTGATGCCCGGCGTGCCCTGCCCGCTGGCCAACAAGCAGCCGGGCGATATCGACTTCTACATCGTGCGCGAAAACACCGAGGGCGAATATTCGTCCGTCGGCGGCCGCATGTTTGAAGGGACTGAGCGCGAGTTCGTGCTGCAGGAAGCGATCTTCACGCGCACCGGCGTGGACCGCGTGCTGCAATACGCCTTCGACCTGGCGCAGAGCCGGCCGCGCAAGCACCTGACCTCGGCCACCAAGTCGAACGGTATCTCGATCAGCATGCCGTACTGGGACGAGCGCGTGGCCGCGATGGCAAAGGACTACCCTGACGTGCGCTGGGACCAGTACCACATCGACATCCTGGCCGCGCGTTTCGTGCTGTCGCCGGAGCGGTTTGATGTGGTGGTGGCGTCCAATCTGTTCGGCGACATCCTGTCCGACCTCGGCCCGGCCTGCACCGGCACCATCGGCATCGCGCCGTCGGCCAACCTGAATCCAAGCCGGCAGTGGCCGTCGCTGTTCGAGCCGGTGCACGGCTCGGCGCCGGATATCTACGGCAAGAACATCGCCAATCCGGTCGCCATGATCTGGTCCGGTGCGATGATGCTGGACTTCCTCGGCAACGGCGACGCCAACTACCGCGCGGCGCACGACGCCATCGTCGGCGCGATCGAAGCGTGGCTAGTGGACGGCCAGCGCACGCCGGACATGGGCGGCACCGCCAGCACCAGCGAGGCTGGTCAGGCCATCGCCGCGCAACTGGGGCCGGCCGCGACTTAGTCGGGGGCGCTCGCCGGCGCTGCGGCCGCTACCGGACGCCCGGTCAGCATGCCGGCGTATTGTGTGGCCGGCTCGCCCACGACCAGGCCGGCGGCGGTGATGTCGAAGAAGCGGATTTCCTTGCTGTGATCGCTGGCACGCACCTTGATCACCGAGATCACCCGCTTCAGCTGCCCCTCCAGCTCGACGTAGCGCTGCATGATGATGGCGTCCGCCAGGAAGGCATTGCCGTAGGAACTAAAGCGCAGCATCTCGTAGCGGTCTTCCAGTTCCGCCGTCATCAGCACCGTCACGCCCATCGCCGTCAGCACCGCCACCATGCGGTACAGCGACTCGCGGAAATCGTCGCGGAACGACGGCGCCAGCGCCAGCTCGAAGCCGGACAGCGAATCAATCACCACCCGCTTGGCCTGCATGCGTTCGATCATCGCGACCAGGTCGTGCAGGATCTCGTCAATCGACAGGTCCAGCGTGCGGGTGTTGATGACGCCCACGTGACCATTCTCGATCAGCTCGTTCAAATGATGGCTGAGCAGCTGGTTCGGGCTTTTCTCAAACGCGGCGATCACGCCGGCCTCGCCCTTGCTCACGCCCTCGGCCAGGAATTGCGTGGCCAGCACCGACTTGCCCGAACCGGACGGCCCAACCAGCAGCAGCGAATATCCGGCCGGCACCCCGCCGCCCATCATCCGGTCCAGCTCCGGCACGCCCATCGACAAGCGCTGATGACCGGCGATCGAGACCTCGGTGACGGCGGCCCGCAACACCGCGCGCGGGAAGATTTCCACGCCGCTGTCGCTGATGCGGAAAGTGTGAACACCCAGGCTCTGCGCCTGGCCGCGCATCTTGACCACCTGGATCTTGCGCACCAGCGCGTCGCGGTGCACCAGCTGCGACATCCAGATGATGCCGTCGGCCACCGTGAACACCGGGCTCGACTCGGCCTCCGGCGCCAGGTATTCGCCGATCAGGAAAGTGGTCGCCAGCCAGCTGGTCATCTGCATGCCCAGTTGCTGCACGAAGTGCTGCAGGCCGGCGGCGCCGCGATCCATGCCCTGGGCCGACTGCACCACCGAGCGGAAGGAATCGACAAACACCAGGCTGGGCGAAAAATCGCGCACCTCGTCGGCGATGCGCGCCAGCACCCGGTCGAAGTCGCCGTCCAGCAGATCGGCCGCCAGGTTGACGAACTTGATCGACTGGTTGACCTTGCTGATATCGAAGAACGGGAACTGCTGCTGGTAGCGCAGCATCTTCAGCGGCGGCTCGCCCAGCACGGTGAAGAACAGCGCGCGCCGGTCCGGTCCCGCCAGCGAAAACATCATCTGGTGCGCCATCGTGGTCTTGCCGCTGCCCGGCGTGCCTGCCAGAAGATTGAAGGAATATTCCGGGATCCCTCCTCCCAGCAGTTCATCCAGGCCCGGCACGCCAGTCGGCAGACGCTGGATTTTGACTTTATCGATCATTGTTGAATTCCCTTAGCGACGGTGTTCACGGTATCGTGGTCCCAGGCCGATCGCATGATTGCAGTGGTCAAGGGCTCGCCGATCAATTGGATCAGCGTGTCGATGAAAGTATTGAGCAAGGCGATGCTTGCCTCGGCGGCTAACGCCGGCGCCTGGTGTTCCAGGCTGGTCCTCAGCTTCTCGAAACGTGGGTCGGCGTCCTCCGCCAACCACGGATGGCGAATACGCACCATGTGGATGCTGCGCGCGTACAGCGTATGGAAGCCATTGCGTCCGATGATGGCGATCAATTCAATAGAAAGCCGTTCCCACAGCACGACGCTGTCCGCCGCGCCGGCGTCGGCACGGCGCGCCACATTGCGCGCTATTATCTGGTGCAGTTCGTCGTTAGTCGCCATAGGTGAGGATATTCATTCAGTAAAGCGAAAAGAATCGTTTGTACCGGCAAAGCGGCAACGGCGTCAATGTACGTGCAAGTCGATCAAAGCCAGCAGCATCGCGATCGCCACCGGCTTGACCAGGTAGTGGTCGAAGCCGCTCTGCACCGCGCGCGCGCGGTCCTGCGGCTGATTGTAGCCTGAGGTGGCGATGAAATACGGCGCGCGCGGCGCCGGGCCGGCGCGGATGGCTTCCACCACTGCGAACCCATCGAGGCCTGGCAATCCGATGTCGCAAATCACCACGTCGAACTGCTGCGCCAGCGCCTGCTCGACCGCCAGGGCGCCATCGTAACATTGAACCACCGAGTGCCCGCCCAATTCCAGCAACAGGCTGAGCGTTTCGTTGGCGTCGTGATTGTCCTCGACCAGCAGGATACGCCTGCAATGCGGACTAGGCAAGGCCGGCAACGGCAGCGCGGGCGTGATGGCGGCCACCACACTCATCGGCAGCAGCACGCTGAATGTGCTGCCCAGTCCAAGTCCGTCGCTGTGCGCCTGCACCGTCCCGCCGTGCATTTCAACCAGCGAGCGCACCAGCGTCAGGCCTATCCCCAACCCGCCCTGGGCGCGGTCCAGCGATTGCAGGCCTTGCGTGAACAGGTCGAAGATAAACGGCTGCAATTCCGACGGTATGCCCATGCCATGGTCGCGCACGGACACCTGCACCATGCGGCCGACCACCTTTGCCGTGACCACGATGACCTCGTGCTCCGGCGAAAACTTGGACGCGTTGTTGAGCAAGTTGGAAAACACCTGCGCCAGGCGCATCTGGTCGCCATACACATGCGTGGTCCCCGGCGGCAGCACCATTTTCAATTGCTGCTGGCGCGTCTCGATCTGCGGCTGGCTGGCTTCCACCGCCGCGGCCAGGATATCGGCCAGCAGCAGCGGCGCCTTGTCCAGGCCGATCTTGCCGCTGCTGATGCGCGAGGCATCGAGCAAGTCCTCGATCAGGCGCGACATGTGGCCGATCTGGCGCTCGATGATCGCATGCAGGCGTATCAGTTCGGGATTGCTGTCGGCCAGCTTGCCCAGCAAGGCGTTGGCGTGGGCGATGGGCTGCAGCGGATTGCGCAACTCATGCGCCAGCATCGACAGGAAGCTGGTCTGGCGCTGCGTGGCATCCTCGGCGGTAGCCTGCTTGTCCTGCGCGCTGAAGGTGGCCAGCACCAGATGCTCGTTGGCCTCGCGCAGCTGCACCACATGGCTCTCCAGCGTTTGCGCACTGTCATGTTGCTGACGCAAGAACTCCAGCTGGATCAGCAACTGGTTGACCAGCGCACGCAAGTCGTTCACTTCCTTGTCGTGCGAGGCTTGCAGCGCCATCGTTGCTGACATGGTGGACGGATCGGGTACTGCGTTGTCGTTCATGATGAGGAGACCGCCTGGTAAATTTGATCGAAACAACGCTGCGTTTCAGCTTTTGACGGCGGTGTCCCACACCTTAACCGGTTTTGGCTTCCAGCAGGGGAATACTATGGTGGAATCTCGCCGCCGGCGACCAGCAGCGCGCCGAAACTGCCGGCAGGCATGGGCCTGCCGAGCAAATAGCCCTGGCCCTCATCGCAGTGTCGGGCCCGCAAAAAGTTCAACTGCTCGACCTCCTCGACGCCTTCGGCCACCACCCGCTGGCCCAGGCTGCGGCCCATGGCGATCACCGCGCCAACGATGACGCCGTCGCCCGGCGCGGCGCGGATGTCGCGCACGAAGGATTGGTCGATCTTCAGCACGTCGATGGGAAAGCGGTTCAGGTAGCTGAGACTGGAGTAGCCGGTGCCGAAGTCGTCGATCGCCAGCAGCACGCCGATCTCCTTGAGTTCGTGCAGGATGGCCGCGCTGGCGCCGGCGTCGTGCATCAGCACCCCTTCTGTGATCTCCAGTTCCAGGCAGGCCGGCGTCAGGCCGCTGTCGGCCAGCACGGCGCGCAGGCGGCCGACAAAGCCGTCATCGCGAAATTCCAGCGCCGAGATATTCACCGCGATCACGCCGGGATCCAGGCCCTCGCTCTTCCAGCGCGCGACTTGCATGCACGCTTCGCGCAACACCCATTCGCCGAGCGGCACGATCAGGCCGCAGTCCTCGGCCACCGGAATGAAGCGCGACGGCGCCACCGCGCCGTGTTCGGGATGGGTCCAGCGCAGCAAGGCCTCGGCGCCGGTGATGGCGCCGCTGGCCAGGTTGACGCGCGGCTGATAGTGCAGCGCGAACTCCCCCAGCCCGAGCGCGCGGTGCAGGTCGGCCTCGATGCGCTGGCGTTCGACCACCCGCAGATTCATCTCCGGGCGATAGAAGTAGCTGCGGTTGCGGCCGCTGTGCTTGCCGTGGTACATGGCCATGTCGGCGTTGCGTATCAGCGTTTCGGCGTCTTTGCCGTCTTCCGGGTACATGCTGATGCCTATCGTGCCGCCGATGTGGATCGTTTCGCCGTCGAGCTGGTAGGGCTCGGCGATGGCGCGGCACAGCGTATCGGCCAGCTCGGCCACCGCGCGCTCGTTGGCCACCTCGGCCAGCAGCACGACAAACTCGTCGCCGCCCTGGCGGCATGCGGTGTCGGTGGTGCGCAGCACCGACAGCAAGCGCTGGCCCACCGCCTGCAACAGCAGATCGCCGATCGCGTGGCCCAGCGAATCGTTGATCACCTTGAAGCGGTCGAGGTCGACGAACAGCACCGCCATCCGGCTGCCCTGGCGCGCCGCCATGGCGATCGCCTGCGCCAGCCGTTCCATCAGCAGCACGCGGTTGGGCAGGTTGGTCAGGAAATCGTGATGCGCCAGGTAGCCCATGCGGTCCTTGGCGCGCCGCACTTCCTCGGTCAGCTCCTGGGCGCCCAGCGTGGCCATGACCAGCTGTGCATTGGCGCCGCGCAGCCTGCTGAGTTCGCGCTCGCGCGCGCGCAGGCGGCGTTGCGCATGGCGCTCGCGCTCGGCGATCTGCGCCTGCCGCAACGCCAGCTGCTGGTTTTGCTGTTCGAGCACGACGTCGCGCCGCTCGGCGGCCAGTTCGCGTGCCACCAGCTGCGCCTCGCGCGCCGCCAGCAGATGTTCGCCGCCGGCCAGCACCGTCGCCTGCAGCCGGCCGGCGCTACGCCGGTCGTGCGCCCCCTCCTGCGGTCCGCAGCGGCGTTCCGGATGGGATGGATCGGCGACAGTGCTACTCATAGTGAGCCTCTCATGCGGGTTTGATGGGCGGTGGCGCCAACGCACTGTAAATCCGTTGATGCTGGAGTCGGTCGCGCCAGGCGGCGTCTATCACGCCGGCCGCCAGCGACTCGCCCACCAGCAACAGCAGCAATTCATAGAACATGCTGAACAGGCTACGGCTGGCAGCCAGCCCTTCGGCCACGCTGCGTCCCGCCAACTGGGCTCCCAGCAGATCGAAAGAATGTGCCGCTGAACTGTTCGCGGTCGTGTTGCGCAGCCAGGTAAAACGGACGCCGCACAGATCGACACAGCGGCAGAACAAGGCCAGGAAGCCGTTGTCGCCCACGAGAGGCGCCAACTGCTGGTGGACGGAGCGCCACAGCTGCATCGAGCGCCGGGACACCAGCACCGGTTGATTCGTCTCCAGCCACATCAGGACGGCTTGCGGATAATACTTTTCAGCGGTCATGATATTTCCATCAAAAACAGCGGCCCGGACGCTGATGAGCCATACGACAAAAACCGCTCGGAAGAGCGGTTTTTGTCTGCCTTAAGCCGCTTTTTCCGCGGGTTTTTTGTGCCGCGATACCACGCCCACGATACCCAGTCCGGCCAGCAGCATCAACAGCATCTCCGGCTCCGGCACGGCAGAGACCAGCGCCACGCCATAGGCGCCGCCGTTCAAGCCGTCCGCCACCCCGGTCACCACCAGATGATAGGCGCCAGCCAGGTTCAAGCCGATGTCATAGCTGATGTTATTGCCTGGAAAAGTGCCGTACCAGACCGTGCTCGCAGCCGACGTGCCACCCCAGACCGAATAGCTGAGTCCCTGGATATCAAACACCGGCAGCCCCCTGAACTCGACATTGAGCGAGTTGGCTGAAGCGCCCAGGCTGCCGCTACTAACGATGAAGTCGATGGTATCCGTGAAGGCTGAGGCGTCATGGACGAACAGGTGGGCATAAGGGCTTGCCGGACTCAACGGCAAGACACCGGCGTCGATGCTGATATTGTTTGCCGACGCCAGGCTGCTGGCGGCGAGCAAGGCCAAGCTGGCCAATACGAACTTTGTTTTCATTTTTTTACATCCCTGGAAAAGCACTGCATGGCCCGGATACCGGGAAGAGTCCCACACCGCCGTGCAACCTGGCGGCAATACCGCAGTGCGCCTACAACCGCATCTGCATTTCGTCGACAACATTGCGTACGCCCGGTGCGCTCCACGCGGCATCGATGGCGCTGACCCGCTCATCCCAGGTGGAAACGAAACCGGACAGCGTCACCTCGTCATTCTGTAACCGTATGTCGACCCGATGGGCGCTGTCGCGCCGGGCGCAGCGCAACAGCGCGCCTTCGATGTCGTGCTTCACGGCGCTCAGCGCAACGGCGGGCTTGATCGCAATGGCGTTGTCGACGCCGCGCACGCCGGTGAGGTTGCGCACGATCTGCTCGGCGGCCAGGCGCTGGTATTGCCAATCGACGTCGCCCGTCAGCTGCACGAACCCACCGTCGACCGTCACCGCGAGCCGGCCGGCCGGCACCACGGTCTGCCAGGCCAGCGCATACTCGACCGCCCGCACCAACGCGCCGTCGCTGCGCTGCCCGCTGCCCGGAAGCTGAACATCCAGCGCCTCGCTCCTGGCCGGCGTACCCGTCAGTCGCAACACCAGTTGCTCGGCCGCCCATTTTTCAGCCAGTGTGCCGACATGCCCGGCCAGGGTGACGATGCCTTGATGGACGTCAACGCCGACCTGGGCGGCATTGATCGCCGGATTCCAGTCGAGCTGCGCCGTGACATCCTGTTGCAATTGCTGATCGGTATTCATAACACTGCCCCATCGCCAAGCCTGTTCAATGAACCCATCGTGACGGCGGCGCCGATGTGGCTCTGTGGGTTTCCACACAAAACTCCGATACGTGGCTTTTTTGCACTATTTCCACAATGAATGTATGCCAAGCCACAGACGAGCGGCGTGGACGCTGCCAGCCTTGGTTATGAGCATTTCTGTAGTAATATGAAATATGAGGAATCCATGAATAACGCAGCGTTTAGTCAAAACCGGTTGCTGGCAACGCTGAGCGAAGCAGAATTCGAGCGGTTGTCGCCCCATCTGGAACTCGTATGTCTTGCCCACGGCGACGTCCTGTACCAGTGCGGGGGACAACTGACGCATATCTATTTCCCCACCACGTCCATCGTCTCCATTCAATATGAGCTGGAAGATGGCGGCGCCTCGGAAATTGCCAGCGTCGGCAACGAAGGCTTGCTTGGCGTGTCCTTGTTCATGGGCGGCGCCACCACGCCCAACCGGGCGGTCGTGCACAGCGCCGGTTACGGCTACCGCCTGTGGGCGAGCCACTTGCTGGAGGAATTCCATCGCAAGGGACCGCTATTCGATCGATTGTTGCGCTACACGCAGGGGTTGATGACGCAGATGTCGCAAACCGCCGTCTGCAACAGCCATCACTCGACGACGCAGCGCCTGTGCCGCTGGCTGCTGCAAACGCTGGATCATTCAAATACCAGCGAGCTGGTGGTGACGCAGGAGGCGCTGGGGACGATACTGGGGGTGCGGCGCGAAGGCATCACCGAAGCGGCCCGGCGCCTGCAGGCGCTGGGACTCATCAGTTGCCGGCGCGGCCGTATCCGCGTGCTGACGCGGGTCGGCCTTGAGCAACAAGTATGCGAATGTTATGAAGTGATGCGCAAGGAGTCGGCGCGGCTGATGGCGCCGCAGAGCGCGCCGGCGATCCCGCTGCGCGTATGGCTGCCACGCAGCGAAGCGGTCAGCCGGCGCACCGGACCGGGCGAACGCCGCAACCCGCCGGCGCACGATGCGGACGATGCGGCATCGAATGATGCCCAGGCCATTATCATTTTCACGCGATAGGCGGCTGACAGGCCTTCCGGAAAATCAGCCCAATTTCATCTTGGCCCGCAACGCCTCGCGCACATGCGGCGTGGCGGCATACGGATCGCCGGGATTGCTGCCGGCCACGATGTGTTCCATGCGTTCCTGCACCCCGGCCAGCGCGCCCGGATGCGAGTAGATGTAGAAGTCGCCGTTGGCGATGGCCTTGAAGGTGATCTCCGCCACGTCCTGCGCCGACACTTTACCGGACGATACCGCCTTGTCCGTCATGGCTTGCGAGGCCAGTTGGCTGGCGGTCGGGCCTTGCGTCATGCGCACGTCCTCGGGACGGTTGCGGTGCGACTGGCTGATCCCGGTCGGCACGAAATACGGACACAGCACCGATGCCCCGATCGGCGCGCCGACCAGTTGCAGATCCTGGTACAAGGTCTCCGACAGCGACACCACCGCATGCTTGGAGACGTTGTACACGCCCATCGCCGGCGCATTCAGCAAGCCCGCCATCGAAGCCGTGTTGACGATGTGGCCTTCGAACGACGGATCGCGCTTGGCCGCTTCCAGCATCAGCTTGGTGAAGATGCGCACGCCGTGGATCACGCCCCACACGTTCACGCCCATCACCCATTCCCAATCGGCCTCGGTGTTTTCCCAGATCAGGCCGCCGGAACCAACGCCGGCATTATTGAACAGCAGATGCACGGCGCCGAATTCGGCCACGGCCGCGTCGGCCAGCGCCTGCACCTGCTCGCCCTTGCGCACGTCGCACAGGCGCGAGATCACGCTGGCGCCCTGCTCCTTCAGCTCATCGACCGCGCGTTGCAGCGCGTCGGCCTGCACGTCGGCCAGCACCAGCTTCATGCCCTCGCGCGCCGCCACGTTGGCGAATTCACGACCTAAACCACTTGCGCCGCCGGTGATGACGACGACCTTGTCTCTGAATGTTTTCATTAGATGAGCTTCACTAGTTGTTTGCCGAAATTATGCCCTTGCAGCAGGCCCATGAATGCTTGCGGTGCGGCCGCGAGGCCTTCCGCTACCGATTCGCGGTATTTGATCTGGTGATTGGCGACCAGCACGGCCAGCTCCTGCAAGCCCTGCTGCCAAAATTCCATATGCTCGGTGACGATGAAGCCGCGTACCATCAGGCGGTTGATCAGCAGCAGGCGCGAATTCTTGATCGGCATTTCCTGGCCGTTGAAGCCGGCGATCAGTCCGCACAACGCCACGCGGGCGAAGGGATTGGTACGCGCCAGCGCCGCGTCGAGGCAGGCGCCGCCGACGTTTTCGAAGATCGCGTCGACGCCGTCCGGCGTGGCGGCGGCCAGGTCGGCCTCCAGGTTGCCGGCCTTGTAGTCGACACAGGCGTCGAAGCCCAGCTGCTTGACGACGTACTCGCACTTCTCCGGCCCGCCGGCGATGCCGACCACGTGGCATCCACGCAGCCGGGCCAGTTGCCCGACCACGCTGCCGACCGCGCCGCTGGCCGCCGACACCACCACCGTGTCGCCGGCGCCCGCTTCCAGAATCTGATTGAAACCGTACCACGCCGCCATGCCCGGCATGCCGACCACGCCAAGGTAGGCCGACAACGGAATGCGCGTGGTGTCGAGCTTGCGCAGCAGCACGCCGTCGGACACGCCCATCTCGGCCCAGCCCAGCATGCCGCCGACGCAGTCGCCGGCCTTGAAATAATCGTTGCGCGACGCCAGCACCTGGCCCACGGTGCCGCCTATCATGGTCTCGTCCAGCGCTTGCGAGGTGGCGTAGCTCTTGGCCGCGCTCATGCGGCCGCGCATGTACGGGTCCAGCGACAGGTAGTGATTGCGGATCAGCACCTCGCCGTCGGCCAGCTCGGGCACGTCCACCGTCTCCAGCCGGAAGTTCTCCGCCGCCACCGGGCCGCGCGGACGCGCCGCCAGCACGATGCGCTGGTAAGTCTTGGGTAGCGCGGTCATTGTCAGACCGCCGATACGCCGCCGTCCACCGCCAGGATCTGGCCGGTGATGTGCTTACCGGCGTCGGAGGCGAACAGTACCGCCGCGCCTTTCAAGTCTTCGTCGTCGCCCAGGCGGCCCAGCGGCGCATCCTTGGAGATCTCGTCCGGCCCCAGCTTCTCCAGCAAGCCCTTGGTCATCTTCGACGGGAAGAAGCCCGGCGCCAGCGCGTTGACGGTGATGCCGTGACGGCCCCACTCGCCCGCCAGCGTGCGGGTGAAGTTGACCAGCGCGCCTTTCGAGGTGTTGTAGGCGATGGTCTGCATGGTGCCCGGCGGATTGCCGGCCAGGCCGGCGATCGAGGCGATGTTGATGATGCGGCCGTAGCCGCGCGGGATCATCGAGCGCTTGCCGACCAGCTGCGACACCACGAAGATGCTGCGGATGTTCAGGTTCATCACCTTGTCCCAGGCTTCGAGCGGATGGTCTTCGGCCGGCGCGCCCCAGCTGGCGCCGGCGTTGTTGATCAGGATGTCGATATGGCCGAGGTGGGCCAGCGCGGCCGTCACCAGCGCGTCGGCGTGGGCGTCCTGCGACAGGTCGGCGGCGATGGCGTGGGCGCTGACGCCGTGGCCGGTCAGGAAGGCTACCGCTTCATCCAGGTCGGCCTGCTTGCGCGAGGAGATGACGACCTTGGCGCCCTGCTCGCCCAGCGCCAGCGCCATTTGCAGGCCCAGTCCGCGCGAACCGCCGGTGATCAGCGCGGTCTTGCCGGCCAGGGAAAACAATTCTTGAGTTGTACGCATATAGATTCCTGTAAAGCGTCGCTCCCGCGCAGGCGGGAGCCCATACTTCGCCGGCCCGGAGGCTCGGCATGGATTCCCGCGTGCGCGGGAATGACGGGGTTAAATTTCGTAGTCCATGCACTGGCGCGCATCGCGCACCGCGCCGAAGAATGGCTTCATGGCGACGTGGTCGGGATGGTTCTGGTATTCGTCCAGCGCGGCCTTGTCGGTGAATTCGGAGTACAGCATGACGTCATAGGTCGCTTCCAGGCCGGGCTGAGCCACGACGGCCTCCAGCTTCAGCAGGCCGGGCACCAGGCCGATACAACCGTCCAGCAGCGCTTTCATCTTGGCCGCGTTGGTGGCGCGGTCGGCGCCTTCGGCATGGTCCTTCAGTTTCCACATTACGATGTGCTTGATCATCTGGTCTCGCTTTAGTTATCGCTTGTTTAGAACCACGCGTCGCGCATGTCGAGCGTGGTGGTGTCTATGCTGGCCAGCAGTTCCAGCTGCTGTTCGACTTTCGGCAGTTCCCAATGGAAGAAGTAGCGGCAGGCTTGCAGCTTGCCGCGATAGAAATCGGCGTCGCAGGTTTTCAGTCCAGCAGCGGCCAGCAAGGCCTGCTGTAACCAGATCCAGGCGACCACCACGTGGCCGACCGCTTCCAGGTACAGGCTGGCGTTGGCCAGGGTTTTGTTCAGGTCGCCGGCAGCATACAGCTTTTGCGTGACGAGTTCCACTGCCTGCCAAGCGGCATCCAATGCATCGGCGTGCGCCAGCAGTTCCTTGCCGATGCCGGCCAGCTCGGCCAGGTCGGACGGCAGCGCATCCGGCGCGCCTACGCTGCCGCGCACCTTGCGTACCGTCTTGCGCAGCTCGACGCCGAAGGCCTTGAACAGCGCGCCGTCCTGCATGGTCGCCTTGCGGCCCAGCAGGTCGAGACCGTGGATGCCGTGCGTGCCTTCGTGGATGGCGTTCAGGCGGTTGTCGCGGTAGAACTGTTCGACGTTGTATTCCCGCGTGTAGCCGTAGCCGCCGTGCACCTGGATCGCCAGGCTGTTGGCCTCCACGCACCATTGCGACGGCCAGGATTTGGTGATCGGCGTCAGGAAATCCAGCAGCCGCGCCGCATGCTCGCGCGCTTCCGGCGTTTCGGCGCTGTGCTGCTCATCGACCAGGCGGGCGCTGTACAGCACCAAGCCGAGTCCGCCTTCAACATAGGCCTTCTGGGCCAGCAGCATGCGCCGCACATCGGTGTGTTCGATGATGGGCAGTTGCGGCTGGGCCGGATCTTTTTGCGCCGGATGGCGGCCTTGCGGACGATTGCGGGCGTAGTCCAGCGCGTGCAGGTAGCCGGTGTAGCCCAGCACCGCCGCGCCCAGGCCGACGCCGATGCGCGCCTCGTTCATCATGTGGAACATATTGGCCAGGCCCTGGTGCGGCTTGCCGACCAGGTAGCCGACGGCGCCGCCCTCGCCTTGCGGCTGGAACTTGCCTTCGCCGAAGTTGAGCAGGCAGTTGCTGGTGCCGCGGTTGCCCATCTTGTGGTTCAGGCCGGCCAGCACGACGTCGTTGCGCTCGCCAAGGCTACCGTCTTCGTGGACCAGGAACTTGGGCACGATGAACAGCGAGATGCCTTTGACGCCGGGGATCAGCTTGCCGTCCGGACCGGGGATCTTGGCCAGCACCAGGTGCACGATGTTGTCCGACAGCTCGTGCTCGCCGGCCGAGATCCACATCTTGTTGCCGGTCAGGCGGAACTGGCGCTCGCCGTCGACGCCGGCTTGCGGATCGGGCACGGCGCGGCTGGTGATGTCGGACAAGCTGGAACCGGCCTGCGGCTCGGACAGACACATGGTGCCGAAGTAGCGGCCGGCGAACATCGGATCGACATAGCGCCGCACCTGTTCCGGCGTGCCGCACTTGAGCAGCGTGTTGGCGGCGCTCATGGTCAGGAAGGTGTAGGCGCTGGTGGCCACATTGGCCGCCGTGAAGTACGCGGCCAGCACCTTTTCCACCACCACCGGCAGCTGCATGCCGCCGCGCTCGAAGTCCTGCCCGGCCGCCATCAGGCCGGCGGCGGAGAAGGCGTCGAGCGCCGTCTTCACCTCCGGGATGATCTTGACGTTGAGGCAGCGCTCGCCAGGAACCGCGTGCGGCTCCTCGCTATCGCTCTTCTTGTTGTGCGGCGCGAACAGCTCGGTGGCGAGCTGCTCGGCCGTATCGATGGCGGCATCGAAGGTTTCGCGGTTGTGGTCCTGGAAGCGGGCGCGCCGGGTCAGCGCCTCCGCATCCAGCCATTCGTACAGCATGAAGGCGATGTCGCGGCGCGACAGCTGGAGGGACGGCATGGCTTACACCACTTCGAACAGGCCCGCCGCTCCCTGGCCGCCACCGATGCACATGGTGACGACCACATATTTAACGCCACGGCGCTTGCCTTCCAGCAGCGCATGGCCGGTCAGGCGCGCGCCCGACACGCCGTACGGGTGGCCGACGGCGATCGCGCCGCCGTTCACGTTGAGGCGATCCATCGGGATGCCCAGCGTGTCGGCGCAGTACAGCACCTGCACGGCAAAGGCTTCGTTCAATTCCCACAGGCCGATGTCCTCGACCTTCAGGCCGGCTTTTTTCAGCAACTTGGGAATCGCGAACACCGGGCCGATGCCCATTTCGTCCGGCTCGCAACCGGCGATGGCGAAGCCACGGAAGATGCCCAGCGGCGTCAAGCCCTTGGCGGCCGCGGTCTGCGCGCTCATCACGATGGACATCGAGGCGCCGTCCGAGAACTGGCTGGCATTGCCGGCGCTGATGACGCCGCCCGGCACCGCGCTGCGGATTTTCGATACCGCTTCGTAAGTCGTGTCGGCGCGGATGCCTTCGTCGGCCGAGATCGTCACTTCTTTGGTCAGCAGCATGCCGCTGGCCTTGTCGGCCACGCCCATGGTGGTGGTCATCGGCGCGATTTCAGCGTCGAACAGGCCGGCGGCCTGGGCTGCGGCGGCGCGCTGCTGGCTCTGCACGCCATATTCATCCTGGCGCTCGCGGCTGATGTTGTAGCGCTTGGCAACGGTTTCCGCCGTCTGCAGCATCGGCCAGTAGATTTCCGGCTTGTGCTGCGACAGCCAGACTTCCTTGTACATGTGCATATTCATTTCCTGCTGCACGCAGGAGATCGATTCCACGCCGCCGGCGGCGTAGATGTCGCCTTCGCCGGCGATGATGCGCTGGGCGGCGGTGGCGATGGTCTGCAGGCCGGACGAGCAGAAACGGTTGATGGTCATGCCGGCGGTGGTCACCGGGCAGCCGCCGCGGATGGCGATCTGGCGCGCGATATTGCCGCCGGTGGCGCCCTCGGGGTTGGCGCAGCCGATCAGCACGTCTTCCACTTCGCCCGCTTCGATGCCAGCGCGGCTGATCGCCGCCTGCAGTGCATGGCCGCCCAGGGTGGCGCCATGCGTCATGTTGAACGCGCCTTTCCACGACTTGGCCAAACCAGTACGGGCGGTTGAAACAATGACGGCGTCGATCATGAAAGTCTCCTATGAGTGGGTGTTTTTTAGTGAAATCAGAATAGCATATTTTAGTACGGTCGTTCGCAAATTTTTTATGTAAGTTTCGCGTAAGTTTGGAGCAAGCTTTGCGTAAGGTTCACGGTACACACTGCGCTCAAGCTGACGAAAATGTAACTATCTCGGCTGGGGACATCCAAAAATTACAGGAGACAAAAATGACGACATCATCAGGCACTGCCGATCCGCGCAACCTGCCCAAGTCCACGGCCATCACGCCGGAAGAACGCAAGGTGATCTTTGCTTCCTCGCTGGGCACGGTTTTCGAATGGTACGATTTCTATCTGTACGGTTCGCTCGCGCCTATCATCGCCAAGCAGTTCTTCATCGGCGAACCGACCACCACCTTCATTTTCGCACTGCTGGCGTTTGCCGCCGGTTTCATTGTGCGCCCGTTCGGCGCGCTGGTGTTCGGCCGCCTCGGCGACATGATCGGCCGTAAATACACCTTCCTGATCACCATCCTGATCATGGGCGCTTCCACCTTCATTGTCGGCCTCTTGCCCGGATATGCGGCGATAGGCATCGCGGCGCCTATCATCCTGGTCTCGCTACGCATCCTGCAAGGCCTGGCGCTGGGCGGCGAGTACGGCGGCGCGGCTACCTACGTGGCCGAGCATGCGCCACACGGCAAGCGCGGCTCGTTCACCTCGTGGATCCAGACCACCGCGACGCTGGGACTGTTCCTGTCGCTGCTGGTGATCCTGGGCACCCGTACCGCCGTTGGCGAAGAAGAGTTCGCTGCTTGGGGCTGGCGCGTGCCGTTCCTGGTATCGGTGCTGCTGCTCGGCGTTTCGGTGTGGATCCGCCTGTCGATGAATGAGTCGCCGGCCTTCGCCAAGATGAAAGCCGAAGGCAAGACCTCGAAAGCACCGCTGAGCGAAGCCTTCGGCCAGTGGCGCAACCTGAAAGTCGTGATCCTGGCGCTGCTGGGCCTGACCATGGGCCAGGCGGTGGTGTGGTACACCGGCCAGTTCTACGCGCTGTTCTTCATGACCCAGGTGCTGAAGATCGACGGCGCCAGCGCCAACATCATGACCGCCCTGTCGCTGGCTCTGGCGACGCCGTTCTTCATCTTCTTCGGCATCCTGTCGGACAAGATCGGCCGCAAGTGGATCATCCTGGGCGGCTGCGTGCTGGCCGCGGCGACCTACTTCCCGCTGTTCGGCGCATTGACCCACTACGGCAATCCGGCGCTGGAAACGGCACTGAAGAACTCGCCAGTGGTGGTGGTCGCCGATCCGGCATCGTGCCACTTCCTGTTCAACCCGACCGCGACCAAGAAATTCCCTTCGTCGTGCGACATCGCCACCGGCATGCTGTCGAACGCTTCGGTGAACTATACGACGCAAGACGCGCCGGCTGGCAGCGTCGCCAAGATCAAGATCGGCGACAAGGAAATCACCGCCTTCAACGCCACCATGACGGCCGACGGCCTGAACTTCGACAAGACCAGCAAGGACGCCGAAGCCGCGCTGAAGAAGGAAGTCGGCGGCGCCATCAAGGCCGCAGGCTATCCAGCCAAGGCTGACGAGACGCAGATCAACAAGCCGATGGTGGTGGCGGTGCTGTTCATCCTGGTGCTGTATGTGACCATGGTGTACGGCCCGATTGCCGCCATGCTGGTGGAGATGTTCCCTACCCGCATCCGCTACACCTCGATGTCCCTGCCTTACCACATCGGTAACGGCTGGTTCGGCGGCCTGCTGCCAACCATCTCGTTCGCGCTGGTGGCGTTCAAGGGCGACATCTACTACGGCCTGTGGTACCCGATCATCATCGCCCTGATCACGGCTGTGATCGGCGCGCTGTTCGTCGGTGAAACCAAGGACAACAACATCTACGCCAACGACTAAGCCGTCTGGCTTAGCCTGAAACATGAAATAGCCGCCAGCGATGGCGGCTATTTTTTTTGTCTTTTGCGTTAGCAGGGCAAGCTGCTGGCCGACAAGGCGCAGCCGCTGGCCTGGTCCGGCCGCGACATATGGTTCGATACGCCGCAAGCCGGCACCCACACCTTTGCCCTCAACGTCGCCACGCCCGACGCGCCCGTCCTCACCGTCACCCAGCGTCAATAAAAAAAAGGCCGCCAGGAGAGGCGGCCGAAGCGCTTAAACGGGAAAGCGGCAATTTTATCGAACTTGTATGCGGCGGCGAGCGACCACGCCCAACAGGAGAACTCCTGTCAACAGCATGGCGTAGCTCGATGGTTCAGGGACGGCGGCGACGTTGGAAGACAAAAACTCGACGCGCAGGCCGGTCGGATTGCCGCCGTTTTGCGCCCAGTTGCCAACGACGAATTGCATGGTGTTGACGCCGGACTGGAAACCGCTGCCGGCGGCAAAGGCGGTCCAGTCGGTGAAGCCGCTGCCGCTGGCGATGACCTGGTTGTTCAGCTTGACCACGGCGTCGTTGTCGGCGGCGAAGCGGCCGGTGAAGCCTGCGGTGCCGGCGTTGTAGCCGGTCAGGTCGAACGACAGCGTGTAGGTGTAAGTGCCGGCGCTGTAGGCGTCAAAGCTCTGGCCTTGCGAAGCGGTCGGCGTGATCCATTTCGATACGCCGTCGTTGGCCAGCCACGGGCTGATCGGCCAGACGTTGTCGAGCGTGATCACAGGCACGGTGTTGCCAATGACGGTATCGCTGCTGGCTGCGTTCAAGGTGTAATGGGTGTCGCCGCTGCCGTTCGCGCCGGTGCCGGTGTTGAACAGGCCATTGATGCTGGCTGCGTGTGCGGAGGAGATTGCTGCGAATGCCACCGCTGCGGCAATGATGGTGCGTTTCATGAAGGCCTCTAAAAATTAAGTTTGGGTGGTAACGTGTACTTCACGCTGCGACTCGAACCGTTTTTTAGGGCTTCGAAGATGGTGCTGCTGGTTTGAAGGAAGTATAGCAACAATTGGATAGAAATGCTCACATGCAACGGAAATTTTTTGTGCATGTGAGCTTTTTCAGACAGCAGCAAGGGACCAGCTATGGTCAGCTATTGAAGCCCTTGCCCTCTTCGGCCAGCTTGACCAGCAACGGCGCCGGCTTCCAGGCGCTGCCCTGGTGGCCCTGGGCGTACTTGTTGATCGCGGCCAGCACGTTAGGCAAGCCCACCGTGTCGGCGTAGAACATCGGGCCGCCGCGGAACAGCGGGAAGCCGTAGCCGGTCAGGTAGACCATGTCGATGTCCGAGGCGCGCAGGGCGATGCCCTCTTCCAGGATGTGGGCCGCTTCGTTGACCATCGAATACACCAGGCGTTCGACGATCTCCTGGTCGCTGATCTTGCGGCGCGCCACGCCGATATCGGCCGAGTGCTGCACGATCATGGCGTTGACCTGCTCGTTCGGGTAGGCCTTGCGGTCGCCCGCCTTGTAGTCGTACCAGCCGGCGCCGGTTTTCTGGCCGTAGCGGCCCATCTCGCACAGCAGGTCGGCGGTCTTGGAGTAGCTGATTTCCGGCTTCTCCACGTAGCGGCGCTTGCGGATGGCCCAGCCGATGTCGTTGCCGGCCAGGTCGCCCATGCGGAACGGTCCCATGGCGAAGCCGAACTTCTCGACCGCCTTGTCGACCTGCTCCGGCAAGGCGCCCTCTTCCAGCAGGAAGCCGGCCTGGCGGCTGTACTGCTCGATCATGCGGTTGCCGATGAAGCCGTCGCACACGCCCGACACCACGCCGGTCTTCTTGAGTTTTTTCGACAGCGCCAGCGCGGTGGCCAGCACGTCCTTGCCGGTCTGCGCGCCGCGCACGATTTCCAGCAGCTTCATCACGTTGGCGGGGCTGAAGAAGTGGGTGCCGATGACGTCCTGCGGACGCTTGGTGAAGCTGGCGATCTGGTTCAGGTCCAGGGTCGAGGTGTTGGAGGCCAGGATGGCGCCCGGCTTCATCACTTCGTCCAGCTTGCGGAACACGGCTTCCTTGACGCCCATCTCCTCGAACACGGCTTCGACCACGATGTCGGCCTGGCCGATGTCTTCATACGCCAGCGTGCCGCTGACCAGGGCCATGCGCTGGTCGAACTTCTCCTGCGTCAGCTTGCCCTTCTTCATGGTGTTTTCGTAATTCTTGCGGATCGTGGCCAGGCCCTTGTCCAGCGCTTCCTGTCTGGTTTCCAGCATGATGACCGGGATGCCGGCGTTCAGGAAGTTCATGGCGATGCCGCCGCCCATGGTGCCGGCGCCGATCACGGCGGCCTGCTTGATGGCGCGCACCGGCGTATCGGCCGGCACGTCCGGCACCTTGCTGGCGACGCGTTCGGCGAAGAAGGCGTGGCGCAGCGCTTTCGATTCGGTGGTCTGGATCAGGTGCAGGAAGCGTTCACGCTCGAACTTCATGCCGTCCTCGAACTTCATCGTGACCGATGCGGCCACGGTTTCCACGCATTCCAGCGGCGCCGGGAACGGGCCGGACATGGCCTTGACCGTGTTGCGCGAGAATTGCAGGAAGGCTTCGTGGTTCGGGTAGTCGACTTTGCGGTCGCGCACTTTCGGCAGCGGACGCGCGTCGGCGATGGTTTCGGCAAACGCCACGGCCGAGCTGACCAGGTCGGCGTCGGCGGCGAACACGGCGTCGAACAGCGCGGTGTTGGCCAGCTTGTCGGACAGCACCGGGGTGCCGGAGACGATCATGTTCAACGCCATTTCCAGGCCCAGCACGCGCGGCAGGCGCTGCGTGCCGCCGGCGCCCGGCAACAGGCCCAGCTTGACTTCCGGCAGCGCGATCTGCGCGCCCGGCATCGCCACGCGGTAGTGGCAGCCCAGCGACAGCTCCAACCCGCCGCCCATGCAGACAGTGTGGATGGCGGCGACCACCGGCTTGGTCGAGCTTTCGGCGGTGGCGATCAGCGTGTGCAGGCTGGGCTCGGCCAGCGCTTTCGGCGAATTGAATTCCTTGATGTCGGCGCCGCCCGAGAAGGCCTTGCCGGCGCCGGTGATGACGATGGCTTTGACGGTGTCGTCCGCCAGCGCCTGCTGGATGCCCTTGACCGCCGCCGTGCGGGTGGCCAGGCCCAGGCCGTTGACCGGCGGATTGTTCAGCGTGATGACGGCAACCGTGCCGCGGACTTGATATTCAGCAGTCATGTCTCTTCCTTATGTTTTAGTGGAGCTTTAATAAGATCGTCAGCCCACTCACTATACCGCATAAAAGAACGGTCGTATTATTTTTTTTGTTGACCTTACAGCATGGTACAGGATGGCCCGGTGGCCAGCCATGCAAACTTGCCGTTTCGGCCAGTGCTTTTGAATGCCGAGAAAATGCTTTTTAAATAGGAGAAATTCTCACTGAAATATATCGCGATATTAATTCCTCGTGGAAAATTCAATACACGCGCATCAGAAATTTAAAATAGATTCTTGTTTTGGCTCAAATTCAGATGAATAATAAGTTCAGCCGAATACAACAGTGCCCCGTAAATATTTCCCGCCTATTAATTCTCTCCAAATATCACAGGACTCGACATGGACGCGCATAGCCAGGTAATCAAATCACAGGATCTTGATATTCAAGCTATTAATACGGCGTTGAACCGAGTGCAGGCGCTGATCGAGTTCGATCTCGACGGCACCATCCTGCACGCCAACGACAACTTCCTGAAAACCGTCGACTACACGCTGGAGGAAGTCCGGGGCAAGCACCACTCGATCTTCTGCGATCCCGAGTACGCCAAGACGCCGGAATACAAGGACTTGTGGGCGCGCCTGGGGCGCGGCGAGTTCGACCGCGGCGACTACAAGCGCCTGGCCAAGGGCGGCCGCGAGGTGTGGATCAACGCCTCCTACAACCCGATCATCGACGCCGAGGGCAAGGCCTACAAGGTCATCAAGTTCGCCACCGTCATCACCGACAGCAAGATAAAGAACGCCGAGTACGAAAGCAAGGTCGCCGCCATATCCAAGGCCCAGGCGGTGATTGAATTCGACATGGGCGGCCATGTATTGAATGCTAACGAGAATTTCCTTAACGCCATGGGTTATACCCTGGAGGATATCAAGGGCGAACACCACCGCATGTTCTGCGAACCGGAATATGCGAATAGCTCGGAATATAAACGGTTCTGGCAAAAATTGAATCGCGGCGAGTTCGATGGCGGTCGCTATAAACGAGTTGGCAACAATGGCAAAACCATATGGATACAGGCGACTTATAATCCAGTGCTCGATCTCAACGGCAAGCCATATAAAATCGTGAAGTTTGCCAGCGACATTACCGACCAGGTCAACCTGGAGAACTCGGTGGCGGCCAAGGCCGAATCGGACGGCATCAAGATCAAGCGCCTGCTGGACTCGGTGGGCCGCGCCGCCTCCGGCGACCTGACCAGCAAGATCATCATCGACGGCGACGAACCGCTGGACCACCTGGCCGAAGGCATCAGCAAGATGATCACCGACCTGCGCAAGGTCATCAGCGACGTGGTGGCCTCGGCCAACGGCCTGGCGGACGCCTCGACCACCATCGCCGAACGCTCCAACGGCGTGGCCGTGGGCACCCAGGCGCTGGGCGCCACCGTGGAGGAAATGAACGCCTCGATCGACGGTCTGACCAATTCCATCAACACCATCGCCCAGAACACCAACGACGCCGACACCCTGGCCAAGGCCACCCAGCACGAAGCCGAGGCCGGCGCCAAGGCCGTGGCCAAGTCGATCGAGGCGATGGACCTGATCAACCGCTCGTCGGAAGACATCGGCGAGATCGTCAAGGTGATCAGCGAGATCGCCAACCAGACCAATATGCTGGCCTTCAACGCCGCCATCGAGGCGGCCCGCGCCGGCGAGCACGGCCTGGGCTTCTCGGTGGTCGCCGACGAGGTGCGCAAGCTGGCCGAGCGCTCCTCGCAGGCCACCAAGGAAATTTCCAAGCTGATCAACGAGTCGGTCAAGCGGGTCTCGGCCGGCAGCGAGATTTCGCGCCAGGCCAGCGATGCCTTCGACAAGATCGTCGCCGGCGTCGCCAAGACCACGCTGGCGATCTCCGATATCTCCAGCGCCACCAACGAGCAGCTGCTGACGGCGCGCGAAGTCAGCACCGCCGTGCAATACATCGCCGAGGAGTCCGAGAAATCGGCCGCCGCCTGCGACAGCATCGCGCGCTCGACGGAGGGCTTGAACCAGCGCGCCGGCGATTTGAACAAGACCGTGGCCGGCTTCGTGGTGTAGGCGTGAGCATCGGCGCGGGACTTCCCCCGGCGACGCTGACCGCGCTCATCGCGCTGGTGCGCAAGCACACCGGCATCGCGATGACCGAGCGCAAAAGCATCTTGCTGGAGCGGCGCCTGCGCCCGCGCATGCAGGCGCTGGAGATAGTCAGCTACCAGGCTTACCTGGACAAGGTGGAGCAGGACCGGGGCGAGATTCCGCACTTTATCGACCTGGTCACCACCAACGACACCCTGTTCTTCCGCACGCCGCAGGTGTGGGATTACGTCGAGCAGGAATTCCTGCCCGCGTGGTGGGCGGCGCACCAGGGACGGCGGCTGCAGGTCTGGTCCGCCGCCGCATCCAGCGGCGAAGAGCTGTATTCGATGGCGATATTGTGCGAGGAATTCCAGGCCGCGCATCCCGGCTTCAGCTACCGCATCCACGCCACCGATATCTCGCAACAGATCCTGGAGCAGGCCCGGACCGGCGAGTACAGCGGCCGTTCGGTGGAGCGCATCCTGCTGTCGCATCCGGAATGGGTCAAAAAATACTTCAAGCCCGGCGGCAAGGGCCTGCGCGTGGTCGACGCGCTGAAACAGCATGTGGACCTGGCGCAGCACAACCTGCTGGTGCCGCTCAAGCCGCACAAACAGTTCGACCTGGTGTTCCTGCGTAACGTGCTGATCTACTTCGACCAGGAACACCAGCAGACCGTCCTGAAGCAAGCCCGCCACAGCATGGCGGCCCACTCCCGGCTGATTCTGGGTGAATCCGAATCGATAGTCGGGCTCGACACGGCCTACCGCTACGAGCGGCCGATGATTTATACGGTGTGACATGGAAACTCTCGACAACATCAGCATGTTCAGCGCGCCCGCCCTGCCCGGCTGCCTGCGCGTGCCCATGGGCAAGCTGGAGATCGGCGCCCACAGCGGCCAGCTGCAGGCGCTGCTGGGATCGTGCGTCGGCATCGCCTTCCTGTGGAAAAAGCGCGGCTGCTGCGGCCTGGCCCACTGCCTGCTGCCGGAAGCGCCGGACCGCCAGTGCGAAACCGGGGCGCGTTATGTCAGCCAGGCCGTGCCCTCGCTGCTGCGCCTGATGGGCGCTACCGAGGCCGATTATCCCGACATCGAAGTGGTGGTGGCCGGCGGCGCCCATATGTTCCAGCGCCAGGCGCCGAGGCTGCAGGTCGGCCAGCAGAATGCCGCCGCCGCCCACAAATACCTGCGCGAATGCGGGCTCAACGTCAGCTATTGCCGGCTGGGCGGCAAATGCGGCCGCACCCTGACCATCGACTGCGCCACCCAGAGTTACGCCGTCACCGACATCGTCGCCACGCCACAGGACAGCCTCCATGCACGCCACTAACAGCGCCGCCGCCCCCGCCACCGAACTGTTCGGCTCCTTCGTGCTGGGCGGCGACGAGTTCGCCCTGCCGGCGATCTGCATCCGCGAAGTGGTCAATTATCCCGCCAAGATCAGCGTGCTGCCGCTGTCGCCGGCCTTCCTCGAAGGCGTGTTCACCTTGCGCGGCGTGGTGATCCCGGTGGTCAACCTGGGCCGCGTGTTCCGGCCGGAGGCGCGCGCCGCCGAGGCCAGCGACAAGATCGCCATCCTCGATTTCCAGGGCGTGCTGGTGGGCATACTGTTCCATGAAACCGGCGAGATCCTGCGCGTGCGGCCCGAGCAGCGCAGCACCCTGAGCTACGCCAACGGCGACGTGCACGGCGTGGTGGCCGGCACCATCCTGCTCGACGACGGCGCGCGCCTGGTGCAGGTGCTCGACCCGGCCGCGCTGGTGCGCATCGAAAACGTGCCGCAGGTGCTGGCGCTGCAAGGCGCGCAGCGCCAGACCGCGCGCCGCAACCAGGGCGAGCGGCGCCAGTGCGTCAGCTTCCGCGTCGGCATATCGTCGTTCGCCTTCGAGATGAGCGCGATCCAGGAGATCATCCGCGTGCCGGAATTGCAGGCCTCGGTGCTGAACAGCGCGCTGTGCCTGGGGCGCATCAATTTTCGCGGCAGCCAGGTGGCCGTGGTCGACTTCAGCACGCTGCTGAACTCGAACGCGGCGCCGGCCTCGGCGCAGCGCGAGTTCCTGCCCGACCAGCGCATCGTCATCGCCCGCATCGACGACGCCACCATCGGCTTCCTGGTCGATTCGGTCGACAACATCGTCAACTTCTACAGCGAGGAAGTGATGGCGATCCCGCTGCTGAGCAAGGCCCGCGCCGGCATGTTCGGCGGCTGCATCTCCAAGCCCGAGCTGGGCGACATCATCTTCCTCAACCACCGCGAGATCTTCAGCAACAACGAGATCAAGGAGATGCGCGCCGGCCACGCCAGCCTGTATCCGAAGGACGAGGCCGCCAAGACCGAGCGCGATCCGCGCCGCAGCCAGCGCCAGGTCTACATCACCTTCGCGCTGGAGAACACCTACGCGGTGGAGATCAAGCAGGTGCGCGAGATCATCGACTTCTCCGGCGACATCACCCGTCCGCCCGGCATGCCGGCCTTCATGCGCGGCATGCTGAACCTGCGCCAGCAGATGATCAGCGTGATCGACCTGCGCAGCCTGTATCACATGCCCCCACTCGATAACGCCGACCAGGCCAAGATCCTGATCATCGAGCGCGGCGAAGACCTGTATGGCCTGATGGTGGACGCGGTCGAGAACATCATGACCATCAGCGACAGCCGCCGTTTCGCTGCGCCAAAAATGCTGCGCAATCCCGGCGTGCAAGGCGACCCGCGCGGCGAGATGGACGAGGTGATCGACATCGAGGGCGAAGGCGACAGCCACAAGACGCTCAGCGTGTTCGAATGCGACCGCCTGCTGCAAAGGCTGGCGCGCGAGATGCCGGCGCTGGCGGAGCTGGCGGCATAGGCGGCGCTGCGGTAAAGTAGCGGCATGCCGGCAGCCGCCGGCCTGGCCAACTTTTGAGGTTTTACCATGTTCATTTCTCGACGCGCCGTCGCCCTGCTGCTTCCCCTGACCCTGGCGGCGGCCAGCGCCTATGCGCTCTCGCTGGCCGACCTGAGCAACCAGGACGCCACCGGCGGCCTCAAGGCGGCGCTGGATAAAGGCTCGTCGCTGGCGGTTGCCAAGCTGGGCGCCGAGAACGGCTTCCTCAACAATGAGAAAGTGCGCATCCCGCTGCCGAAAATCCTGGAACAGGCGCGGCCGCTGCTGAAGATGACCGGCAAGGGCCAGCAACTCGACGACCTGGTGGTGCAGATGAACCACGCGGCCGAAGCGGCGGTGCCGATGGCCAAGCCGCTGCTGGTGGACGCCGTCAAGTCCATGAGCGTCACCGACGCCAAGAACATCCTGACCGGCGGCGACACCTCGGTGACCGATTTCTTCCGCGAGAAAACCTCGCCGAAGCTGGCGGTGCAGTTCCTGCCGATCGTGAAAAAGGTCACCGACCGCTCCGACCTGGCCAACAAGTACAACACCGCGATGGCGATGGCGCCCAAGCTGGGCGTGCTGGCCAAGGAACAGACCACGGTCGAAGGCTACGTGACCCAGCGCGCGCTGGACGGCCTGTACACGATGATAGGCGAAGAAGAAAAAGCCATCCGCGCCGATCCGCTCGGCGCCGGTAGCAAGCTGATCGGCAAGGTGTTCGGCGCCCTCAAGTAACAGCAAGTCTCCTCCCCCTCAGCCCGGTTCGCCGGGCTTTTTTTTGTCTTGATGCCCGGCCCGGCATCGCTTAATATAGATAGGTAGCCTACCTATATTGAATGCCATGACCAAAGAACCCGCCATCCCCAAGGAAGCCATTGCGCTGGCCGACGAGCTGAGGACCGCCCTGCACCATGTGTTCCGCCGCATCCGCCAGGAGGGCGACAGCGATCCGCACGGCCTGTCCCTGCAGCACAAATTGCTGCTGTCGACCATCAGCCGGACGCCCGGCATCGGCGTGGCCGAGCTGGCGCGCCTGGAAAAGCTGCGCGGCCCGACCATGAGCGGCCACATCAAGGCGCTGGAAAACGCCGGCCTGGTGCGGCGCGACGCGCCCAATCCCGAGGACCGCCGCAGGGTCGGCCTGCTGCTCACGCCGCAAGGCGCGGCGGTGATTGAAGACATACGCAGCCGCCGCCTCGACTGGCTGGCCCGCCGGCTGGCGCAGCTGCAACCGGAAGGCGCGCAGGCGCTGCGCGACGCCATCCAATACCTCAACGAGATCGGCGAATGACGATGCATACAGATACCGCGCCGGTCACGGCCAGGGAAATCCGCGCCATCTACCTGGGCCTGGTCATCATGATCGGCTTGTCCGCGCTGGACCAGAGCATCGTAGCGACCGCGCTGCCGCGCATCGTCTCCGACCTCGGCGGCATGGCCCACCTGTCGTGGGTGGTGACGGCCTACATGCTGGCGTCCACCGCCACCATGCCGCTGTACGGCAAGCTCAGCGACCAGTACGGCCGCAAACCCTTGCTGTACACCGCGATCATCACCTTCCTGATCGGCTCGGCCCTGTGCGGGCTGGCGCAGAATATGACCGAGCTGATCGTCTTCCGCGCGATCCAGGGCATGGGCGCGGGCGGCTTCCTGCCGCTGGCGCAGATCGTCATCGGCGACCTGATACCGCCGGCCGAGCGCGGCAAGCGCCAGGGCAGCATCGCCGCCGTGTATGCGGTGGCCAGCGTGCTGGGTCCGGTGCTGGGCGGCTTGCTGACGAGCTGGCTGTCGTGGCATTGGATCTTCTACGTCAACCTGCCGATGGGCGCGCTGGCGCTGTATGTGATCTCCAAATCCATGCACCACACCAGCCCGCACCGCGAGCACAAGATCGACTACCTGGGCTCGGTGCTGCTGACCGGCGGCGTCACGGCGGCGCTGCTGGTGCTGGCCTTGGGCGGCACGCAATGGCCATGGAATTCCGGCGAAGTGAAATACCTGAGCGTGCTGGCGGTGGCGCTGATCGCGGGCCTGCTGTGGCACGTGCGGCGCGTGCCGGAGCCGGTGCTGCCGCCGGACTTGTTCCACAACCGCGTGTTCAACGTCGCCAGCGTGGTGCTGGCGCTGACCTTTGTCGGCATGATGGGTTCGAGCGTGTTCTTCCCGCTGCTGTTCCAGATGGTGATGGGCGCCAGCCCGGCCAATTCCGGCCTGCTGACGATGCCGATGATGGTCGGCCTGGTGATCGCATCGTCGCTCAATGGCCGCGTGCTGGCCAGGTCCGGCGGCCGCTACAAGCCGGCGCAGACCGTGGGCCTGGGCCTGGCGACCTTGTCGTTCGCCGTGCTGGCCTGGGGCATCGCGCACTCGGCGGGCTACCTGGTGCTGGAACCGGCCATCTTCGTGCTGGGCGCCGGCCTCGGCCTGGTGATGCCCAATATGACGATGGCGGTGCAAAACGCCCTGCCCGCCACGCGGCGCGGCGTCGGCACGGCGATGCTGGCCTTCTTCCGCTCACTCGGCGGGCTGGTCGGCGTGACCGGATCCGGCGCGATCCTGGCGCAGCGCCTGCACGGCCAAGCCGCCACGGCCGACATCTATCGCCACGCCATCGCCAGCATCTTCACCACCGGCACGGTGCTGGTCGGCCTGGGCTTGCTGATGCTGACGTTCCTGCCCGAACTGCCGCCTCAGGCAGTCGGCAAGCGATAGTCGCGGTACTGCTCGCGCAGCTTGTTTTTCTGGATCTTGCCGGTGCCGCCGACCGGCAGCGCCTCGGCAAACACCACGTCGTCGGGCAGCCACCACTTGGCGACCTTGCCCTGGAAGTGGGCCAGCAGGTCCTCGCGGCCGAGTTCCTGCCCCGGCCGCAGCACCACCACCAGCAAGGGCCGCTCGTCCCACTTCGGATGGGCGACGCCGATGCAGGCCGCCTGCATCACCGCCGGGTGCGACATGGCGACGTTCTCCAGGTCGATGGTGCCTATCCATTCGCCGCCGGACTTGATCACGTCCTTGCTGCGGTCGGTGATCTGCATGAAGCCGTCGGGGTCGATGGTGGCCACGTCGCCGGTCGGGAACCAGCCGTCCTCCAGCACGTCGCCGCCTTCGTCCTTGAAGTAGCGCGAGATGATCCACGGCCCCTTGACCATCAGGTGTCCGTAGCTGACGCCGTCCCACGGCAATTCCTTGCCGTCGTCGTCGGCGATCTTCATGTCGACGCCGTAGATCGCATGGCCCTGCTTCTGCAGGATCTTGCGCTGTTCTTCCTTGCTCAGGTCCAGGTGCTTGGTCAGCAGGCCGCCGGCGGTGCCCAGCGGCGACATTTCCGTCATGCCCCAGGCATGGATCACCTCGACGTCGAACTCGTCGATCAGCGTGCTCATCATCGCTGGCGGGCAGGCCGAGCCGCCGATCACGGTGCGGCGGAAGGTCGAGAACTTCAGCTTGTTCTGCATCGCGTAGTTGATCAGGCCCAGCCACACGGTCGGCACGCCGGCCGAGAAAGTGACCTGTTCTTTTTCCATCAATTCGTAGACCGACTTGCCGTCCAGCGCCGGCCCCGGAAACACCATCTTGGCACCCGACAGCGGCACCGAGTACGGCAAACCCCAGGCATTCACATGGAACATCGGCACCACCGGCATCACCGTGTCGCGCGAGGAAACGTTGAGCGCATTCGGCATGGCGGAGCCGTAGGCGTGCAGCACGGTCGAGCGGTGCGAGTACAGCGCGCCCTTGGGATTGCCGGTGGTGCCCGAGGTGTAGCACAGCGTGCAGGCGGAATTCTCGTCGAACAGCGGCCATTCGTACTCGGGCGAATGGGAGTTGATCAAGTCTTCGTAGCACAGCAGGTTGGGGATTTTCGTCTCGGCCGGCATGCGGTCGGCGGCGCCGAACAGGATAAAGCCCTTGACGCCCTTGCACAGCGGCGCGAACGCTTCCACCAGCGGCAGGAAGCAGAAATCGAACATCAGGTACTGGTCTTCGGCATGGTTGCAGATGTAGGCCAGCTGGTCGGGATGCAGGCGCGGGTTCAAGGTGTGCAGCACTGCGCCCGAGCCGGACACGCCGTAATAGGCTTCCAGATGGCGGTAGCCGTTCCAGGCCAGCGTGGCGACGCGGTCGCCCATGCGCACGCCCAGCCCGTTCAAGGCGTTGGCCAGGCGTTTGGCGCGCTGCTGGCAGTCGCGGAAGGTGTAGCGGTGCAGGTCGCCTTCAACCCGCTGCGAAACGATCTCGCTGTTGCCATAATGCCGCGCGGCGAAGTCCAGGATGCTGGACACGAGCAGCGGCTGATTCATCATCTGGCCCATCAGCGGACTCTGTGGATACATGTATGCGGGCTCCTGGAAATGTTAATTTAATAGGAATGAGTTTGGAATGCCCGTGCGCCGACCGTCAATGCATTTCGATGCTGCACCGCAGCAGCCGCCCGCTGCGGTAAAATCGCAAGTTCACGCCCTGCGGGGCCTTACTGCGAAACGGAAACTGCCATTACTGCCTCTAAACTGCCGCTGGACAATTCCTTCGCGTCCCTGCCGCCCGCTTTTTACACCCGCCTGATGCCTACCCCGCTGCCGGCGCCTTATCTGGTCGCCGTCAGCGCGCCGGCCGCAGCACTGGTCGGGCTGACGCCCGAGCAAGTCGCCGACAGCCTCGACGTCCTGGTCGGGAATGCCGCGCCGGAGCGCGCGCTGCCGCTGGCCGCCGTGTATTCCGGCCACCAGTTCGGCGTCTGGGCCGGCCAGCTGGGCGACGGCCGCGCCATGTTGTTCGGCGACGTCGCCACCGCCGAAGGGCCGATGGAACTGCAATGGAAAGGCGCCGGCCTGACGCCCTACTCGCGCATGGGCGACGGCCGCGCCGTGCTGCGCTCGTCGATCCGCGAGTTCCTGTGCTCGGAAGCGATGCACGGCCTGGGCATCCCGACCTCGCGCGCGCTGTCGGTGGCCGGTTCGGACCAGGGCGTGATGCGCGAGACCGTGGAAACCTCGGCCGTGGTGGTGCGCATGGCGCCCAGCTTCGTGCGCTTCGGCTCGTTCGAGCACTGGTTCTACCGCAACAAAAACGACGAGCTGAAACAGCTGGCCGACTATGTCATCGACCGTTTTTATCCGGAGTTGCGCGCGGAAGCGAATCCTTACAAGGCATTCCTGGCCGAAGTCACGCGTCGCACCGCACATATGATCGCCCACTGGCAGGCGGTGGGCTTCATGCACGGCGTGATGAACACCGATAATATGTCCATCCTCGGCCTGACGCTGGATTACGGCCCGTTCGGCTTCATGGAAGCCTTCGACTCCGACCACATCTGCAACCACACCGACCAGCAGGGGCGCTATTCCTACGCCAACCAGCCGCAGGTAGGCCATTGGAATTGCTACGCGCTGGGCCAGGCGCTGCTGCCGCTGATCGGCGAAGTGGACGAAACCCAAGCCGCGCTCGATGTCTACCAGCCTGAATTCGCCGCCAAGATGGACGAGCTGCTGCACGCCAAGCTGGGCTTGACCTTGCTGGCCAGGCACGTTGATGCCGATCGCACGCTATTTGACGCCATGTTCGCGCTGATGCAAGCGAACAGCGTCGATTTCACGCTCTTCTTCCGGCGCCTGAGCGGCTTGAAGTCGGCCGACGCCAGCGGCGACGAGCCGCTGCGCGACCTGTTTATCGACCGTCCGGCCTTCGATGCCTGGGCCACGCAGTACCGCGCCCGCCTGCAAGCCGAGGCCAGCGACGACGCTGCGCGCAAGCTTGCGATGGACAAAGTCAACCCCAAATATGTGCTGCGTAATTACCTGGCTCAAGTTGCCATTGAAAAAGCACAAAACAAGGACTTTACTGAAGTGGAGCGTTTGCTGTCAGTTTTGCAGCGCCCATACGACGAACAGCCTGAGCACGATCAATACGCCGCCTTGCCCCCAGACTGGGCCAGCCACCTCGAAGTAAGCTGTTCTTCTTAAGCGAGTACTAAGCCATGAGCAATAAAGTCACCAAATCCGACGCCGAATGGCGCGCCATGCTGGACCCTATGGAATATCAAGTCACCCGGCATGCCGCCACCGAGCGCGCTTTTACCGGCAAGTTCTGGGATCACCACGAGCACGGCATCTACACCTGCGTATGCTGCGATACGCCGCTGTTCCGTTCCGACGCCAAATTCGATTCCGGCTGCGGCTGGCCGAGCTACTTTGAAGCGCTCGATCCCGCCAATGTCATTGAAAAAACCGACCGCACCCATGGTATGCTGCGCACCGAAATCATCTGCGCGGTGTGCGACGCCCATCTGGGCCATGTGTTCCCGGACGGTCCTCCTCCAACCGGATTGCGCTATTGCATCAATTCGGCCTCGCTGCGCTTCGACCCACAATAACGTTTGAGACAACATGAAATTTCTGTTCGACCTGATCCCGCTGCTGCTGTTCTTCGTTGCCTACAAGCTGTCGGGCTGGAACGCCGACGCGGCCCAGCATTTCATCAACACCTACCTGAGCAGCATCGTCTCCGGCGGCACGGTGACGCCGGACCAGGCGCCGATCGTGATCGCCACGCTGGTCGGCATCCTGGCGACGATGGCGCAGATCGGCTACATCAAGCTGCGCGGGCGCAAGGTCGATTTCGTGCTGTGGTTCTCGCTGGCCATGTTTGTTTTCTTCGGCGGCCTGACCATTTACCTGCACGATGAAGATTTCATCAAATGGAAATTGAGCATCGTCTATTGGTTCTTTGCATCCGGCCTGCTGATTAGCGAGTTCGTCTTTAAAAAGAACCTGATGCGCAAGTCGATGGAAGAAATCGTCCAATTGCCGGACTTGATCTGGAGCCGCCTGAACCTGGCCTGGATCAGTTTCTTTATCGCAATGGGCTTCCTGAACTGGTATGTCGCCTTCGTCTTGTTTAAAGGCGACACCAGTTCATGGGTCAGTTTTAAAGCATTTGGTTCGACCGCGATCATGTTTGTGTTTATCGTCGGTCAAACAATCTACCTGTCGCGCCACATGAAGGATGAAGCATGACTGATACGCGTATGGAGCGCATGCGCGGCCGCTTCCAGGCCGCCCTGGCGCCGCTGGAACTGACGCTGGAAGACGACTCGGCGCTGCACGCCGGCCATGCCGGGGCCGCCTCGGGTGGGGGTCATTACAACGTTAGAATTGTTTCGTTACAATTCGAGGGGCTCAAACTCGTCACAAGACATCGACTCGTGTATGATTCCGTGCACGATATGATGCATAAAGAAATTCATGCATTGGCCATTACCGCATTGGCTCCGTCCGAAGTATGATGTAGCGCTTGGTTTGGGAACGGTCGCTATCGGTTTCAAAATAATTGAACACAAAGACTGATAGCTGATCCAACTCCTGCCCAGGCAATTTCGCTAAAACTTTCCCCTTACAGGAATTAATAATGACTTTCAAGCCAGCCAGTTTGCTGATTGCACTTCTCGCCGTTGCCGCCGTACCTGCTTTCGCACAAAACGTTGCCGTAGTTAATGGCAAAGCCATCCCAACCTCGCGCGTGGACGCTGTGGTCAAGCAAGTTGTCGCCCAAGGCCAGCAGCCTGATTCGCCACAACTGCGCGATCTGATCAAGAAAGACCTGATCGGCCGCGAAGTGATGATGCAGGAAGCGGAAAAACAAGGTTTCGGTAAAGATGCAGCGGTCAAGACGCAAATCGAAAACGCTCGCCAGGCCATCATCGTCAACGCGCTGGTCGGCGACTACATGAAGAAGAACCCGGTTTCGGATGCCGACATCAAGGCTGAATACGACCGCTTCGTGGCCCAGAACGGCGACAAGGAATACCACGTACGCCACATCATGATGGCTACCGAAGCTGAAGCGAACGACGTGATCGCCAAGATCAAAGGCGGCGCCAAATTCGAAGAACTGGCAAAAGCATCGAAAGACACTGGTTCCGCAGCGAACGGCGGCGATCTGGATTGGGCAGTTCCATCGTCCTTCCCACCAGCGTTCTCGGCTGCTTTCGTTGGCCTGCAAAAAGGCCAGGTTACCGAGAAGCCGGTTCAAACCCCGAACGGCTTCCACGTGATCAAAGTGGACGACATCCGCGCAGCCAAGCTGCCTACCCTGGAAGAAGTGAAACCGCAAGTTGCGGAAGCACTGGCCCAGAAGAAATTGCAAGCCTACCAGGAAGAACTGGTCAAGAAAGCAAAAGTGCAGTAATGTTATAGATGAAGGCGGCGCCCTGCGGGGCGCCGTTTTTAATTCTGCGTTGGTACAATGCACCGCCGAGTGCGATTTCTTGTTTCTTTATAGGATTTAATAATGATGTTGAAGCCAGCCCACCTGTTGTTAGCACTGATCGCTGCCGTTGCAGCGCCGGCATACGCGCAAAACGTCGCGACCGTGAATGGCAAGGCTATTCCAGCCGCCAAAGTAGATCAAATGGTCAAGCAAGTGGTCTCGCAAGGCCAACAGCCTGATAGCCCGCAGCTGCGCGAAATGGTCAAGAAAGAATTGATCGGCCGTGAAGTAATGATCCAGGAAGCGGATAAACAAGGTTTCGGCACCAAGGCTGAAGTCAAGGCTGCAATTGAGAACGCTCGTCAAAGCATCATCATCAATGCGATGCTGGCTGACTACGTTAAAAAGAATCCGGTTAAAGACACCGAAATCAAAGCCGAATACGACAAGTATAAATCTGCCATGGGCGAGAAAGAATATCACTCGCGTCATATCCTGGTAGCGACCGAACAGGAAGCCAAGGACATTATCACCAAGCTGAAAGCCGGCGGTAAATTCGAAGAATTGGCTAAGGTATCGAAAGACGGTTCCGCCAATAACGGCGGCGATCTGGGCTGGATGACTCCAGGCAAACTGGTCAAGCCTTTCGCCGATGCGATGATTGCCCTGAAAAACGGCGAGATTACCCAGACCCCGGTTAAAACCGAATATGGTTTCCACGTCATCAAACTGGAAGAATCCCGCGCCACCAAACTGCCTTCGCTGGAAGAAGTTAAAGGCCAGGTAGCAGAAGCCCTGCAGCAGCGTAAAATCGCCGCCTTCCGCGACGAGCTGACCAAGAAAGCCAAGATCCAGTAATCTGGTTTTTCGGTTGTTCAAAAAGCGCCTCATTGAGGCGCTTTTTTTATTGGGGCCGCACAAGGGTTTAAAGCCAGATTCTGGCTGAAACGCGCCAAGTTCTGGCTTGATTCCGGGGCTTCATCTATACTTGCCGTATGAATTCCGAATTCCGCACTGCCCTCGACACCGCCCTCGCTTCTGCCACCACGCCCGGTCGCGCCCCTGCCATGCGCGCCTACATGCGTGACCAGTTTGATTTCCTTGGAGTCGGGACGCCGCAGCGCCGTCTGGCCGCAAAGCCTTTATTGAAGCAATTAAAAGGCAATGGAGCGGATAATCTCCTCCATTACGCCTTTGAATTATGGGCGTTACCGCAAAGGGAATATCAGTACGTGGCAATCGACTTGCTGGACATGCACAGCAAGGAATTGGAACTCGTACATATTCCCAAACTGCTCGAATTGGTGCAGCATAAATCATGGTGGGATACGGTTGACGCGTTGGCTTCGGTCATAGGCGATGTTTTGCGCTTCCGCCACGATGGCATGGACCGGGCCGTAAAACACGAGAATATGTGGGTGCGCCGAATCGCCTTATTGCACCAGCTGGGGTGGCGCGGCAAAGTTGATACAGATCGGCTTTTCAATTATGCCCTCGCCCTTGCCCATGAAAAAGAATTCTTCATACAAAAAGCGATAGGCTGGGCTTTGCGGGATTATGCACGGCACGATCCTGAAGCAATTCGGGCATTCACGCTAAAAGAAAAACAGCAGCTTTCAGCGTTGAGTTATCGCGAGGCCAATAAGCATCTTCTGGCGGAATAGGCGTGGCGTATCGCCGGCCCAGCGCATAAAGGCGCGATTAAAGGCGCTCTGCTCGGAATAGCCTAATAACAATGCGACTTCGGGCAATGCCAGGCGTTTATCCCGCAAGTATTCCTGCGCCATTTGAAGGCGGGTATCGTCCAATAAAGCCCTGAATGTCCGCCCGCCCTGCTCCAGCTTCCGGCGCAGCGTGCGGCCTGACATATGCATTTCAGCGGCGATATTGTCCAGCAACGGTTCGCCCTTAATCAGCCAGGCGGCGATACAGCTGCGGACCTGGTGGGCAAGGTCATCTCTTTGCGGCAATTCAGCAAGACGGATTTGAACCTGCCGCTCCAGCATCGCCACCAAACCCTGATCAGGCTGCCGCAGCGGTAGTGCCAGCAAACCGGCCGCATAGTCGATTCTGGTGGTCTCGGCGCCAAATACCAGCGGGCAGCGGAACAGCGCGGAGTACGGCGCAACGTCGGCCGGCTGAGGCTCAACGAAGTGAACCGCCAACGGCGACACGCCGGTACCGGTGATGTCGCGGGCAAACTGCACCAGCGCCGCCATGCCGCACTGATTGACCAGCAGCCCCACGTTGCGCGACTCCGCGCTCCACTCCAGCACCAGCAAATCGCCATCTAGCCGCCAACTGACCGGGCTGACGTCGTGCACCAGCCGTTGATAGCGCACGTAACGCTCCAATGCCGCCGGAACGCCGCTGGATGCCAGCAGAACGTAGCCTAATGGCCCCAGATGAGCGGGAGTGATGGTTGCGCCGACCCGCAGGCCGATCGCCGGCTCATCCAGTTGCCGCGCGGCGCACTCCAGCAGCATCCGCCAGTGCTGCACGGAATAGGACGGCTCGCCACCATCCGCCACCGGCGCTGGCTCCGCCAAGACCGCCTCAGCGGCCTGGCTTTGCCCTTCGAGGTAGTCGAACAGCATGCGAACGTAAGTGCCTGGAATGGCGCGGGGTGTTTTGCTCATGGCCTGAATTGTCAAAAATTATGACCTGCATTGTCAAGCCTGCAATGCCCGCCGCGCCTACTATCGTTCCATTTCAACCACGGGAGGAACTCATGATCGCAGCATCCGCCGCCCAGGCGCAGGAACTGGTACGCAACTCGTCGCATTTTCAGTGGTACGTCATTCCCCTGCTTTTGCTGGTGATCCACGCCTACGGCGAACAAGCGGCCGCCAGGCGCTGGAACGCGGTGCTGGCGGGCCTGGCGTTCTGGCTGATGGATTGGGTCAACGAGATCTGGAACGGCCTGCTATTCCACTTCTCCGGCTTCGCACCGGCCTGGAGCACGCCGAACGGCTCGGCCTATGTGCTGCTGATCGGCCTGAACATCGAAATCAGCTTCATGTTCGCCATCATGGGCCTGTACGCGGTGCGTACGCTGCCCGCCGACCGCAAGCTGAAGATCATGGGCGTCAACAACCGCTGGCTGTTGGCGGTCGTCAATTCAGTGCTGTGCGTGTGCGGGGAGGTCTGGCTGAATCACGTCGGCGCGCTGGTGTGGGAATGGCCGGCATGGAACCTGGGTGCGCCGTGGCTGATCTGGCTGATCGGCTACCTGCCGTTCTTCGTCGTCGCCTACTGGATCCACGACATGACGTCGCTGAAACGCCAGGCCGGCGTGGTGGCGACGCTGGCTGGCGGCGTGACGGTGGCGTTGGCCGCTTTCGGCGGACTGTTGGGCTGGATATGAAAAAAGGCCGGATCGCTCCGGCCTTTCTGCTTACTTAACCAACGAACTTGCGCGCGTTGCGGAACATCCGCATCCAAGGCGAATCCTCGCCCCACGATTCAGGATGCCACGACTGCTGTACCGAGCGGAACACTCGTTCGGCGTGCGGCATCATCACGGTGAAGCGGCCGTCGGCCGTGGTCACCGAGGTCAGGCCCTGCGGCGAGCCGTTCGGGTTGTACGGATAGGCTTCGGTGGCCGCGCCGCGGTTGTCGACGAAGCGCATCGCTGCCACGGCTTCGTTGATGTTGCCGGTCTGCGTGAAGTCCGCATAGCCTTCGCCGTGGGCGATGGCGATGGCGGTCTGCGTGCCGGCCATGCCGTTGAAGAAGATCGACGGCGAGTCCAGCACTTCCACCATCGCGAAGCGCGCTTCGAATTTCTCCGATTTATTGGTGGTGAACTTAGGCCAAGCATGCGCGCCCGGGATAATGGACTTCAGGTTGCTCATCATCTGGCAACCGTTGCACACGCCGAGGCCGAAGCTGTCGGTGCGCGCGAAGAAGCGGGCGAACTGCTCGGCCAGCGCGGCGTTGAACAGGATGGTCTTGGCCCAGCCTTCGCCGGCGCCCAGCACGTCGCCGTACGAGAAGCCGCCGACGGCGATGATGCCCTGGAAGTCATCCAGCTTGACGCGGCCGGCAATCAGGTCGCTCATGTGCACGTCGACGGCGTTGAAGCCTGCCTGGTGCATCACGTACGCGGTCTCGATGTGCGAGTTGACGCCCTGTTCGCGCAGGATCGCAACGCGCGGACGCACGCCGGTCGCCAGGAACGGCGCAGCCACATTCTCGGTCAGGTCGAAGCTGATCTTCGGCGTAATGCCAGGATCGGTTTCGTCCAGGATGCGGTCGTATTCGGCATCGGCGCAGGCAGGATTGTCGCGCAGGCGGGCGATGCGCCAGCTGGTCTCGCTCCACAGGCGGTGCAGTTCCGAGCGCTGCTTGTTGTAGATGATCTTGGCGTCGCGGGTGAACTCGATCACGCCACGGTCGTTCGGCTTGCCGATGATATGGCTGCACGCGCCCAGGTTGAAGGTGCGCAGCACGTCCATCACCAGCGACTTCTCTTCGGCGCGAACCTGGATCACAGCGCCCAGCTCTTCGGAGAACAGCGCGCGCAGGGTTTGCTCGTTGCGGCGTTCGGCGATCTGGCCGGCCCAGTTCTTGGCATCGCCCTGGTCGGCGCCATGGCCTTGTTCCAGCGTCAGGATGTCGAGGTTGATCGACAGGCCCGCACGGCCGGCGAAGGCCATCTCGGTCAGCGTGCCATACAGGCCGCCGTCGGAACGGTCGTGGTAAGCCAGCAGCTTGCCGTCGTTGTTCAGTTGCTGGATCGCGGTGAAGAAGCCCTTCAGGTCTTCCGCGCTATCCACGTCCGGCGTCTCGTTGCCCAGCTGGCCCATGACCAGCGACAGCGCCGACGCGCCCATGCGGTTCTTGCCGCGACCCAGATCGATCAGGATGATGGCGGTGTCGCCGGCATCGGTCTTGATCTGTGGCGTCAGCGATTTGCGCACGTCGTGCACCGGCGCGAAGGCCGAGACGATCAGCGACACTGGCGAGGTGACAGCCTTGGCGTCGCCCTCGTCTTTCCACGTGGTGCGCATCGACAGCGAATCCTTGCCGACCGGGATGCTGATACCCAGCGCCGGGCACAGTTCCATGCCGACTGCCTTGACGGTGTCGAACAGCGCTGCGTCCTGGCCAGGCTGGCCGCAGGCGGCCATCCAGTTGGCGGACAGTTTGATGTCGGAGATATCCTTGATCGGCGCTGCGGCGATGTTGGTGATCGCCTCGGCAACCGCCATGCGGCCCGATGCCGCGGCGTTGATGACGGCCAGCGGCGTACGCTCGCCCATCGCCATCGCTTCGCCCAGGTAGCCTTCGAAGCTCATCGCGGTGACGGCGCAATCGGCCACCGGCACCTGCCAAGGACCGACCATCTGGTCGCGCACGGACATACCGCCCACGCTACGGTCGCCGATGGTGATCAGGAAGGACTTGTCGCCCACGGTAGGCAGCAGCAGCACGCGCTTGGCGGCTTCTTCCAGGTCGATGCCGGTCAGGTCGATGGCCGGGAATTCGTTCTGCACGTGATGCACGTCGCGCTGCATCTTCGGCGGTTTGCCCAGCAGGACATCCATCGGCATGTCGACCGGCTCGTTGCCCAGCTCTGGATCGATCAGCTTCAGTTGACGTTCTTCGGTCGCGGTGCCGACTACGGCGAACAGGCAGCGCTCACGCTCGCACAGCGCCTTGAACATCGGCAGGCTGTCCGGCGCGATCGCCAGCACATAGCGTTCTTGCGATTCATTGGACCAGATTTCTTTCGGCGCCATGCCGCTTTCTTCCAGCGGGATCTTGCGCAGGTCGAAGATCGCGCCGCGCTTGGCGTCGTTGGTGATCTCCGGGAAGGCGTTCGACAGACCGCCGGCGCCGACGTCGTGGATCGAGATGATCGGATTGTTGGCGCCCAGCTGCCAGCAGCCGTTGATCACTTCCTGCGCACGGCGTTCCATCTCTGGATTGCCGCGCTGGACCGAGTCGAAGTCCAGGTCCGCGGTGTTGGTGCCGGTGGCCATCGACGAAGCGGCCGAGCCGCCCATGCCGATGCGCATGCCGGGACCACCCAGCTGCACCAGCAGGCTGCCGACCGGGATGTCGTTCTTGTGCGTGTGCTGGCCGGAGATGTTACCGATGCCGCCGGCGATCATGATCGGCTTGTGGTAGCCGAACACGGTGTCGTGCGCGCCGGCGAACTGCTTGCCGATATTCTGTTCGTAGGTACGGAAGTAACCACCCAGTACCGGACGGCCGAATTCATTGCTGAACGCGGCGCCGCCCAGCGGGCCTTCGATCATGATCTGCAAGGCCGAAGCGATGCGGTCTGGCTTGCCGTAGGCTTTACCGGTGTTGCGGTAGTCTGCCGCAGGCGCGGTGACGTCGGCGTCGTTTTCCCAGGCTTGTACAGCGCCTGGCAGCATCAGGTTCGACACGGTGAAGCCGGTCAGGCCAGCCTTCGGCTTGGCGCCACGGCCAGTCGCGCCTTCATCGCGGATCTCGCCGCCGGCGCCGGTGGAGGCGCCTGGGAATGGGGAGATCGCGGTCGGGTGATTGTGGGTTTCCACTTTCATCAGCGTGTGCGTCAACTCGGTCATCGGCGCGTACTGGTGGGCGTCGCCCTGCGGGAAGAAGCGCATCACTTCCGCGCCTTCCATGATCGACGAGTTGTCGCTGTAGGCGACGATGGTGCCCTTAGGCTGCAGCTGGTGCGTGTTCTTGATCATGCCGAACAGCGACTTGGTCTGCGCTTCGCCGTCGATGGTCCAGTCGGCGTTGAAGATCTTGTGGCGGCAGTGCTCCGAGTTCGCCTGCGCGAACATCATCAGCTCGACGTCGGTCGGATTGCGGCCGGCCTTGGTGAAGGCGGCGTCCAGGTATTCGATCTCGTCGTCCGACATCGCCAGGCCCAGGTCCGTGTTGGCCTTTTCCAGCGCCGCCTTGCCCATGCCGATCACGTCCACCGATTCCAGCGGCTTCGCTTCCAGCGTGCGGAACAAACCGGCCGCTTCGTCCGGATGGCGCAGCACCGATTCCGTCATGCGGTCGTGCAGCAATGCTGCCACGGCCTGCACTTCTTCGTCCGACAGCTTCTTGGCGGCGCCGATGCTGCTGCCCAGGATGCCGGTCTTCAGATTGATGCGGAAGGCGATGCCGCGCTCGACGCGCTTGATGTGCGCCATGCCGCAGTTGTGGACGATGTCGGTGGCCTTGGAGGCCCACGGCGAGATCGTGCCGAAGCGCGGAATGACGAAGAACTCTTCGACGGCGCCATCGGTGTTGTCGGCATGGGCCGGCTCACCGTAGGTCAGCAGCGCGCCGAGGCGGCTGGTGTCGTCGGCCGACAGCGGTTCGGCGGCATCGATGAAGTGGACATAGCGCGCCTGGACGGCGGCGACGGCAGGCAGCGCGGCTTGCAGTTGAGTTAACAGGCGTTGGCTACGGAATGCGGACAGGGCGTTGGAGCCCGGCAGAATCAACATGGTTGGAGGATGGTTGATGCAGCGTGGCTGCGGATTAAAGGTAGATGGAGCACGAGATACTTGTAATGCAGAATTTCCTTTGCGCGCATTATACCTCTTACCACGCTGTCTATACAGCGCCAATTCAGGCCAAAAAGTGCCACTGAAGCAACATTTTTGGGCATTTCGGGGGTGAATATGCCTCTTGCCGGGGTCAGCGGCCCGGTTTTCATAACATTTTGACTTGCCATGGAGTATGCTAGATTTAACTTTAGCTAGGATGCGTAACATGGCGGAATATAGTGAATTGTCGGTGCTGATCGTCGACCCCAATCCGGGGATGCGCGGCAGCCTGCACAACATGCTTAACCAGTCCGGCATCACCAAGATCGATTACGCGGTCAGTTCCGGCACGGCCATCCGCCAGTTGGGCAAGAAACCGTTCGACATCATCCTGTGCGAGTACGACCTCGGCAACGGCAGCGGCGAAAACAATGGCCAGGACGGCCAGCAGTTGCTGGAAGACCTGCGCCTCCACAAGCTGATCTCGGCATCGACGATCTTCATCATGCTCACGTCCGAGGGCGTCTACAGCAAAGTGATCGGCGCGGCCGAGCTGACGCCGACCGACTACGTGCTCAAGCCCTTCACCGTGGACGCGCTGCTGCAACGCATGCGCAAGGCGGTCGAACGGCGCGACGTGTTCCTGCCGGTCCACCAGCTGGTTGAAGTGGGCAGCATCCGCAAGGCCATCGGCGAGTGCGGCATCGCGGAAGAGAAGAATCCCCGCTACGCGATCGACTTCGCGCGGCTGCGCGCCGAGCTGCTGGTATCGCTGGACGAACTGGCCGACGCCGAGGTGGTATACCAGGTCATCCTGATGAACCGCCCTGTCGCCTGGGCGCACCTGGGCATGGCGCGCTGCCAGTTCGGGCAGCAGAAGTACATCGAGGCGCAGGAGACCTTGCAGGAGCTGCTGGTCCAGAATCCCAAGTTCATGGCGGCCTACGATCTGCTGGCGCGCACGCACGAGGCGATGGGCCAGCAGGAGTCGGCCAAGAAGATACTGGAGGACGCGGTGGCGATCTCGCCCAACATGGTGCACCGCTTGCGGCACCTGGGCGAAGTGGCCTTCGAGACGGGCGACGTCGGCGCCGCCGAGAAGGCGTTCAAGCAAGTGGTGGCCAAGGCCAAGTACTCCGAATTCCGCGACCCGGAAGACCACGTCAAACTGGTCAAGACCCTGGTCAAGAAAGGCGACGCCAACCAGGCCAGCGGCGTGATACGCGACATGGAGCGCTCATTGCGCAGCAGCGCCAACGTCGACGCCTGCCGCGCGATCGCCGCCGGCCTGTTGCAGGAAATGGCGGGTAATATCACCGGCGCGGCGACCGAGTTGACCAATGCCGTTACCGCCATCGGCGCCAGCCGCGGCCTGTCGACCGGCCTGAAAATCGGCCTGGTGCACAGCTGCCTGAACGTCAAGCTGGACCAGCAGGCGTCCGAGCTGATGCTGAACCTGATGAACGACACCGAAAGCGGCGTCTCGATGGACGATGCGGTGCAGGTGTTTGAAAAAGCCGGCCGCCACGACCTGGCCGAAGGCATGGGCGAGCAGATCAAGCATCACGTGGAGGAGTTGATCGCCCACGCGTCCGAACAGCGCAGCCAGGGCGACCTGCGGGCGGCGGTCGATACGCTCAACGCGGCCTTGCGCAAGGCGCCGGCCAATATGTCGCTGCTGCCGGCGGCGACGTCGGCGATACTCAAGCAACTGGACGATCTGGGGTGGGAAGTGCCGCTGGCCGAACAATGCTCCTTCCTGCTGGAGCGCATGCGCAAGATCGATCCGGCCCATCCTTCGCTGGAGGCGCTGCAGGCGCAGTATTCGCACACCCAGCGCAAGTACGGTATCGCGACGGTGGCGTAACTAGAAAATCAGCGAGCCGGGGAAGTTGGACAGGTGCGAGATCAGGTACCACGTCACGAAATACATGGCGCACAGCAGGAAGGCCGACCAGATCGCGCGGTTCGCCGAGCTGCGTCCGCGCAGGAGCTTGAGTAGCATACGCACCGAGTCCTCCCATCCATCTGTTCATCGAACCAAAACTGTACGCCGCCTCCCTGTGCCGGACAAGCCGGGAATTGGTGGTACCGTTTGCCGATGCCGACGGTATCGGCTGCCGCGTCGTCAGGCCATCATCGCGCGCAGCTCATCCTCGGCGGCGCGGCTCAGCGCCTGCGCTTCGACGTTGATGGCGCCGAACGCACGCCCGGCGGCGCTGTGGCGCATACCAGCCACCACCAGCAGGATGTGGGCGCCGCACAGTGGCGCCGGCAACCGGCGCCGGACCTCGGGCAGGGTTTGCATCAATGACTGGCCGGAAGGCTGGGCGTCGAACAGCCGCCCCGCAGCCACGGTTTCGGGCGCGGGCAAGCCTGCATCGGCCTGCAGTCCCAGCGCCGACAGCGCTTCGGCATGGCGGTTCGCCAGCGCGGCGCGGTAGGCCTCCGGATCGGCGCCGACGCGCTGGAACACGCGCCGCGCGGAGCCTTCCACCAGGTCCAGCGCGGCCAGTGCGTAATGCTCAGCACCTGGGTGCTGCTGGCCCGCCTGCAACGCGCGGCGCTCGGCGTCCTTCGACAGATCGGCTATGGTGCGCATGTCTTGCCAGCGCTGTTTCAGCTTTGTGAACATCGTCTTTCCTCCTCGGGGTCTTCAGCCGCGCGCCAGATTCGCCGCGTGCTTTTTGTGGGCGGCTTGTTTGGAGACGCCCAGCGCCTCCGCGATCTGGGCCCAGGTCCAGCCGTCCTCCAGCGCCTTGCGCACCGCTTTTTGCTCAACCCTGTCGGCCAGCTCGCGCAGCGCCAGCACGGCCGCCAGTGCGTCGCCGGGTTCGGTGGGTATCTTGAGGTGATGGAGATCGGTCATGCGTCAACTTTAATTGACGCATTTGAGGTTGTCAACTTAAATTGACAGATCTAAGCTGGGATCATGGAAAAGACGTGGGCGTCCACGGACAGGCCGCGCAGCTTGAGCCGGTTGCGCGCCAGGCATTCGTGCGTGGCGCCGGCCTTGCGGGCCACTGCGGCGCTGGGCTCATTGCCCGCCGCGATGACGATTTCCACCCGAGATTGATTCAGCTGCTCGAAGGCGTAGCGCGACAATGCCGCCACCGCGGCCGCCGCCGCGCCCTGCCTTTGCGCCGAGGCGCGCACCCAGTAGCCCAGGTTGCAGAAGCCGTTCACCGCGTTCAGCTGGTTCAGGCCGCCGCCGCCGACCAGCGTGACGCCGTCAGCCAGGAAGATGCCGAATTCGTGCGCGCTGCCGTCGGCGCGGCTGGCGTCGCACCAATCGAACCAGGACAAGGCTTGCTCCTCGGAGTACTCGGCGTGCGCCCAGGACATCCACATGCCGACGCTATCCATCGACTCGCGCACGCCCGCAGCGAAGCCCGGCGCGTCGGCGGCGATGAAGGGGCGCAGCAGGAAGCTACCAGCCGGCAGCGGCGTCATCGGCCGCCCTCGCCGCCAACCGGACCATAGCCGCCGCCGCCCGGCGTCTCGATGACGAACAGGTCGCCAGGCTGCATGTCGGTCTTGCCGATGTGCGGCAGCTCCTCAATGCTGCCGTCCGCCCGCACCACGGTATTGCGGCCAAGTGCACCCGGCGCGCCGCCGGCCATGCCGAACGGCGCGTGGATGCGGTTGTTGGACAGGATGGCCGCCGTCATCGCTTCGAGGAAGCGCACCTTGCGCGTGCCGCCGTTCCCGCCATGCCACTGCCCCGCCCCGCCGCTGTCTTCGCGGATCGCGTAGCTTTCCAGCCGTACCGGGAAGCGGAACTCCAGTATCTCCGGATCGGTCAGGCGCGAGTTGGTCATATTGGTCTGCACGACGCTGGTGCCGTCGAAGCCGGGCCCCGCGCCGGAGCCGCCGCTGATGGTTTCGTAGTACTGGTACTGCGCATTACCGAACGTGAAGTTGTTCATCGTGCCCTGCGCCGCCGCCATCACGCCCAGCGCGCCGTACAGCGCGTTGGTGATGCAGGTCGAGGTCTCCACGTTGCCCGACACCACCGATGCCGGATAGTGCGGATTGAGCATGGAGCCAGGCGGTATCAGCACCTTCAGCGGTTTCAGACAGCCGGCGTTCAGAGGAATCTCGTCGTCCACCAGCGTGCGGAACACATACAGCACCGCCGCCATGCACACCGCCGACGGCGCATTGAAATTGTTCTCCAGCTGCGGCGAGGTGCCGGTGAAGTCGATCTCCGCGCTGCGGCCGGCCTGGTCGACCCGCACCGCCACCTGTATCTGCGCGCCGTTATCCAGTTGCAGCGTGTAGCTGCCGTCCTTCAGCGCGCTGATCACGCGCCGCACCGCTTCCTCGGCGTTGTCCTGCACGTGGCCCATGTAGGCCTGCACCACCTCCAGGCCGAAGTGCGCCACCATCTTGCGCAGCTCGTCCACGCCCTTCTGGTTGGCCGCCACCTGCGCCCGCAGGTCCGCCATGTTCTGGTCCGGATTGCGCGCCGGGTAGCGCGCGCCGGCCAGCATGGCCCGCGTCTCGGCCTCGCGCAGCTGGCCGCCGGCGGCGCCGGTCGCGGCGCCATCGACCAGCTTGAAGTTATTGATCAACACGCCCTCTTCCTCGATCACGCGCGAATCCGGCGGCATCGAGCCCGGCGTGGTGCCGCCGATGTCCGCATGGTGGCCGCGCGAGCCGACGTAGAACAGGATGTCCGCGCCCGCCTCGTCGAACACCGGCGAGATCACCGTCACATCCGGCAGATGGGTGCCGCCGTTATACGGATCGTTGAGCATGAAGACGTCGCCGGCGCGCATCTGGCCCGCGTTCTCGCGCATCACGGTCTTGATGCTCTCGCCCATCGAGCCCAGGTGGACCGGCATGTGCGGCGCGTTGGCGATCAGGTTGCCGTCGGCGTCAAAGATGGCGCAGCTGAAGTCCAGCCGTTCCTTGATGTTGACCGAGTAGGCGGTGTTTTGCAGGCGCAGCCCCATTTGCTCGGCGATCGACATGAACAGGTTGTTGAAGATCTCCAGCATAACCGGATCGGCGTTGGTGCCGATGGCGCGGCGCTCGGGCAGCGCCACCACGCGCCTGAGCACCAGGTGGTCGTGCAGCGTCACCTCCGCCTGCCAGCCCGGTTCGACGATGGTGGTGGCATTCGCCTCGGCGATGATGGCCGGACCTTTGACGATATCGCCGATACGCGTGGCGCCGCGCTGATACAGGCTGGTCTGGCGCCATTTGCCGGCGGCGTACATCGGCACCACAGCATGCGGCATCAGGCCGGACACACGGCGCGGCGCCGGCTCCACCGATTCGGACGGCGCGTCGGACTTGCCGATCGCCTCCACCGACACCGCCTCCACGATCAGGGCCTTGGACGGCATCAGGAAGGAATAGCGCTTGCGGTAGGCCGCTTCGAACTGCTCCTTCATGCTGTCGGCGGTATCGAACAGCACGATCAGCGCCGAATCTGTGCCTTCGTAGCGCAGGTGCACACGGCGTATCAGCACGATGCGCTCATCCTCCACGCCCTGGTGCTGCAGGTCGGCGCGCGCCTGGCGGCCCAGCGCGTGCAGGCGCGCCTCGAGTTCTTCCAGCCCCTCCACGTTCAGGCGCTTCTCCACCGCGGCCTCGCGCATCGCGGTCTGGTCGGCCAGCCCCATGCCGTAGGCCGACATCACGCCGGCCAGCGAATGCACGAACACCGTCGTCATGCCCAGCGCATCGGCCACCAGGCAGGCATGCTGCCCGCCGGCGCCGCCAAAGCTGGTCAGCGTGTATTCGGTGACGTCGTGCCCGCGCTGCACCGAGATCTGCTTGATCGCGTTGGCCATATTGCCGACGGCGATTTCGATGTAACCCTCGGCCACTTGCTCGGGCGAGGTCTCCTTGCCGGTGGCGGCCTTGATCTGCGTCGCCAGTTCGGTGAATTTCGCGCGCACGGCCTGGGCGTCGAGCGCCTGCCGGCCTTCCGCGCCGAACAGCTGCGGGAAGTGATTGGGCTGGATCTTGCCCAGCATGACGTTGCAGTCGGTGACCGCCAACGGGCCGCCGCGCCGGTAGCTGGCCGGTCCCGGATTGGCGCCGGCGCTGTCCGGGCCGACGCGATAGCGGCTGCCGTCGAAGTGCAGGATGGAGCCCCCGCCCGCCGCCACCGTGTGTATGCTCATCATCGGCGCGCGCATGCGCACACCAGCCACCTGGGTTTCGAACACGCGTTCGAACTCGCCGGAGAAATGCGACACGTCGGTCGAGGTGCCGCCCATGTCGAAGCCGATCACCTTGTCGAAGCCGGCCAGTTTGCTGGCGCGGACCATGCCGACGATGCCGCCGGCCGGGCCGCTCAGGATGCTGTCCTTGCCATGGAAGGCGCGCGCGTCGGTCAGGCCGCCGCTGGACTGCATGAACTGCAGGTTCACACCCGGCATTTCTTTCGCCACCTGGTCGACATAGCGGCGCAGGATGGGCGACAGATAGGCATCGACCACGGTGGTGTCGCCGCGCGCCACCAGCTTCATCATCGGACTGACTTCGTGCGACACCGACACCTGCGTGTAACCCATCATGCGCGCCATCTCGGCCACCTTGACCTCGTGCGCGTGATAGCGGTAGCCGTGCATGAAGACGATGGCCAGCGAGCGCAGGCCCATGTCATAGGCGGAGGCCAGGCCGGCGCGCGCGGTTTCCATGTCGAGGTCGACAATGCTGTCGCCATGCGCGCCCATGCGCTCATCGATTTCGATGACATGGCTGTACAGCAGTTCGGGCAGCAGGATGTGGCGGTCGAACAGGCGCGGACGGTTCTGGTAGGCGATGCGCAGCGCGTCGCGGAAGCCGCGCGTGATCGCCAGCGCGGTCGGCTCGCCTTTGCGTTCCAGCAGCGCGTTGGTGGCGACCGTGGTGCCCATCTTGACGGCGCCGATCTGCGCCACCGGAATCGGCTTGCCCTTGGCCACGCCCATCAGTTGACGGATGCCGGCGATGGCCGCATCGGGGTACTGCTCGGGATTCTCGGACAGCAGCTTGAGCGTACGTAAGCGGCCATCGGGCGGACGCGCCACGATGTCGGTAAACGTACCACCCCGGTCTATCCAGAATTGCCAATCCATGCATGCCTCGTTACGATGACTGAAGCGTATATTGTAGTGGCTCGGCCGCGCGCGGGACAGCGGCCTTACAACATAAATTAGATGCTAAAATTGCACCATGAACCCACTCTACTCCTGCGCGGAGATACGCGCCATCGAAGAAGCAGCCGCCGCTGCCCTGCCGGAAGGTGTGCTGATGCAGCGGGCCGGCCAGGCCGGCGCCAACGCCGCGCTGGACCTGCTGCCGTTCTCCACCGCCAAGGCCAGGGTGCTGGTGCTGGCCGGCCCCGGCAACAACGGCGGCGACGGGCTGGAGACGGCGGCCCACCTGGCCTACGCCGGCGCGCAGGTGACCATCCTGCACTTCCCGCCGCAATCGGGATCATCGACCGAACGCGCGGTGGCACTGCAGCGCGCCCAGACCAGCGACGCTCGCTTTGCCGAGCTTGACCTGGCGGCGGTGGCCGGCACCGACTGGACACTGGTGGTCGATGGCTTGTTCGGCCTCGGCCTGCAGCGGCCGCTGGCCGGCGCACTGCGCGAGCTGGCGGAAGCGGTCAACGGCCTCAAATGCTCGGTGCTGGCGCTGGACCTGCCCAGCGGCCTCAATGCCGACACCGGCGCCATCGTCGGCCCGGACGGCGTGGCCATCCACGCCACCCACACCATCTCCTTCATCGGCAACAAGCCGGGCCTGCACACCTGCGACGGCCGCGACTACTCGGGCCTGGTGGATGTGTCGCGGCTGGACATCGACATCGGCCACTTCGCACCGGCGCGGCTGCACCTGAACGACGTCAAATTCTTCTCGCGCCATTTGCGCACGCGGGTCCACAACTCGCACAAGGGCAGCTACGGCAGCGTGGCGGTGATCGGCGGCGCGCGCGGCATGAGCGGCGCCCCGCTGCTGGCGGCGCGCACTGCGTTGAACAGCGGCACCGGCCGCGTCTACGCGCTGTTCGTGGAAGATCCGCTACCCTGCGACAGCGGCCAGCCGGAACTGATGTGCCGGCTCGCCGACGATTTCGACATGCGCTCATCGACGCTGGTGATCGGCCCCGGACTGGGCGCCTCGCGCCTGGCCTCCGCCCTGCTGGCGCGCGCCATCGCCAGCGACAGCGCGCTGCTGGCCGATGCCGACGCCCTCAACCTGCTGGCCGCCGAACCCGCGCTGCAAGCGGCGCTGGCGCAACGGCCCGGCGGCTGCGTGCTGACCCCGCATCCGCTGGAGGCGGCGCGCCTGCTGGGCACCACCATCGCCGAGGTGCAGGCCGACCGCGTGGGCGCGGCCCGCAAGCTCGCGGCCAAGCTGAACGCCAATGTGGTGCTGAAGGGTTCCGGCACGGTGATCGCGGCGCCGAACGGCGACGCCGTCATCAACACCACCGGCAATCCGGCCTTGGCCAGCGCCGGCACCGGCGACGTGCTGTCCGGCCTGTGCGGCAGCCTGCTGGCGCAAGGCTGGCCTTTGTGGGAAGCCGCGCTGGCCGGGGTCTGGCTGCACGGCATGGCGGCCGATGTGCTGGTCACCGAAGGCGCCGGCCCGATCGGCCTGACCGCCAGCGAACTGGTGCCGGCGATCCGCGTGGCGCTGAACCGCATGGTCCAGCACCACGGCCGCTGAGCGCGACACGCCTTGGCGGCATATCGGCTAGCGGTTCAGACCAGGCGGCCCGCCGCGATGGTGATGGTGCGGCTGCAGCGCGCCGCCATCGCCTGGTCGTGCGTGACCAGCACCAGCGTCGAACCGTGCTGGCGATTCAATTCGAACATCAGCTTGATGACGGCTTCGCCGGTGGCGGCATCCAGGCTGCCGGTCGGCTCGTCGGCGAACAGCAGCGGCGGCTCGGTCACGAATGCGCGCGCCAATGCCACCCGCTGCTGCTCGCCACCGGACAGATACTTGGGATAGTGCTTCAGGCGGCTGGACAGCCCTACCCGCTCCAGCATCATTTCCGCGCTCTCGCGCGCATGGTTGGCGCCGCGCAGTTCCAGCGGCAGCATGACGTTTTCCAGCGCCGTCAGGTGCGGCAGCAGCTGGAAGGACTGGAACACGAAACCCAGCTTTTCCTTGCGCAGCGCGGCGCGGCCATCCTCGTCCAGCGCGTAGATATCGACGCCGTCGAGCATCACCTTGCCGGCGCTGGGCGTGTCCAACCCAGCCAGCAGGCCGAGCAAAGTCGACTTGCCTGAGCCGGAAGCGCCTACAATGGCGAGCGTCTCGGCTTTTTGCACGGTAAAATCCACCTCGTGCAAGATCGTCAGTTCGCCGCTGGCGTCGGCCACTCGCTTGGCCAGGCCGCTGACGGCGATGGCGGGCCCGGCGCCGGACGCCGGTGCGGCCGCGACGCTGGCCGCCAAGCCCGGTCCATCCGGCATGAAATTGGAAGACGCTTTAGGGAAATCAGGCATGCTGAATGTGTTAAATGGTTTAAAAAATGGTTTAGCCGCCGTGCTGCTGGCATCGGCGGCGGCGAGCGCCTATTCTGCACCAAAAACCGTGCTGGTGCTCGGCGACAGTTTATCGGCCGAATACGGCCTGGCGCGCGGCGCCGGCTGGGTCGCGCTGGCGGAACAGAAACTGAAGGACCAGAACATCCAGGCCACCGTGGTCAATGCCAGCGTCAGCGGCGAGACCACCAGCGGCGGCCGCTCGCGCCTGCCGGCGCTGCTGCAAAAGTACAAGCCGGCGCTGGTGGTGATCGAGCTGGGCGCCAACGACGGCTTGCGCGGCCTGCCGGTGGCCGCCGCCGAAGCCAATCTGCGCGTGATGGCCAATGCCGCCGCCAAGGCCGACGCCAAGGTCATGTTGATCGGCATGCGCATGCCGCCCAATTATGGACGCGACTACGCCGACAAGTTCTACGCCATGTACGGCACCCTGAGCAAGGAGATCAAGGCGCCGTTGGTGCCGTTCATGCTGGACGGGGTCGCCGACAAGCCGCAACTGTTCCAGCCGGACCGCCTGCATCCATTGGCCACGGCCCACCCCACCATCCTGGCCAATATCTGGCCGGTCCTACAGAAAAGCATCAAGGCCAAATGAAGTATCCAGAAATTATCGGCTTCGACGAAGCGCTCCAGCAACTGGACCAATTCGACGCCATCATCGACGTCCGCAGCCCAGGCGAGTTCGCGCTCGACCACCTGCCCGGCGCCATCAACGCGCCGGTGCTGGACGACGAGCAGCGCATCCGCGTCGGCACCATGTACAAGCAGGTCAATTCGTTTGAAGCCAAGAAGGTCGGCGCCGCGCTGGTGGCCAAGAATATCGCCGCCCACATCGAGGCGCTGTGGCTGGACCAACCGCGCGAATGGCGGCCGCTGATCTACTGCTGGCGCGGCGGCAACCGCAGCGGCTCGATGGCGCACATCCTGGCCAAGATCGGCTGGCCGGTGGCGCAGCTGGACGGCGGCTACAAGGCCTTCCGCGCCCACGTCAACGCCGCGCTGGAACAGGCGCCGGCGTTGAATTTCAAGGTCATCTGCGGCACCACCGGCAGCGGCAAGAGCCGCCTGCTGGAAGTGCTGCATGCGAACGGCGCACAGGTGCTGGACCTGGAGCAGCTGGCCGTGCATCGCGGCTCGGTGCTGGGCAACCTGCCCAGCCAGCCGCAACCCAGCCAGAAGGCTTTCGAGACCGCCATCTGGAACGCGCTGCGCGGCTTCGATCCGGCGCTGCCGGTGTTCGTCGAATCGGAAAGCAAGAAGGTCGGCAACCTGCGCGTGCCGGCCGCGCTGATGGACACCATGCGCGCCTCGGATTGCATCGCGCTGACGTTGTCGCGCGAGCATCGCGTGCGCCTGCTGATGGAGGACTACGCGCACTTCACCGACAGCCCGGCCTCGCTCAACGAACAGCTGGAACACCTGGTGACGCTGCACGGCCGCGAGACGATCAAGCGCTGGCAAGCCATGGCGGTCGCCGGCGCCATGCCGGCGCTGGTGGAAGAGCTGCTGGCCGACCACTACGATCCGGCCTACCTGCGTTCGATCGACCGCAACTTCGTCAAGTTCGCTCAGGCGCTGCCGCTGGAACTGGAAGATATCGACGCCGCCGCCTTCCGTAAGGCCGCGCTGGACCTGATCGCCACGGCACGCTCCTGAAACAACAAAGCCCCGATGATCGCCATGCGATTCGGGGCTCCGTTCAGACCGCGTTTTGAGCGCGCGGTAAAACTACCTCAGCTTTTCCTACGGCGGCGTCCCAGGTAAGACAGGATGCCCAGGCCACCCAACATCATGATGTAGGTTTCCGGTTCAGGCACAGGGTTGGCGTTCAGCGTTCCGGAGTAGCTGGCGGTGATGCTTTTCGAAATGCCGGAGACCGTCAGCACCAGCGGCCCGCTGACCAAGGAAGGGTTGAGCCAGCCATTTTCGCTCGCGCCGACAGGCGAGAAGGACAAGACATTACCGTTCAAGTCGGCAGAGATGAAGTCGATATCGTGCGTGCCGAACAGATTCATGGTCTGGATATAGACATCGACCAAGCTTGCGCCGACCGACGGGCTAAACGTAAAGACATCGGTAAAGGTCCCCGCCACCAAGTGCGTCGCGCCGAAGTTGGTGCTATAGCCTATCGTTGGATTGCCGCTCAGCGGGACATTGATGGCCTGACTATCGCCGGCGGCATAGCTTGTGATCGAGGTGGCCGCCAGCGCAGCCCCGACTAAGAGTGATGTTAGTTTCATTTTTTCCCCGGTAAAGAAAGTGGAAACCGCATGCACACCTGATGAGCTCGGTGTGCAGATCAAAGTTACACCTGCCAAATTTAGATGTCAATTAATTATTCAAAAAGAACAACTAACTAGCAAAAGACAAGTTTTCAATGACGGCGGGGAGAATGGCAGCTGCGGTGCGGGCGCACCATGGAGGAGAGGATTTTACCGAGCCGGGAAGCGCATGGCGCTTCCCGGAGAACTACATTACTTCACTTCTGCTACTGTGGTTTTTTCGATCGGCTTCAGGATCTTGACCTTGGCCTTTTGCTTCAGCAGTTCGATGTAGTCATGCATCTCTTGCTGGGCAACGATGTTGCTGATCTGCTCGGCTTCCGACTTGCGACGCTCTTCGTCCTGCACCGCAGGCTGCTGCACCTTGCCGATGCGGTAGATGCCGTAGCCCATGCCAGGCACATCCACGCCGACGTAGGCTGGCAGCTTGGCGGTATCGGCCTTCATCACTTCCTGCACCGCCAGGCCGTTCACGCCTTCCGGCTTGGAACGGGACACCAGCTTGGCTGCACCGAAGCCGGTGGCGTCGCCGGATTTCTTGAAGGCGGCCAGTTTCTCGGCGCCGGTCTTGGCGGCCAGCTTGGCGGCTTCTTCCATCGACACGCGCTGACGGATGGCGGCGTCGACTTCGGCCAACGGACGCTTGCTGGCAGGCTTGAATTCGACGATACGGCCGGCCACCAGGGTGCTAGGCGCGGTCTCGACGGCTTCGGTGTTGCGCTTGCTGCTGATCGATTCGTTGGAGAACAGCGCGGCCAGGAACTTGGCGTTGTTGTACGGCGCAGTACCGGCCATCGGCGACGGCGTACGCGAGACGTTGACAGCCGTTTCGATCTTCAGGCCCAGCTTGTCGGCGACCGGCTTCAGGCTGTCCGATTGCTCGTAGACGGTATTGGTGAAGGCTTCCGCCATTTCCGAATACTTCTTCGAGGCCTTCTGCTTTTTCAGCGCTTCGGCGACATCGTTCTTCACTTCGTCCAGCGGCTTGACCACGGCTGGCTTCAGCGCGGTCACGGTCAGCACGTGGAAACCGAATTCCGACTGCACCGGATCGCTGATCTCGCCCTGCTTCAGCTTGAGCACGGCGGCTTCGACCGGCGCCGGCAGCGAACCCTTGGTGACGATGTCCAGATCGCCGCCCAGCTCGCCCGATGCCGGATCTTCCGACTTGGCCTTGGCGACCTTGGCGAAGTCGCCCGGGGTCTTGCGCAGCTCGGCCACGATGGCGTCGGCCTTGGCCTTGGCGGCGGCGGTTTCAGCGGCGTTGGCGCCCTTCTTCAGCGCGATCAGGATGTGCGCGGCGCGGCGGCTTTCGGCGGTCGTGAAGCCGGCCTGGTTGGCGGCGTAATACGCGGCCACTTCGGCGTCGGTCACGGCGATCTGGCTCATGACGGCGCTGCTGTTGAAGACCACGTATTCGATCTTGGCCTGCTCGGGCACTTCGAAGAACTTGGCGTTCTTGTCGTAGAAAGCCTTGACCATGTCGTCGGTGATCTTCACTTGCGGCACGAAGTCGGCCACCGGCAGCAGCAGTTCCTGCACTTCGCGTTCCTGCGCGCCGATGTCGGACAAGGTCTTGGCCACGGCGCGCGGCGCGAAGCCGGTGGCCTGGATGGCGTTGCCCAGTTGTTGCAGGGTCATGTCGTGACGGATGCGCTGGTCATACATGGTAGGCGTCATGCCTTGCGCGGCCAGGATGGTTTTGTAGCGCTCCATGTCGAACGCGCCCTCGCCACCGAACTGTTCCTTGATGACTTTTTGCAGCTGGGCGTCGCTGACGCTCAGGTGCGAACGCACCACTTCGGCAGCCACGGCGCGCTCGGCGATCAGCTGGTCGAGGATGTTTTGCTTGAATTCCGGGGTGTCGAACATCTTCTGGTCGAACTGCGCGCCCAGACGCTGGCGGTAGCTGTCCAGCTGGGTGCGCACGGCATTGTCGAACTCTTGCTGGCTCAGGGGTTTGCCGTCGATTTTGGCGATCGTATTGACGTCGTCGCCAAAGCTCTTGTAACTGCCGATGCCGACGAATGCAAACGACGGGACGATGATAATCGCCAGGAGTATCTGCATCAAACGTTGATGGGTACGAATAAATTCAAACATGGTCTGCCAATTCGGATTGAGTGGAACTTGCACATACAAAAAAGGCGAACTCGCGTTCGCCAATTCCGGTTGGCGGATTTTACAGCGCGCCCCCCTCTATAGCAAGAGTAAATCATTGGCAAAACAGTCACGCCGCCACACCGGACAACAAAAAGCCCGCCGAGGCGGGCTTGGTGTTACAAGGCCGGCAATCAGCCCTGGCGGCGACGGCGCGCAACCACGCCCATCAGGGCCAGGCCACCCAGCAGCATGCCGTAGGTTTCTGGTTCAGGCACGGCGGTGATCGACACGTTGTCCAGCAAGGCGCCCTGGTTGTCGCGACCCTGGTCGGAGAAGCTGAAGCCCACCAGGCCGTTGCTGCTGGCGGTGTAGGTCAGGCTGAAGGTCTGGAAACCGTCGGCGGCCGAACGGGTGAAGACCTGGCTGCCGCTACCGAAGCCAACTTCAACGGTGTCGTTGCCGGCGCCGCGGTTGTTACCCGCCAGGTCGAACGACAGCTTGTAGGTAACGCCGGCCGTCAGTGCGACCGAGTTGAACAGCAGGCCGGCGCGGCCGGTCGAGCCGTCCAGATCGACATAACGGCCGTTGCCTGGCACCAGATCGAAGAAGCCTGGCGCGCCGATGACGTCCACGGTGCCGCCGGCGACAGCCCAGCCGCCATTGAAGACGGTGGCGTTCAGCGCCAGTGTATCGGTGTTGAAATTATCGGCAAAAACCGGCGCCGCCTGGGCCGCCGATGCGCACAGCAATGCTGCGGCAATAACCAATTTCTTAAAAGCCATAGTGTATCCCCTTGGTAAATTGTCCATCAAATAACAAAATCAATATAGTTTCAGTACTACAAGGATGCAGCATACTATTGATGAGCTAGGCACTCGCGCACGATACCACTGGTAAATATTTGTTTCTAAAGCGGATATTGATTACAGGGAGGCGGATATTCAAAGGAAGGGAATTGAATTAATACGGACCGGAAAAAGAAAAACCCCGCAGCTAATAATAGCTGCGGGGTATCTTGTTCTTGGCGGAGCGGACGGGACTCGAACCCGCGACCCCCGGCGTGACAGGCCGGTATTCTAACCAACTGAACTACCGCTC
>NZ_JAQQPR010000039.1:0-50309 GCF_036688705.1 Duganella sp. S19_KUP01_CR8 | reverse complement strand
GGGCGGCCTGGCGTGGTACCTGACGCACCAGGCGCCGAGCACCGGCGCGCCCGGCGCGCCAGGCGCCGGCGGTCCTCCCGGTCCCGGCGGCCCAGGTGGTCCCGGCGGTGCTGGCGGTCGACGCGGCGGCGCGGCCACCACGGTCGGCGTGGCGACTGCAGACAAAGCTGACATTCCGGTCACACTGGAGGCGCTGGGTACGGTGACCGCCGCGGCCACCACCACCGTGCGTCCGCAGGTGTCGGGCATCCTGCAGCAGGTGCTGTTCAAGGAAGGCCAGATGGTCAAGGCCGGGCAGGTGCTGGCGCAGATCGATCCACGCCAGTTCGAAATGGCGCTGTTGCAGGCTTCCGGCCAACGCCAGCGCGACGAGGCACAGCTGGAAAACGCCAAGCTGACGCTGAACCGCTATCGCACACTGCTGGGCCAGGACTCGATCGCCCGCCAGGACGTGGACACGCAGGCCTCGCTGGTCAAGCAGCTGGAAGGCACCGTCATGACCGACCGCGCGCAGGAAGGCACGGCCAAGCTGAATCTGGGCTATACCAAGGTGATCGCGCCGATCACCGGCCGCGTGGGCTTGCGCGTGGTCGATATCGGTAACCTGGTCAGCTCCGGCGACGCCAACGGCCTGGCCGTGATTACCCAGCTGTCGCCTATCGATGTGGAATTCTCGATCCCGCAGGACAGCGTGCCGATGGTGATGCAGCAGGTGAATGGCGGCGCACAGCTGTCCGCGATCGCGCTGGACCGCACCCGCACCAATGCGCTGGACAACGGCAAATTCGCGGCCATGGACAACCAGGTCGACGTGCAGACCGGCACCGTGAAAGCCAAGGCGCGCTTCGCCAACGCCAAGTCGGCGCTGTTCCCGAGCCAGTTCGTCAACGTGCGGCTGGAGCTGCGCACCATCAAGGATGCGGTGATGGTGCCGGTGACGGCGGTGCGCCACGGCGCCAACGGCGATTTCGTCTACGTGCTGAAGGAAGACAAGACCGTCACCGTCCGTCCGGTCACGCGCGGCCAGGCCACGGTCGACAAAGTGCAGATCGCCAGCGGCCTGCAGGTGGGCGAGCAGGTCATCACTGAGGGCGGCGACCGCCTGAAGGAAGGCGCCAAGGTCACGCTGCCTGGCGCCGGCAAGGGCAAACGCGATGGCGCCGCGTCCGCCGACGGCGCTTCAGCTCCAGCGGAAGGCGAACGTCGTCATCGTCGTAAAGAACAGGGCGCGGCACAACAATGAGTCCATCAGCACCATTCATCCAGCGACCGGTAGCGACATCGCTGCTGATGCTGGCGATCGTCCTCGCCGGCATCGTCGGCTTCAAGTTCCTGCCGCTGTCCGCGCTGCCGCAGGTTGACTTCCCCACCATCCAGGTGCAGACGCTGTACCCCGGCGGCAGTCCCGAAGTGATGGGCCAGACCGTGACCGCGCCGCTGGAGCGCCAGTTCGGCCAGATGGCCGGCTTGCAGCGCATGAGCTCCACCAGCGCCGCCGGCGTTTCCATCATCACCCTGCAGTTTGGCCTGGGCCAGACGCTGGACGTCGCCGAGCAGGAAGTGCAGGCCGCGATCAACGCCGGCGCCTCGCTGCTGCCGACCGACCTGCCGGCGCCGCCGGTGTACGCCAAGGTCAATCCGGCCGATGCGCCGGTGCTGACGCTGGCCATCACGTCGGATACGATGCCGCTGACCGAAGTGCAGAACGTGGTCAACACTCGGCTGGCGCTGAAGATCAGCCAGGTCTCCGGCGTCGGCCTGGTCACGCTCAGCGGCGGCCAGCGTCCCGCCGTGCGCATCCAGGCAGACACCAACGCGCTGGCCTCCTACGGCCTGGGGCTGGACACGCTGCGCACCGCGATCACCGCCGCCAACGCCAACGGCGCCAAGGGCAGCTTCGACGGCCCGACCCGCGCCTACAGCATCAACGCCAACGACCAGCTGGTGACCGCCAAGGATTACAAGGACCTGATCCTGGCCTACAAGAACGGCGCCCCGGTGCGCCTGGCCGACGTCGCCACCGTCAAGGACAGCGCCGAGAACGTCGAACTGGGCGCATGGTCCGGCAACAAGAAGGCCATCATCCTCAACGTGCAGCGCCAGCCGGGCGCCAACGTCATCGCCACCGTCGATGCGATCAAGGCCCGCCTGCCGGAACTGCAAGCCGGCCTGCCGGGCGCGATGAAGGTCGAAGTGCTGAGCGACCGCACCACCGGCATCCGCGCCTCGGTCGAACACGTGGAGATGGAGCTGCTGCTGGCCGTGGTGCTGGTGGTGCTGGTGATCTTCGCCTTCCTGCATAGCCTGCGCGCCACCGTGATCGCCAGCCTGTCGGTGCCGATCTCGCTGATCGGCACCTGCGGCGTGATGTATTTGCTCGGCTATAGCCTGAACAACCTGTCGCTGATGGCGCTGACCATCGCCACCGGCTTCGTGGTCGACGATGCGATCGTCATGATCGAGAACATCGCCCGCTACATTGAAGAAGGCGAAACGCCGATGGCCGCCGCGCTCAAGGGCGCCAAGCAGATCGGCTTCACCATCATCTCGCTGACGGTGTCGCTGATCGCCGTGCTGATTCCGCTGCTGTTCATGGGCGACGTGGTGGGCCGCCTGTTCCGCGAGTTCGCGATCTCGCTGGCGATCACCATCCTGATCTCCGCCGTGGTGTCGCTGACGCTGGTGCCGATGATGTCGGCGCGCTGGCTCAAGAGCCACGCCGAGGAAAAGCCAAGCCGCTTCGCCCGCCGCTTCCAGCAGTTCTTCGATTGGGTAATCAACCACTACGACCGTTCGTTGACCTGGGTGCTGGAGCACGCCGGCCTGACGCTGCTGGTCGCGCTGGGCACGATGGCGCTGACGGTGCTGTTGTACGTGGTGATCCCGAAAGGCCTGTTCCCGACCCAGGACACTGGCCAGCTGCAAGCGCGCCTGGAGACCGGCAAGGCCGTCTCCTACGCCAAGATGGCGGACCTGCAGCAGCAGGCCGCGCGCCTGATCCTGGAAGATCCCGACGTCGGCACGCTCAGCTCCGTGGTCGGCGTGGACGCCGCCAACAACACCATGCTCCACACCGGCAGCATGCTGATCAACCTGAAGCACGAACGGATAGGCAGCCAGCAGGAGACCATGGACCGCCTGCGTCAGCGCGTGGCGCAGATCCCCGGTCTGACGCTGTACCTGCAGCCGACCCAGGACTTGACCATCGACGCCGAATCCGGCCCGACCCAGTTCCGCGTGTCGATCGAGGGCGCGGACAACGCCACCGTCAACCAGTGGGCCACCAAACTGGCGGAGCAGATGCGCACCAGGCACGAGCTGCGCAACGTGGTGTCGGACGTCGGCGCCAGCGCAAACGCGGCCTACGTCAGCGTGGACCGCGACAGCGCCTCGCGCATGTCGATCACCGCCGCCTCCATCGACGACGCCTTGTACAGTGCCTTCGGCCAGCGCATCGTCTCGACCATCTTCACCGAGACCAACCAGTACCGCGTGATTCTGGAAGCGCGCCGCGATGACATCACCACCCCGGCCGACCTGGGCAACCTGCAGATTCGTACCGGTTCCGGCAAGGCCACACCGCTGTCGGCGGTGGCCACCATCAGCGAGCGCGCCGCGCCGTTGCAGGTGACGCACGTGGCGCAGTATCCGGCCACCACGCTGGGCTTCGACACGGCGCCCGGCGTTTCGCTGGGCACGGCGGTGGACTCCATCAAGCAGGCCGCCGCCGAGATCAAGTTCCCGGCCTCGGTCACGCTGACCTTCCTCGGTGCGTCCGGCGCCTACCAGGCTTCGTTGTCGAACCAATTGTGGCTGATCCTGGCCGCCGTGATCTGCGTCTACATCGTGCTGGGCGTGCTGTACGAAAGCTATATCCATCCGTTGACGATTTTGTCGACGCTGCCGTCGGCCGGCGTCGGCGCCTTGCTGGCGTTGCTGGTCAGCGGCCAGGACCTGGGCGTGATCGGCATCATCGGCATCATCCTGCTGATCGGTATCGTCAAGAAGAACGCCATCATGATGATCGACTTCGCCATTGAGGCGGAGCGGGAGCAGGGCAAGCCGCCGCGTGAGGCGATCCACCAGGCCGCGCTGCTGCGCTTCCGCCCGATTTTGATGACGACGCTGGCCGCGCTGTTCGCCGCCGTGCCGCTGATGCTGGGCTGGGGCGAGGGCGCCGAGCTGCGTCGTCCCTTGGGGCTGGCCATCTTCGGCGGCTTGATCGTCAGCCAGATGCTGACGCTGTACACCACGCCGGTGATCTACCTGGGCTTCGACAGCCTGGCGCGCCGCGTGCGCCGCAAGATCGGCAACCCGCCGGCGCAAGTTGAAGGTGGTGCGCTGTGAATCTGTCGTCACCCTTCGTCAGGCGTCCGATCGCCACCGTCCTGTTGACGTGTGGCCTGGCGCTGGCCGGCATCGGCGCGTTCTTCGTGCTGCCGGTGGCGCCGCTGCCGCAGGTGGATTTCCCGGTCATCTCGGTCAACGCCAACCTGCCGGGCGCCAGCCCCGCGACCATGGCCACCAGCGTCTCCACGCCGCTGGAGCGCCACCTGGGTGTGATCGCCGGCGTCAACGAGATGACGTCGCAATCGAATACCGGTTCCTCCAGCGTGACCTTGCAGTTCGACTTGAACCGCAACGTCGACTCGGTCGCGCGCGAGGTGCAGGCGGCGATCAACGCCAGCCGCGTCGACCTGCCGGCCACGCTGCGCAGCAACCCGACCTACCGCAAGGCCAATACCTCCGGCATCCCGGTGATGATCCTGGCGCTGACGTCGGACACCCGCACACCGGGCCAGATCTTCGACGCCGTCTCCAACACCGTGCTGCAACGCCTGTCGCAAGTGACCGGCGTGGGCGACGTGGAACTGGGCGGCAGCTCGCTGCCGGCGGTGCGCGTTGAACTGAATCCGTATGCCCTGAACCGCTACGGCCTGTCGGCGGAAGACGTGCGCGCGGCCATCCAGGCCACCAACGCCAACCGTCCGCGCGGCGCCTTGCAGGGCAACGGCCGCCGCTTGCAGATCTATTCCGTCTCGGCCAACGCCAGCGGCGGACGCTCCGCCGCCGACTACCGCAACCTGGTGGTCGGCTGGCGCAACGACACCGCGATCCGCTTGCAGGACGTGGCGCAGGTGATCGACGGCGTCGAAGACAACAACAACCTTGGCCTGTTCAACGGCAAGCCGGCGATCATCGTCATCCTGCGTTCGCAGGCCGGCGCCAACGTCATCGAAACTGTCAACAGCGTGCGCGCGCAGCTGCCGTTGTTGCAGGCGCAGTTGCCGTCGGACGTCAAGATCGACGTCGCCAGCGACAGCACCAATTCGATCCGCTCGTCGCTGCACGAGATCGAGATCACGCTGATCATCTCCATCCTGCTGGTGGTGCTGGTGGTCAGCGCCTTCCTGCGCAGCGTGCGTGCCACCATCGTACCGGCGGTGGCGACCATCGTTTCGCTGCTGGGCACCTTCGGCGCCATGTATTTGCTGGGCTTCAGCCTGAACAACCTGTCGCTGATGGCGCTGACGGTGGCCACCGGCTTCGTCGTCGACGACGCCATCGTGGTGCTTGAAAATACCACCCGCCATATCGAGGCCGGCATGGACCGCTTCGAGGCGGCGCTGTTGGGCGCGCGCGAGGTGGGCTTCACCGTGCTGTCGATCAGCCTTTCGCTGATCGCCGTGTTCATTCCGCTGCTGTTCATGGGCGGCCAGTTTGGCGCGCTATTCAAGGAATTCGCCGTCACGCTATCGGCGGCGGTGATGATTTCGCTGGTGATCTCGCTGACCACCACGCCGATGATGTGCGCCTGGCTACTCAAGCCCGGCCATGTCCACGCCAAGCCGCCGGGTCGCATCGCCCGTTTCTTCGAGCGCGGTTTCGACTTTATCCTCAAGGGCTACGAGCATAGCCTGGACTGGGCGCTGTCCAGCGTCTGGCTGGTGATGCTGAGCCTTGTGTTCGTGATCGGCCTGAACTTCTATCTGTTCGCGGCGATACCGAAGGGCGGCTTCCCGCAGCAGGACACGGGCCAGATCAACGGCGGCATCCGCGCCGACCAGAGCATCTCGTTCCAGGCCATGCAGGGCAAGCTGAAACAGCTGGTCAACATCATCAAGGACGATCCCGATGTCGCCACGGTGGTCGGCTTTACCGGCGGCCGTCGCGCCGGCGGCGGCTTCATGTTCATCAACCTGAAGCCGGCCAACCAGCGCACGGTGGCCGGGCAGGCGGTGATCGCGCGCCTGCGGCCCAAGCTGGCCAGGGTGACCGGCGTGAGCCTGTTCCTGAGCCCCGTGCAGGATCTGCGGGCCGGTGGACGCCAGGCCAATTCGAACTACCAGTACACGCTCAAGAGCGACAACCAGGCCGATTTGAAGAAGTGGGCCAGCCGTCTCGCGGATGCGATGAAGGGCCAGAAAGCACTGACCGATGTCGATACCGACCAGGCGGACAACGGCGTCGAGACCTTCGTCACCATCGACAAGAACAGCGCTTCGCGCCTCGGCCTGTCGGCGCGCGATGTGGACAATGCCTTGTACAACAGCTTCGGCCAGCGCCAGGTGGCGACCATCTACTCGGAGCTCAACCAGTATCACGTCATCATGGAAGTGCCGCGCGAGTTTGCCACGAGCCCGGAGGCGCTGAAGGATGTGTATGTGCCGTCGAAAGGCCTGCCTGCGCCGAGCGCCAGCAATCCCAACGGCGCACCGGTGGCGGTGACGGTGGCTGCTACCGGTAGCGCAGGCACCAGCACGGGCAGCACCAGCGCAACCAGCACAACCAGCGCCACCCCGGCCAACGTGGCCGCCCCGGCGGTCAAGGACGCGTCGTCCGGTTCCGCTCTGAGCACCAAGGCCACCACCATGGTTCCGCTGTCGGCGCTGGCCAGCTTTGCCGAAAGCTCGGCGCCGACCTCGATCAACCACCAGGATGGCGAACTGGCGACCACCATCGCCTTCAACCTGCAACCGGGCACCAGCCTGTCCGAGGCGGCGGAGCAGATCAAGGCGGCCGAAGCGGAGATCGGCATGCCTAACAATGTGCGCGGCAGCTTCCAGGGCTCGGCCAAGGCCGCGCAGGACAGCAACAAGTCGCTGCCACTGCTGATCCTGGCCGCCATCGTGGTGATCTACATCGTGCTGGGCATCCTGTATGAAAGCCTGGCGCATCCGATCACCGTGCTGACCACGCTGCCGTCGGCGGGCGTGGGCGCGGTGCTGGCGCTGCTGATCTTCAAGATGGAGTTCTCGACCATTTCGCTGATCGGCATCTTCCTGCTGATCGGTATCGTCAAGAAAAACGCCATTCTGATCATCGACTTTGCGCTGGAGGCGGAACGTTCGCGCGGCCTGACGCCGTTGCAGGCGGTGCGCGAAGCGTGCCTGCTGCGCTTCCGCCCGATCCTGATGACCACACTGGCCGCCGCACTGGGCGCGCTGCCGCTGGCGATCGGCTTCGGCGAAGGCTCCGAGCTGCGCCAGCCGCTGGGCGTGGCCATCATCGGCGGCCTGATCGCCAGCCAGGTACTGACGCTGCTGACCACACCGGTGGTCTACATCCTGATGGACAAGCTGCGTCGCCGCGGCGCGTCCGAACAACATTTAAGCCGCATCCACAGCGAAGCGCCGGGCACACCATGAACAACTACGCACCAATCTTACGTTACTCCCTGATCGCAATGGCGGTGCTGCTGGCCAGCGGCTGCGCGGTCGGCCCGGCCTACCAGCTGCCGTCCACGCCGCAGCCGTCGGCCTACAAGGAAACCGCCAGCGAGGCCGAGAAGGTCGCCGCCGGCTGGACCGCCGCCGCGCCGGCCGACACGCTGGAACGCGGCCCGTGGTGGCAGCTGTTCGGCGATCCGCTGCTGAACCAGATGGCCGACAGCATCGAAGTCTCCAACCAGAACGTCGCCGCCGCCGTCGCCAACTACGCGCAGGCACGCGCGCTGGTCGAGCAGCAGCGCGCCTCGCTGTTCCCGTCGGCGACGCTGAACGGCAGCGCCAACCGCTCCGGCGGCGGTGGCGATACGCCGACCGGCAACCAGTACCGCGCCAACATCGGCGGCAGCTGGGAGCCGGACGTCTGGGGCAAGCTGCGCGCCGGCACCAACAACGCCAAAGCCAGCATGCAGGCCAGCGCCGCCGAACTGGCCGCCGCGCGCCTGTCGGCGCAGGGCGAGCTGGCCACCAACTACTTCTCGTTGCGCCAGACCGACGCCCAGAAGGCGCTGCTGGACGCCACCACGGAAGGTTACTCGCGCGTGCTGCAAATCACGCAGAACCGCTTCGACGCCGGCATCGCCGCCAAGTCCGACCTGCTGCAAGCGCAAACCCAGCTGGCCAACGCCCGCATCGACCAGGTCACGCTGGGCCGCCAGCGCGCCACGCTGGAGCATGCGATCGCGGTCCTGCTGGGCAAGGCCGCAAGCGATTTCACGCTGCCGCCGGCGCCATGGAAGGTGGTGGTGCCCGACGTGCCGACCGGCGTGCCGTCGACGTTGTTGCAGCGCCGCCCGGACATCGCCGCCGCCGAGCGCCGCGTGGCCGCCGCCAATGAGCAGATCGGCGTGGCCCGCAGCGCCTACTTCCCGAGCCTGAACCTGACCGGCTCCTTTGGCTACGGTTCCAGCTCCACCGGCGGCTTGTTCAACGCCTCCAATAACTTGTGGTCACTGGGACTGTCGGCGGCGCAGACGCTGTTCGACGCCGGCGCCACCAAGGCCCGCGTCAGCGGCGCCGAGGCGCAGCGCGACGCCGCCATCGCCCAATACCGCCAGACGGTGCTGAGCGCTTTTGCCGACGTCGAGAACCAGCTGGCCGCGACCCGCGCATTGGCCCAGCAGCAGGACCTGCGCAAGATTGCTTCCGAGGCGGCCGACCAGGTCGAGGCGCAGATGCTCAACCGCTACCGCGCCGGCCAGGTTGGTTACAGCGACGTGGTAACCGCGCAGAACACCGCGCTGGCGGCGCGCCGCGCGCTGGTGCAATCGCAGGCCGACCGCCAGACCACGGCGGTGGCGCTGATCCAGTCGCTGGGCGGCGGCTGGCATGCTGCTGGCGAATAGGGCGGTGGCGGTGTAGCGCGCGTGACACAGTTTGGCGTTTGGGGCGCGGTTTTGTATAATCTTCTGGCAAGATGTTAACAATTGCCACTTTTCCGAGACGCCTGACCGCCGGTGCAGGGTTGTTCCGGCGGTCGCCCAGCCACAATGACGAAACAAACCGCTCACGCAGCCAATGTCGCCGCCATCGACCTCCCGACGGCGAAGCCCGCCCACGGCCAGGTGCCGGTGGTGGGCGTTGGCGCGTCCGCCGGCGGCCTTGATCCGATCTGCGAATTCCTGGTCAGCGTGCCGCCGGCCAGCGGCTTCGCCTATGTCATCGTGCAGCACCTCGATCCGACCCACAAGGCCATGCTGCCGGAGCTGCTGCAACGGGTCACGCGCATGCCGGTGCATGAGATCGAGGACGGCATGCCGGTCGAAGCCGACCATGTATATGTGATACCGCCCGGCCGCGACCTCGGTTTCGACGGCGCCAATTTCGCCGTGCTGCCCGCTTCCGGCGCGCGCGGCCACCACTTCCCCATCGATAGCTTCTTCCAGGCGCTAGCCGCGCGCAGCCGCGAGCATGCGGTGGCGGTGGTTTTTTCCGGCATGGGCGCCGACGGCACGCGCGGCATGGCCGCGGTGCGCGAGGCCGGCGGCCTGACGCTGGCGCAGCAGCCGGCGTCGGCGCGCTTCGATCCGATGCCGCTCAGCGCCATCGCCGCCGGCCTGGTCGACATCGTGGCGCTGCCGAGCGAAATGGTGGCGCTGGTGTTGAGCTGGTGGAGCAGCCACGAATCCACCCTGCCGGCCCAGGCGGCGGCCCAGCGCGATGCGCTGCGCCAGCTGTTCCAGTTGCTGCTCAAGCAGACCGGCGCCAATTTTTCCGACTACAAGCTGAGCACCGTGCTGCGCCGCATCGAGCGCCGCATGAAGGTGCGCCAGTGCCTGACGTTGGCCGACTATGTCGTCTTCCTGCGCGCTAATCCGGCCGAGATCGAGCTGCTGTTCAAGGAACTGTTGATCGGCGTGACCAACTTCTTCCGCGATCCCAAGGTGTGGGACTACCTGATGGCGACCGCGTTGCCCCAGCTGCTGGAGGCGCACCCCGACGGCGGTGCCTTCAAGGCGTGGGTGCCGGCCTGCTCGACCGGCGAGGAGGCGTATTCGCTGGCGATCGCCTTCAGCGAGGTGCTGGAGCGGGTGCGGCCGGCGGCGCGCTACACGCTGCAAATCTTCGCCACCGACCTCGATGACGACGCCATCGAGCGTGCGCGCCAGGGTGTGTTCGGCGATGGCATCGAGGCGGAAATGCCGGCGGAGCTGCTGCAACGCTACTTCATGGCGGCCGAGAAGGGCGGCTACCGCGTCCGCAAGGATGTACGCAACACCATCATCTTCGCGCGCCAGAACGTTATTTCCGACCCGCCGTTCACCAAGCTCGATATACTATGTTGTCGCAACCTGCTGATTTATTTCACGGCCAAATTGCAGGAGCAGCTGATCCCGCTGTTCCACTATGCGCTGAAGCCCGAGGGGCTGCTGATGCTGGGCAGCGCAGACACGCCCGGCAACTTTCATGAACTGTTCGCGCCGGCCACCAGCGCGGGACGCATCTACCGGCGCCTGGATGCCTCCGTCCACCGCGTCGCCAATTATTTTCCGACCCGCGTCAACACCGTGTCGATTTCCACCGCCAGCGAACCTCAGCCATCATCCATGAACGGTAACCTCCAACTCCAGGTCGAGCAGCTGCTGCTCAAGAAGCATACGCCGGCCGCCGTGCTGCTCAACGCGCATGGCGACATCCTGTACATCCACGGCCGCACCGGCGCCTACCTGGAGCCGGCCGCCGGCAAGGCCAACTGGAACATCCACGCGATGGCGCGCGACGGACTGCGGCACGAGCTGGCCGACCTGCTCAAGCGCGCGACCCAGGGCGAGAGCCAGATCGCCGTGCGTGGCCTGGTCCAGCGCGACGACGCCGGCAAGCCCTTGCAGGCGCTCGACCTGACGGCCGAGCCCATGCCCGGCGAAGGCCCGCTGGCCGGCACCGTCATGCTGACGCTGGCCGGCGCGCCGCTGCCGGTGGAAAAGCGCCGCAGCCGCACTAGCAATCCGCAGTTGCTGGAACTGGAGCAGCAGCTGGCGCAGGCGCGGCTGGAGATCCAGGCGGTGCGCGCCGAGATGCAGGCCTCGCGCGAGGAGCTCAAGTCGGCCAACGAGGAGCTGCAGTCAACCAACGAGGAACTGCAATCGGCCAACGAGGAACTGACCACCTCCAAGGAAGAGATGCAGTCGCTGAACGAGGAGCTGTACACCGTCAACGCCGAGCTGCAATCGAAGGTCGACGACCTGTCGGTGGTGAACGGCGACATGAAGAATCTGCTCAACAGCACCGACGTCGCCACCATCTTCCTCGACGGCGAGCTGCGCATCCGCCGCTTCACCGACCAAAGCAAGCAGATCTACAAGCTGATCCCCGGCGACGTGCACCGGCCGCTGAGCGATATCGTCAACGATTTGCAGTATCCTGAGCTGGAAGACGACGCGCGCGAAGTGCTGCGCACGTTGGTATTCCGCGAACGCCAGATCCCCACCAACGGCGGCGGCTGGTACACGGTGCGCATCATGCCCTACCGGACGGTGGACAATGTGATCGACGGCGTGGTCGTCACCTTCATCAACATCAGCGAGTCGAAACAGCTGGAGGCTCAGCTGCGGTCGATGCAGAAAGGATAGGCCTAGCATGAAAAAGCGCCAGCGTCCCGAACTCGATCCTGTGCAGTTGCGCCAGATCGCCGAACTGACGGTGGCGGCGCTACCGAAAGTAAAGCCTCCGGCCGACGGCGCCGGCAGCGATGAACTCAAGCGCTGGCATGAACTCCAGGTCAGCCAGGTCGAGCTGGATATGCAGAACCTGGCCTTGGCCGAGTTGCAGATTGAGCGCGACCAGGCCGAGGAGGGGCGCGACAGCTACGCCACGCTGTACGATCAGGCGCCGGCCGGCTACTTGTCGCTCGACGCCGATGGCTACATCACGCGCGCCAACCAGGCCGCCGCCGTGCTGCTGGCGCGCCCGCTGTGCGAGTTGGTGGGCCGACGCTTCGAGCAGTTCGTGGCGCCGCAATCGCAGGCCTTGTTGCGCGGCTTCCTGCTCGACTTGCTCGACAGCGGCGGACGCGGGGTGCTGGAGGCGCCGCTGTTCGATTCGTACACGCGCAGCGCCATGCGCGGATTGCGCCAGGTCCGCATCGAAGCGAACATGGATGCGGCGGGCCGCTCCTGCCGCATGATCCTGACCGACATCGGCACCGAGGATGTGCGCGAGGATGCGCGGCGGCGCGCCTTCCAGGTACTCGACAGTATCAACGAGGCGGTGCTGGTCTGCGACGCCGAGCAGAACATCGTCTTCGTCAATCCCGCCTTTACCACGCTGACCGGCTACGCGGTGGAGGAGGCGCTGGGCCGCAATCCGCGCTTCCTGGGCCGCCCCGGTGCCCATCCGGTCGGCTACCATGCGGAATCGCTGCGCTGCCTGCGCAGCTACGGCAAATGGCAGGGCGAGGTGTACAACCGGCGGCGCGACGGCACGCCATATGTGGCCTCGATGTCGCTGACGGTGGTGCGCGACGACGACGGTTCGATCAGCCATTTCATCGGCGTGTTCTCCGACGTCACGGCGCGCCAGCAGGCCGAGGCGGCGCTATTGAAACTGTCGCGCGAGCTCGATGCGCGGGTGGCGGCGCGCACCGCCGAACTGACCGAGGCCAATCGCCAGCTGATGCTGGAAGTGGTGGAGCGCAAACGCACCGAGGCGGCGCTGCACGAATCGCGCGAGCAGCTGCGCAAGCTGGCCGAGCACATGGAGATGGTCAAGGAAAACGAACGTACCCGCATCGCGCGCGACATTCACGACGAGCTGGGACAAAACCTGATGGCGCTGCGCATCGATATCTCCATGCTCAGCGCCCGCACCAGCGAGCGCCATGCGCGCCTGCACCAGCGGGTCGACGCGGTGCTGGAAAATGTCGACACCACCATCAGCAGCGTGCGCGGCATCATGAACGAGCTGCGGCCGGCGGTGCTGGACCTGGGTTTGCAGGCGGCGCTGGAATGGCAGGTGGGCGAGTTCCGCAAGCGCAGCAGCCTGGCGTGCGCGCTGACGCTGCCCGACGACGGGGTGTTTGCCTCGATCGCTCCGGAGATGGAGATTGTGCTGTTCCGCAGTTTGCAGGAGGCGCTAAGCAACGTGCGGCGCCATGCGGGCGCCAGCCGGGTCGAGGTGCTGCTGGCGCGGCGCGACGGCCGGCTGGTGTTCAGCGTCAGCGACAACGGCGTCGGCATTGCGCCGCAGCACCGCGACAAGAGCGAGTCGTTCGGCTTGCAGGGCATGGCGCAGCGCGTGGAATCGCTGGGCGGGCGGCTCGATATCGGCCAGTACGAACCAGGGCGCGGCTGCACGCTGACGATGGACTTCGAGCTGCCTGTTTAACCTTTGGAGCTTATGCGTATGGGTGTTGAATATAGACATTTTATGGTGGTGGACGATGCAGACTGGCGTCCCCAAAGCGACACAGCAGCCAGAGTCGAAGCGGTATTGCGCGACTGGTCGCTCATAGACGGGGCAGAGCACACGATAGACTTCTCGGCGTCTCAGGAAAAGCGTGGGGGCAGTTCGAACAGTGCGGCTTCGCCTGGCCCGGGAGTCGCCGTTGTCTATCCTGGCGCAACCGGAGCAGCGATAGAGGTTGTCGCGGGGCCCTCCTTGTTTGCCGATATGGCATCGGATGACCGTTACCTGATGCGGGCGACCTTGGTCATCGGAGACGACTTCCGGGTGCAATGGAGTTCGGACAGCGTCTATTTCGAGCTTGTGTCGCCACCTCTGGCCAATGGTGCGCCGATTGAAGGGGAGGATGTGGATTTTAATGACAGCCTGTTTGCAGCGTCCTTCCCGTCCGAGGGGGCAAGCTCGCCTCCGGTCGTAGTTGCACACATAGAGGATCGCGCCAAGTCGAGTGTCGCATGGGACTCCTGCCTTGGCTTCTGGCGAGGTGCGCTCCTGCTGACCTTTGGCAAGGACCTCCCTGCGTTTAGCGAAAAGGTGCAAGCACTTCCCGCCCGCGAATTTGTCGCCGCGATCAGTGCTGCGCTGCGCGGAAGGCTAGTCGAAATTGGAGAGTTTTACTAGCCGTTTCCGCGTTCGCGAGGACGGCGAGTTTATTCGATGAAACTATCAAGGAATGCATATGAAAACAGAGGAAAAAGTAAAAGGCCCGGCATCTTACCTTCCATCAATTGAGAAGACTTATGGAAAACCGATAGATCACTGGTTAAACATCGTGGGCTCTTTGAAAGATAAGAAACATATGGAAATCGTGGCGACGCTTAAAGCAGACCATAAACTTGGTCATGGGCATGCAAATGCTTTGGTTGCGTATTATCGTGCTCAGAGCGAGAGTTGAGCGCTATCGACGGAAGCTGCCTGCCAATCGTTGAGCCAGGGGAGTGCGTCGTGAGTGGAGGCGGGGTCAGCGGAGGCGCGGTCAGTTCCGGCAACGCGCCAAATGGCACTTTGCCGGAACTGACCGCGAAGCCGCGAAGCCGTGTGTAGCCTTGGAAGATTACTATGTCGAAAATTTGTGACGATTGCGGAACGGTTGAGGGCAGTTTGCACGAGGCCTTTTGTACGCGAGAGCGCTGTCCATTTTGTGGGAATCAGCTCATTTCTTGCGGATGCATATCGAAGGTACTAGAGCTTGATGTCGAAGAGCAGAAAGCGTTTGATGATTATGAGGACGACTCTGTAGAGCCTCTCGCCGGCGTTCTCCGCCGCTGGGTTAAGGCACTTGATCGCAAAGGCCGTATTCCATTTTAAAGCGGAATACGGCCAAAAGCGGCCTGAGCATTTAAAAATGTCACACGAAAATTATGAAGAAACTTCTTAATCGATACTTCGTTCTTTTCCTCTTTATTTTTCCATCTACGGCTATGGGTTACGATCTACACATTACAAAAGCCAATGAGTGGTCACCGGGTTCAGAACGGCTAATTTCTGAGTCTGAATGGAAGGCTGCCGTTGCTGCTGATGGGCTACTGAAAATGGATGCAACTGCTACGGCGGTCAATCCTCAAACACATGAGCTTATTCAAATCAGTAATCCATTGATGGCATCATGGATTGATCCAAAGACGAACGAAAAGCATTATTTCCACTACCATCATGGTGAGATTTCGGTCAAAAATCCAAGTGAGAATGCGATCAAGAAAATGAAGGAACTGGCGGTAAAGTTCGGTGCCCATGTTCTGGGTGATGAGGGCGAGAAGTATTGAGTAACGACAACCGTGTCGAACATTGAAATTTCGCCAGGCGATTCGCTACTGGTGGCGGGGGCGGCGGGGTCAGTTCCGTGAAGCTCCGAAGCTCGTCGCGAAGTTTGTCGATATTTTATTACCTTGTTTTGATAGGCCCAACAGGAATGACACTGCAATTTTTAAATCAATCTATTCCTGACATAATTTTCACGTTGTACTTGCTGGTGTATTTTCCTTTGGAAGGTATCTGGCGCAATTTATCCACGGCGCCGCCCAAGCCAAAACTGCCCAATTTACAGAGCTACTGGCGGCAGGGGCGTTTCGTTCTGTTGCTCCTCGCTGTGTTTATGCTGGTTAGTTGGTTGGGAAACCACTCTGCCAATCAGCTTGGTTTGGATATTCCGCTCTCGCCTGGTGGGGCTTGGGGGCTTGCGATCGTTGCCGTTCTCATGGCGGTCATGCATGTTTTGGGCAAGCGGGCGGAATCCAAAATGACGCCGGAAGATCGCCTCAAGCAAGAGGACAAACTACGAGAGATGCCGTTTTCAATGCCACGGACGCGCGTTGAAATCGCGGCGTACTTCGTGACCATGATCGGCATGACCGCGACGTGGGAACTGTTATTCCGGGGCTATTTGCTGCTTGTACTCACGCCGTACACCGGATTGCCGCTCGCAGTCGCACTGGCTGCGATTTCCTATGGAGCAGGACACGGCTTTAAGAATTACAAGCAGTTCTTTGGCTCTATCGTTGCAGCGTTTGCGTTCACAATTGGCTATGCGCTAACAGGTAGTTTGTGGTGGCTGATCGTGCTGCACGCAGCGGCGCCGATATCGATGTTCTATATGGCGCGTAAGTTGACCCCCGCCACATAAAAGCATTTTCAGCTATCCGCAGAAGGAATATACTGCCGCCAGAACTCAAACTGGGGTGTATATCTTGTTAAAATATCTAGTACTTCCGGTGGCCCTGATGGGCGCCGCTGCGGCCCAGGCCGACGAAGGTCAGTGGCAGCCATACCAGCTGCCGCAGCTGAAATCCGAATTGAAGCGCATCGGCATCACCATCCCGGCCGAGAAATTGTCCGATCTGTCCAAGCATCCGATGAGCGCCATCGTTTCGCTGGGCGGCTGCTCGGCGTCGTTCGTGTCGGACGCCGGCCTGGTCGTGACCAACCACCACTGCGCGTACGGCGCGATCCAGCGCAACGCCACCCCCGAGCATAACTACATCGTCGACGGCTACCTGGCCAAGACCCGCGCCGAAGAGCTGCCGGGCGGCCCGAACACGCTGGTCTACGTGACCGACAAGGTCGAAAACGTCACCGACCGCGTGCTCAAAGGCGTCAGCGACACCATGAGCGGCAAGCAGCGCCACGAGGCGGTGGAGAAATCGATCAAGGCGCTGATCGCCGAATGCGAGAGCGACAAATTCTACCGCTGCTCGGTGCCGGCCTTCCACCGCGGCCTGGAGTACTACCGCATCCGCCAGATGATGATACGCGACGTGCGCCTGGTGTACGCGCCGGCCGACATGATCGGTAACTTCGGCGGCGACATCGACAACTACGAATGGCCACGCCAGGGCGGCGACTACTCCTTCCTGCGCGCCTACGTGGGCAAGGACGGCCGCCCGGCCGATCCGTCGCCGGACAACGTGCCTTACCACTCCAAGGACTTCCTGGTGGTTTCCGCCGCCGGCCTGAAAAACGGCGACCCGGTGCTGCTGGCCGGTTACCCCGGCCGCACCAGCCGCTACAAGCTGCCGTCGGAAATCCGCGCCGCGCGCGACTTCGCCTATCCGGCCAAGGTGGCCGAGATCCAGGCCGACCTGGACGTGATCGCCGCCGCCACCAAGGGCAATGCCGCCGCCGCCGTGCGTTACGCCAGCGTCGACAAGGGCATGAACAACGTGATGAAGAAAACCCAGGGCCTGCTGGACGGCTTTGCGCGCAAGGACATCGCCGCCATCAAGGACGTGCAGGATGCGGAGTTCCGCGCCTGGTACGCCAGGCAGCCGGGCGTATCGAAAACCCTGCTGGCCGAACTGGATGCGGTGATCGCCGCCGACCTGGCGCTGAGCGACGAGGAATTCGGCTACAGCGTCGCCACCACCGGCGACCTGCTGAAGAGCGCGACCACCCTGTACCGCCTGGCGCGCGAAGGCGCCAAGCCGGATGCGGAACGCGAAACCGGCTTCCAGGAGCGCGACCTGACCTTCATCAAGGCCCGCCTGAACCGCCTGGAGCAATCGTATGTGGGTAGCGTCGACCAGGCGCGCTTTGTGGCCGCCTTGCAGCGCTACGCCAAGCTGCCGAAGTCCATGCACGTCCTCGGCATGGACGCGCTGCTGCCGGCCGTCGATGCGGTGCCGGCCCTGTACCTCAAGTCGTCGCTGGGCGATACCGCCAAGCGCCTGGCTTGGGTGGGCAAGGACGCCGCCGCGCTGGCCGCGTCGGATGACGCCTTCCTGCAACTGGCCGTCAAGCTGGACGGCGTGACGCAGTCGCTGACGGAACGCCGCAAGGAACTGGACGGCAACCTGGAACGCGTGATCCCGCAATACATGCAGGCCGTGATCGCGTGGAAGAAGTCGCAGGGCAAGCCGGTTTATCCTGATGCGAATTCGACGCTGCGCGTGACCTACGGCACGGTGTCGCCTTATTCGGCCAAGGACGGCATCACCAAGGGCCCGTTCACCACGGTCGAGGGCATCGTCGAGAAGAACACCGGCAAGGATCCGTTCAACGCGCCGAAAAAGCTGCTCGATGCGATCAAGGCCAAGCGCTACGGCCAGTTCATGGATCCCATCCTGGGCACGGTGCCGGTTGACTTCCTGACCAGCGCCGACACCACCGGCGGCAATTCCGGCTCGGCGGTGATGAACAAGAACGGCGAGTTGATCGGCCTGAATTTCGATTCGACCTACGAGTCCATCACCAAGGACTGGTACTTCGATACCGCCATCACCCGCGCCATCCACATGGATATCCGCTATATGCTGTGGGTGATGGCCGAAGTGGATCACGCTGATAACGTGCTCAAAGAGATGACCATCAAGTATCCGGCCAAGAAAAAATAATGAACGAGCTATCGGTTCTACTGGGGTACCTGAACATGCCGTGGCACCTGGCAGGCGTGGCCACGTCCCCGCTGGAGCTGGTGTCCTTCATTTTATCGGTGGCCACGGTGTGGCTGAACATCCGCCAGAGCCATTGGGGCTGGCTGTTCGCCATCATCTCGTCGGCCACCTACGGGCTGGTGTTCTTCGGTTCCCGGCTGTATGGCGACATGGGCTTGCAGCTGGTGTTCATCGCCGTGTCGTTCTACGGCTGGTACCAGTGGCTGCATGGCGACGACAGTCACGAGCGGCTGCCCGTCTCCACGCTGGACGCGCGCGGCCGCTGGTGGGCCGCGGGCGGCTGGCTGGCCGGCTTCGCGTTGCTGGCCTGGTTCCTCAAGACCTATACCGACACCGACGTGCCCAACTCCGACGGCTTCCTGACCGCCGGCAGTCTGGTCGGGCAGCTGCTGCTGTCGCGTAAAAAGGTCGAGAACTGGCATGTGTGGATCATCGTCGACGTGCTGTACGTGGCGCTGTACCTGCACAAGCACCTGGTGCTGACGGCGGTGTTGTACGCGGTATTCGTCGGCATGGCGGTGATCGGCCTGCGGGCCTGGAGCAACGACACCACGAGCGGCAGCAACGGCCGCATGGCGCTGGAATGAGCGCGCACGCGCCGCTGCGGGTGGCCATCCTGGGCACCACGTCGTCCGGCAAGTCGACGCTGGCGGCCGCGCTGGCCGAGCACTATCAAACGCTGTGGGTGCCCGAGTACCTGCGCGAGTTTGTCGACACCGAGGCCAGGATACCGGTGGCGGCGGACCAGTTTCACATCGCCGAGACGCAGCGCGACCGCGAGAATGCGGCCGCGCCGCGCGCCGGCAAGTATCTTTTTTGCGACACCGCACCGCTGATGACGGTGGTCTACGGCCGCCATTATTTCGGCGGCATTGACGACCACTTGGCCGCGCTGGCGGCCAGCCACCAGCAGGACTATGCCTATACGCTGGTGATGGCGCCGGACATCCCCTGGGTGGCCGACGGCTTGCAGCGTGAATCCGAGGAAGTGAGCATCATCATCAATCGCATGCTGCTGGACGAGCTGGCGGCGCGTGGGATACCCTACCTGCTGGTGTCGGGCGATCCCGGCGAACGATTATCCCAAGTGGAACGGCATCTACCATGAAGCAGCAGTTGGCGGCGATATTGATGTGTGTTTCCCCGCTGGCGTTGGCCGATACCGGCTACTACCTGGTCTCCACCTACGACGTGGAAGGGCAGGCATCCCTCGATTACAAATACTGGAACGCCCACTACAAGGGCTTTACCGTGGCGGCGCCGGAAATCGGCATCGGCTACGGCGTCACGTCGCGCTGGTACACCGAGGTGTACGCCAAGTGGACCAAATTCAACGGCGGCGCCAGCCACTGGGTGGAGACGGCATGGCAGAACGACTACCTGCTGACGCAAGGCCAGTATCCCTTCGACCTGGCGCTGCACACCAAAGTGGAAAAGGCGCGCGACAACGCCGATGGCTACGCGCTTGAATGGGGCCCGGTGCTGCAAACGGAAATCGGCCGCACGCAGTTCAACGCCAACCTGTTCTTCCAGCGCGACTATCGCGTGGCGCCGGGCGGCGGCGAGCATCCGATGGAGCTGACCTACCAGCTGCAAGTCAAGCATAACTGGAAGCCGTGGCTGCAGCCTGGCGTGCAGGCCTTCGGTGAAGTGGGGAAGTGGAACGACTGGCTGCCATACCGGCAGCAGTCGCACCGCGCCGGGCCGGCGGTGTTTGGACACTGCGATATCGGCCGGCAGGAGATCAAGTACGAATTTGCTTACCTGATCGGCAGGAATTCGGCACGCGCAGCGAAGAGTTTTTCGATGCGCGTGCAGCTGATCTTTTAGAAGTCCATCTGGGCTGACACGCGGAAGGTGCGCGAGGCGCCCGGCATCAGATAACCGCCCAGTTCCGGCGTGACGTCGCGCCAGTAGAACTTGTCGAGCGCGTTGTTGACGCTGGCGCGCAACGTGGTCTGGACGCCGCCGATACGGGTGGCGTAGGCGCCGCCCAGGTTCAGCACATGGTAGCCCGGCACGAACACCTGGTTGGTCTTGTCGAACGCCTTCTTGCCCGAGTAGATCCAGTTGGCGTTGACCGACAGGCCGGTCACCTGCGGCACCGCGTAGTCGGCGTAGACGGTCGACTTGAAGGCAGGGACGTCGGCGACGCGCTTGCCGTCCAGTTCCGCCGAGCCGGTGTCGCGCTGCTGCGTGTTGAGCGCGGTGGCCGATACGCCCACCGTCAATTCACGCGATGCGCGGCCGTTCAGGGCCATTTCCAGGCCGCGATGGCGGGCCTGGCCGTTGCGCACGAAGGTATTGCTCGGCGTGTCCGTGTATTCCAGACCCTTGCGGATCTCGAACAGGGCCACGCTGGCGCTCAGGTCGGGATGGACGTCGGCCTTGACGCCAACTTCGACCTGCTTCGATTTGCCCGGCGCCAGCGCGCGGCCGGTATTCTCGGTGCCGATCGGTGCGACGCCGCCATGCTCCAGGCCCTGCGCATACGAGCTGTAGACCGAGACATTGGGGCGCAGGCTGTACACCAGCGCCACGCTCGGCAGCCAGAAGCCGACGTCGGTGTGGGCGAACGGCAGCGTCGTCGCGACGATTTCGTCGCGCTTGACCTGTACATAACGCGCGCCGGCGTGCAGCTTGAGCTGCTCGTTGATGCTGAGGATGTCCTGTGCGAACAAGGCGCGTTCGTTGTCGCGGCGGCGTTCGGAGACCGGGCCGCTGGTGCCGCCGGTCGGCGCGACCATGATCGGGTGGTAGATATTGCTGAACGCCGTATTGTCCGCGCCGGCCTGGGTGTACAGATAGTCGCCCCATTTCTCGCTGTTCTTGAACAGCGATGCGCCGCCGGTGAACTCATGCTTCAGCGAGCCGGTGCTGAACTTGCCCTGCACCAGCGCCTGCACCGTCAGCGGCGATTTCTTCTCGCCCAGGCTGACGTAGTCGTAGATGTCGTAGTCGCCATTGCCGCAGAAGCCAGGATACAGGAACTGCGCGGTGCAGCCGTAAGGGAAGGCGGTGTAGTCGTCGCGCTTGAACTGGTGCTGGTTGGCGCTGACGGCGGTGCTCCAGTCGGGCGTGAACTTGTATTCGAAGCGGACGCCGATATTGCTGCTGGTGGTCTCGACCGGACGGCTCCACGGCTGGTTGTTGAGCATGGTGTCGGCCGGGATGTTCGGCAGCGTCTGGTTGTTCAGCAGCTGGAAGCCGGGCGCGGTCACTTGCGATTTCTTCTGGTAGTCGGCGTCCACTTGCAGCAGCGCCTGCGGCGAGATCTTCCAGTCGAAGGCGGCCGAGACGAACTTGCGGTTGCCGTCGGCGCCCTTGATGTAGGAGCGCAGGCGTTCGGCGGCGGCGTTGAAGCGGTAGCCGAAGCGCTGGTCTTCAAAGCGGCCGCCCAGGTCGACGGCGCCGTACAGCGTGCCGCGTTCGCGTTCTTCCAGCACCACCATGCGCACCGGCGTATCGGTCGGGCGCTTGGTGACGTAGTTGACGATGCCGCCCGGCGCCGAGACGCCCGCTTGCAGGCCGGACAGGCCTTTCAGCACTTCCAGGCGTTCCTTGTTCTCCAGCGGGATCTGGGTGTCGGCCGAGATCGCCATGCCGTCCTTGCGGTAGCTGGAGGCGTTGTCCAGCTTGAAGCCGCGGATCGAGAACTGTTCCGAGTAGCCGACGGCGTTGTAGGCGTCGCCGATGCTGGCGTCGTAGCGGGCGGCGTCGGTGGTGGAGCGGATTTGCAGGTCCTGCATCTGCTGCGAGGTCAGCACGCTGACCGAGGCCGGGGTTTCCAGCAGCGATGCACTGGAGAAGCCGGCCACGCTGGCGCGATTGGCCTGCGCCTTGGCGCCGGTGATCACCACTTCGGGCATGGCTTGCTCGGCGGCGGAAGTTTCAGCGGCGGCAACGCCGGGGAATGCATGGAGTACCGCCAGGGCGATGGCGGAAACTGCGAATCTTGGTGTGTTCATGTGCTCTCTCTTTTGTTCTTGGCTGGGAGCCGCGAGGAGAGCCATCAAAGGAGGGGGAACTACTTTGCGCTTTCCTTCGCTGGCATTATCCAGATCAGGTACGAAGGGTATCTCTCACCCGGCAGCAAAGCTCCAGGACCCCTAGCGAGGCGCTAGTGTAGCACATGCGGTGCCGTGCGCCGCGATCCGCGCCGCGCCGCTACACTTGCGGTTTGCGCCACAAGGCGCCAACGAAGCAGACACAGCCATTAACGGAGGCGCCATCATGTCAATACATTTTGGCGACACTCTGCTGCATCGTGCAAGTGAAAGGGCAGGAATGAGGCAGTCGTATCAAGAGGGAAGCTGGTTCGCCATACCGTTGCTGGATGGCGGCTATGGCTGGGGCCTGGTGGCGCGTTTGTCGCCAGGCAGCAAGATCATGCTGGCGTATCTGTTCGGACCCAAGCTGCCGCGTTTGCCGTCGCTGGAGGAGCTCAATACGCTGCAACCGCAGGACGCGGTCAAGGTGCTGCGGGTGGGCGACATGGCGCTGGCCAGCGGCCATTGGCGCGTGCTGGGCGATATCGTCGACTGGAATCCGGCGCGCTGGCCGATGCCGCAGTTCCTGCGCCGCGCCGACTCGCTCAAGCGCGCCTGGCGCGTGACGTATTCGGATGCGGACCCGAGCCGCTCGGAGCGCGAAGAGTCCGTGCCTTACGATACGCAGGGCCTGGAGGCGGATTCGCTGTACGGCTACGGCTCGACCGAGCTGTTGCTGACCCGGCTGCTGGAGCCGCAGGATCACCCGATCAACCGTGGCAGCAGCAGCGGCAGCGGTAGCAGCGTCAGTCGCAGCTGACGTTCCAGGCAGCAAACTCGCCGCGGTGCTTGCGCACGGCGACGCGGGCGATCGTGTCGCGGTCGCTTTCAAATACCAGGCTGAACATCACGGGCGCGCCGGCCGCAGGCGGCGCCGGCTCGATTCCACGCAGCGTGAACGGTAGCGCACGCTGGCGTATGCACTGAGAGTTCCCGGCGAACAGCAAACGCGCGCGGCTCAGCAGTTCGGGATACTGGCGCAGCAGCGCCACCACGTCTTCCGGCGGCAGCGCCTGGTCCATCAGCACTGTGTGCGGCGCGGCGGTGCAGATGGTCTTGGGCTTGGCCAGCCACACATGCCAGCTGGGGAGCTGGGCCGATTCGGTCCAGCGCCCGTCCTTGGGCGCCTTGGCGTCGTAGACAAAACTCGAACGGATTTGCCGGCACAGGTCGACCGCGGAATGGCGCGGCGCCGAATCGACGCGGGCGATCACCTGCCAAGGCTTACCGCGCTGGCGCTGGATGTCGAAGTCCGGCGCGAACAGCGGCGGCACCGGGCGCGCGCCCCTGGATTCGGCCAGCATCTTCTGGCGGAAGTAGTCGTCGAAGGAACTGCGCTCCTCGTCGCTGGGGGCGCGCTGTTCCATGGGCGGCGGGGCGGCCGACTTTGCTGGTTTGCCGGCCACGGCTGGTCCGGCCGCCGCCAGCAGCACCGCGCAATACATGGTCCGCATCAAGCCGCCTTCATCACGATCTGGATCAGCAGGCCGCCGCCTTCGCGGTTGCGCACGTGCAGTTCGGCGCCGTGGCGCAGCATCACGCGGTCGACGATGGCCAGGCCCAGGCCGGCGCCGTTGGCCTGGCCGCGCGCGGTGTCGAGCCGGGTGAAGGGCTTGAGCAACTGCTCGATCTGGTCGGCCGGCACGCCGCTGCCGTGGTCCTGCACCTCGATGATGACGCGGCGCGAGGTGTGCATGCCTTTGGTGCTGCACTTGATGTCGATCTCGGTCAGCTCGCTGCCGGGCGTCTTGCCGTAGCGGCGGGCATTCTCGATCAGGTTGTTGATGACGCGCTTGATGTCGGTGGCGTTGCCCATCACGTGGGCGTTGGCGACGATGTCGGTGCTGATGCGCACGTCCGGCAGGCGGCCGGCTTCATGCGCGGTCTCCTCAAGCAGTTCGCTGAGGTCGACGTTGATGAAGCTCGACACCTCGGTCGGCTTGGCGTAGTCGAGGAACTGGCCGATGATGTCGTCCATCTGGCCGATGTCGGACTGGATGCCCTCGCGCGCCTCGTTCGACAGGTTGGCCATCTCCACTTCCAGCTGCATGCGCGCCAGCGGCGTGCGCAGGTCGTGCGAGATGCCGGCCAGGATCACGGCGCGGTCCGATTCCACCTGCTGCAACTGCACCACCATCTGGTTGAAGCTGCGGTTGGCTTCCATGATCTCCATCGGGCCTTTTTCCGGCAGCGGCTCCGGCCGCTTCCCCTGCGCGAAGGCGCGCGTGGCTTGCGTCAGGCGGCGCAGCGGCAGGTTGATCAGGCTGGAGATGAAGGCCGCGCCCAGCAGCGACACCACCGACACCACGCTGGCCCAGCCCAGCCACTGGATGCCGGTCAGGCCGCGGATGCGCTCGCGTTCCAGCATCAGCCAGTAGGCGTCGTCGTCGATCTTGAAGCTGACCCAGAAGCCGGCCACGCCGTTGACGCGCGCCGAGAAGCGGGTGTCCTCGCCCAGCTTGGCCTTGACCAGCTTCTGGATGTCGGGCATCAGCGCGTTGTCGGGCGGCGGATCGACCTTGTCGTCGTCCTCCAGCGTGAACACGCGGATGCCCTCGTTGGACACCAGGTCGAACAGCAGCTCGCGCCGCAGTTCGGGCGCCGAGTGGGTGAGGGCGGCGTGGGTGATGGTGACCACCGAGATCACCTGCGAGGAGATCTGCTGCACCTGCGGCTCGTGCTGCACCGCGCTGATCATGCCGACCCAGGCGGTCATGCTGGTGGTGGTCAGCGCGCCCAGCAGGAAGAAGGTGCGCCAGAACAGGCCGCTTTTCAGGCTGGCGGCCCTGAACGTAAAAGGAAACTTCGATTTCATGCGCACGCCCGCGCCTTAGCGCGGCTGCCCCTCCGGAATGAACACATAGCCCAGGCCCCAGACGGTCTGGATGTACAGCGGGCTCGATGGATCGGGCTCGATCAGTTTGCGCAGGCGCGAGATCTGCACGTCCAGGCTGCGGTCGAACACTTCGTATTCGCGGCCGCGCGCCAGTTCCATCAGCTTTTCGCGCGACAGCGGCTGGCGCGCGTGGCGGGCGAATACTTTTAGTACCGAAAATTCGCCGGTGGTCAACGGCACGGTCTCGCCGGCCTTCTTCAGCGTGCGGGTGCCCAGGTCCAGCACGAACTGGCCGAATTCGAACGATTGCGGGGTTTCCGACGGCGCGCCGGGGATTTCGTCCGGGCCGCGGCGGCGCAGCACGGCGCCGATGCGGGCCACCAGCTCGCGCGGGTTGAACGGTTTTGGCAGGTAGTCGTCGGCGCCCATTTCCAGGCCGACGATGCGGTCCACGTCTTCGCCCTTGGCGGTCAGCATGATGATCGGCGTCTGGTCGCCGGCGCCGCGCAGGCGGCGGCAGATCGACAGGCCGTCTTCGCCCGGCAGCATCAGGTCCAGCACCAGCAGGTCGTAGCGCTCGCGCAGCCACAGCTTGTTCATGGCCGTCGCGCTTTCGGCGGTGAAGACGTTGAAGCCTTGCTCGGTCAGGTAGCGGCGCAGCAGGTCGCGCAGTCGCACGTCGTCGTCCACTACCATGATCTTGGCCTGATGGCCATGCTGGTTGGCGGAGGTGTTGCCGGATTCAGTCGTTGTGCTAGTCATTTGGCTGCCAGATTTGTCATATTCATGTTGCTATGGTAACGTCATATTCGCATTGCGAAAACGTCTGTGACAACCCATTACAAAGTGTTACAAACTTTACCCAATTCGTCTTACCCCCTCAGGTAAAGCATCATACACTCTGGGCATAGATTCAGCTTTTTAGGAACGTCATGGGCATCGATCACAAAAAAAACTACGCGGCAGCAAGCGCAAATTTTTGCGTGCGATCCCTCTTGGGCGTTCTGTTGCTGAGTGGCGCCGCGATGGCGCACGACAGCTCGTCGGAGCGCGATGCGCCGCGCCGCGAAGAACCCCGCACCCTGCCTGCACGCGACGCTCAGCCGGCTCGCCAGGCTGATCCGCGCCAGCTCGATCCACGCAGCTACGAGGCCCGCGCCGAAGAGCAGCGCCGCGCCATGCAGGAAGCGGGCCGCAATGCCGAAATGAATCGCCGTGCCGGCCGCCTGACGCCGGACGAGCGCCGCGACCTGCGGCGCCAGATCAACGAAGTCGGCCAGGATATCTACGCCAACCCACCGCGCCATTGAGAAGTCGTTTCAAAAAGACCGCAGCGTCGTTGCGGTCCCTCGCCGTGCATTCGCACTGTCTTCGAGGCCGCGCCTAGCTGCGCTCATTTTGAAACAACTTCCCAGGAAGTATGGCTTTGTTAATGATCCAACATTGATCTGTAGCAATAAGTTCACAGTTGTGTCGTGCACGCCACGAAAATCGCTTTCTTTTCCTTAGTCTAAGTGTAATATTCGTTAATTACACGCAATGCCTTTCGGCCGCGTGCCGTTCGGAGGAAGATAGTGGTTCAAGAGCTTGCCCCTGTCGCGCCAGGCCAGGAGTCCCACGCTCCGGGGAGCGGCTTGCCTATCGGCTTGCTGAAGCGGCCGGACGGCATCTACATCGACCTGGCGCTGTCGCCGCTGACGCTGACCGCCGCCATCAACGAAGTCTTCCATTCCCACTGTTATTTCGCCGGCCTGAATTACCCCTTGCTGGTCAAGGCGCTGTACGGCGTCGGCCCGGATACCGGCGTGCCGGGCCCGGTGCGGCTGGCGGCCGAGTTGCGCGTGATGGAGCCGGAGCGCATCGCGCTGTACAAGAATCCGAAGATGGGACGCGGCTACGCCGAATACTATTTCGAGACGCTGTACCTGGACGCGATGACGCTGCCCGACGGCACCGAGATCCCGGAACGGCCGACGCGGCTGGACGTCGACGAGTTCGTGGCCGAGATGTGGAACAAGGGCATCCTGTTCGGCATCGAGGTGGCGGCCGTGGCGGCGGCCATCGCCTCCACCAAGGCCGACCGCATCACCGTGGCCACCGAGCTGGAACCGGAGCCGGGCCAGGACGCGACGGTGGTCGAAGTGTCGTCCGACCTGCACCGCAGCGACGCGCCCAAGACCAAGGCCGACGGCCGTGTCGATTTGGGCAGCTTCCAGAACCGCTTCCCGCAGATCAAGGCCAATGTGCGGCTGCTGAAAAAGCTGCCGGCCGTGCCGGGGCAGCCGGGCTTCGACCTGGCCGGCCGCATGACGCCGGCCGAGACACCCAAGGACCTGACGCTGCGCTTCTTCGCCGGCGACGGCACCGATGCCGTGATGGTGGACAACGAGGAGTACCTGGTGTCGACCCGCGAAGGCTTCCTGAATGTCGATTCCAAGTCCAACCGCATTTCCATCACCGATAAAATCGTCAGCACGGACGGCGTCAGCGGCCGCACCACCGGCAACCTGGAACTGGCCGGCGCCTACGAGGAATTCGGCGACGTGCAGGAACAGCGCGACGTCACCGGCGGCGACATCACGGTGCACGGCAACGTCTACGGCAATATCCATTCGCGCGGCGGCACCGTGGTGCTGGACCAGAACCTGGTCAGCGGCAGCGTCGCCAACGTGGCCGGCAACATTACCATCACCGGGGTCGCCTCCGGCTCGGTGATCTCCACCCGCAGCGGCGCTATCCACATCGGCCGGGCCGAGAACTGCGTTATCTCCGGCACCATCGTGACCTTGGGCGAGGCCTCCAACTGCGAGATCATCGCCGAAGAAATCCGCATCGAAGTGGCCGAGGGCTGCGCAGTGGCCGGCCGCAACGTCGAAATCGAAAACGCCGGACCGCGCCGCCGCACCGAGATGGTCATCTATGTGCTGGTGAAGGACGTCAGCCAGTTCGACCAGGAGATCGCCGACCTGGAACTGCGGGTGGCGGGCTTCGAGGCGGCCAACCTGGCGGCGCGGGAGGAGGCCGAACGCATCGCGGCGGTGCCGGACGTGCGGCGCTACCTGGCGCTGGCCGAAAAACTGCGGGTGCAGGAACTGCAGCTGACCGCCGACCAGGGCCAGTTCCTGCGCAAGATCGCCGGCGCGGTGGCCACCGAGTTGCAGGCCATCGCCAAGCTGCGCACCGACCTGCAGGCAGGCCAGACGCAGCAGAAGCTGTTGCAGGACAAGCTGGCCCGCGTGCTCGAGCAGAAGGCGGAAGCGGCGGGCATCGCGCGCTGCGGCCTGCATCTGGTCAGCGGCGACACCCTGGTGCGCACCATGCCGTTCCAGGCGGACGTCGCGGCGCTGATCCAGCTGCCCGCCAAGGACATCAAGCAGCGCCTGCGCGGCACGCCCAACGGCGGCGAAGTGCTGTTCAGCGACGGCGCCGGCTCGCTGGACTGGCACCTCAACGCACGGCAGCGGCCTGTGGCTGGCTAGCCCAGGTGCGCGCACAATGCCTGCGGTTCATGCTAATCTAGGTTCAACATTACAAAGTGAAGAAGCGCTGCCTGGCCGGGCGGCGTTTCGACGTACATTTTCCTGGGGATTACTGTGTCAGATGACGCGACGGCGCTGGATTTAAACGCGGAGAGCGAGCTGCCCGCAGCGATCGTCAAGCGCGCGGACGGCGTCTTTTTCGCTGCCGACGCCTCGGCCGTTTCCTGCCTGGCGGCGGTCAGCCAGGTGTTCCTCGGCAGCGCCTATTTCGCCAAGCTCGATTACGCCGTCTTCATCAAGCTGCTCTACAACTGCGGCCCGGACCTGCCGGCCAGCGTGACCAGCAAGCCGTTGATACGCTTTGCCGACACGATAGAACCGTTCCATCCGCCGCGCCGGGCCTTGTACAAGTCCGTCAAGATCATCAACGGCGAGGCCGAATACTATTTCGAGCCGGTTTTCTTCGAGGTGCCGGACCTGCCGCCGCAACCGGCGCGCCTGAATTTCGACGAATTCGTTTCCGACATGTGGGTCAAGGGCATACGCTTCGGCATCGACGCGCCGGCCGTGCGCGACGTGATCACCAGCGGGCGGCTGGCGCGCATCATCGTGGCCCGCCGGCTCAACGCCACGGCGGGGCGCGACGCCACCATCGTGGAGGTGTCGCAGGAAATCCATCGCAGTAATGCGCCGCGCGAAAAGTCGGACGGCAAGGTGGATTTGCAGGCCTTCCAGAACCGCTTCCCGCAGGTCAAGCCCAACGTCAAGCTGCTGCGCAAGGTGCCGCGCACGGCGGGCGTGCGCGGCTACGAACTGTCGGGCATCGTGCTGGAGCCGCCGGTCCCGCGCGACATCGAATTGAGCAGCGTGGCCGGCGAGGGCACGGTGATCGAGAACCTGCGCGACGGCGAATTCCTGGTGTCGGCGGTGGAGGGTTTCCTCAGCGTGGACCCGGCCAGCAAGCGGCTGTCGATCGGGCCCAAGATCATCAGCCGCGAAGGCGTCAGCGCGCGCACCACCGGCAATCTGCAGCTGACCGGCGAGTACGAGGAGTTCGGCGACGTGCAGGAACAGCGCTCGGTCGAAGGCGGCAACATCACCATCCACGGCGACGTGTTCGGCATCATCACCTCGCGCGGCGGAGATATTGTCCTGAGCCGCAACCTGATGGGCGGCACCATCACCAACGCCGACGGCGGCATACGGGTGCAGGGCGTGGCCTCCGGCTCGGTGCTGCAGACCAAGCGCGGCGAGGTGACGCTGGCGCGCGCGGAGAGCTGCATCATCTCCGGCACGCGGGTGGTGATCGGCGAGGCGAGCAACTGCGAAATCATGGCCGAGGAAGTGGTGATCAAGGTGGCCGAGGGCTGCGCCATCGCCGCGCGCAAGATCGAGATCGCCAACGCCGGTCCGCGCAAGCAGAACGAGATGCTGCTCTACACGCTGGTGCCGGACACCTCCAAGTTCGACAAGAAGATCGCCGAGTTGCAGCCCAGGGTGCAGCACGCCGCGCACGAGGCCAATATGCGCAAGGTGGAGATCGACGCCATCACCGGCCAGACCGAGGTGCGCAACTACCTGACGCTGGCCACCCGCGTGCGCAAGCGCGAGGTCATGTTGACGCCGGAGCAGGAGCCGCTGTTCCACCGGATGGCGGCGGCGGTGGGGCCGTCGTTGAAGGCGGTGGCGAAGATTTCGCTGGCGATGAAGGCGGCGCAGGTGCAGCAGGAGCAGGCGCAGGAAGAGGTCAACCAGGTGCAGCGGCAGAAGAGCGCCGTGATGCGCGGCTCGCGCTGCATGGTCGAGACCCTGACCGGCGACGTGCTGCTGCGGACCATGACCTTCGTGCCGGACGGGCCGCCGGCGCATGACCGGCCGGCCAAGGAGGTCAAGGCCAAGGTGCGCACCACGGCGGCCGGCATGAGCACCATCTACTCCGGCAGCGCCGGGCCGATCGCCTGGGCGCCGGAGACGGATTAAATTACAAGCTGATTTTGCCGCGCAGTTGCTTGCGTTCGCCGTCCTTGGCCTTGCCGTCCAGGCGCTTGCGCTGCGAGCTGCGGGTGGGCCTGGTGGCACGGCGCACGGTGGGCAGCACGGCCACGCTGTCGACCAGTTCCTGCAGGCGGCGCAAGGCTTCCTCCTTGTTGGCCTCCAGGCTGCGCGACTGCTGCGCCTTCAACACCACCACGCCGTCCTTGGTGATGCGCTGGTCGCGCATGGCCAGCAGGCGTTCCTTGATGTGCTCCGGCAGCGATGAGCTGACGATGTCGAAGCGCAGGTGCACCGCGCTGGAAACCTTGTTGACGTTCTGGCCGCCCGGCCCCTGGGCGCGGATGGCGTTGAACTCCACTTCGTTCACATCGATCACGGCGCGAACCTCACCGGCTGCGCCACCGACCACGACTCGCCTTCGGTGTCGTGCGGGCGGCGGCTGACGATATCCTGGAACAGCGGGTGCCGCAGCGCTTCCTCGGTGCGCAGCACCGGCGAGACGCAGCAGTCGGCGGCGGCGAAGGCTTCGCTCCACTGGGCCAGCGTGCGGGTGGCGAACAGCGCCTCCAGTTCGGCCTTGAGCGCCATCGCATCCTCGCCGCCGACCTGCTGGCCGAGCTGCCAGTGGCGCGGCTTCAGGTCCGGCCGTTGCAGCACGTCGCAGCAGCCCTGCCAGAACTTGAGCTCCAGCGCGCCGACCGCCATGTAGCGGCCATCCGCCGTGCGGTAGACGTTGTAGCAGGGGACGCCGCCGGTCAGCAGGTCGCTGCCCGGCACGGCGGGCGCGCCGTTGTTGACCGCCACCAGCGGCATGATGTTATGCGCCATCACGGCGGCCGTCATCGAGACATCGACGAAGCGGCCGGCGCCGCCCATCTTGACTGCCACCAGCGCCGCCAGGATGCCTTGCAGCGCCGATTGGGCGCCGCCCAGCAGGTCGCCCACTTGCAGGTTGGGCAGCGCGGGCACGCCGTCGGCGCCGGCGTTCTGGTCCAGCATGCCGGCGTAGCCGATGTAGTTGATGTCGTGCCCGGCCAGCTGCGCAAAGGGGCCGTGCTGGCCGTAGCCGGAGATCGCGCACATCACCAGCTTGGGATTGCGCTGGCGGAGCGTCTGCCAGCCCAGGCCGAGTTTTTCCATCACGCCGGGGCGGAAGCTCTCCACCAGCACGTCGGCCGTCTCCACCATCGCCAGCAGCTGCTCGCGGTGCGTGGCGTCCTTCAGGTCCAGCCGCATCATCTGTTTGCCGCGATTGACGGCGACGAAGAACTGCGACACTTCATTGCGCACCGGCCCCATGACGCGCGCGTAGTCGCCGGGACCGGGATCTTCGATCTTGATTACTTCCGCGCCCATGTCCGCCAGGTGCATGGTGGCGACGGGGCCGGGCAGCAAGCGGGTCAAGTCCAGTACGCGGATGCCGCTGAGAGGGAGCTGTGTATTCATGAAGGCATTGTAGCAAACCAGCCACTGCGAGCCCGGCGAATGTTGACGCCGCTCAACGACCGCCGGGGAGGGCAAAGGTAGGATGGCACATGCCTGTTACCGCACGTCCCGGACGAAAGGATCATCATGCCTTCATTGACAACGCAAGCCGCCAGCGCAGACACCACCGCCGCGCCGGGCCAATATCTGGTGTTCCGGCTGGGTGGCCTGGACTACGCGCTGGACTTCAGCAAGGTGCAGGAGCTGCGGCCCTTGAAGGCGCTGGAGCGGTTTTCATCGGAGGGGGCGATCGTGGCCGGGGTGGCGGTGTCGCGCGGCGTGATCATGCCGATCGTCGACATGCGCATCGCCTTCGGGCCACGGCCGCCGGAGCACGATCCGCTGACGGATGTGATCATCCTCAAGCTGTCGAGCTGCGTGATGGGGATGGTGGTGGATGGGGTGACGGATATCGTCCAGCTGACGCTGGGGCAGATCCAGCCGATACCCGGCGCCAGTGCGGTGGAGTACCTGGTCGGTATCGGCGAAGCGGACGGGCGCCGGCTGATCGTGGTCGACATCGATAAGCTGATGTCGATCCAAAAAGTTCAGATGGGCGCCCGCCAAGCCGCTTAGGCCAGCGCTTCCAGCTGTTCCTGCAACTCCAGCCATTCAGCTTCGAGCTGGCCGAGGTCCTTGGTGAAGAAGGTCTGATCGGCCAGCAGCTGTTTCAGCTTGGCCTTGTTGGCGGCGTCGTAGATCGACGATTCGCCCAGGGCTGCATCCACATCGGCTTTCTGCGCGCTGCGCTTGGCGATCTGGTCGTCCAGGCGCTTGATCTTCTGCTCCAGCGGCTTGCGCAGCGCGGCCAGGCGCTGGCGGTCTTCGGCCTGCTGGCGCTTCTGGTCCTTGCTGACCGCTGCCGGCGCGGCGGCGGTCGGCGGCGCGACCGGCGAGGTCACCGGGAAGTCGGTCTTGTTGGCCTTGCCCGCAGCCGGCAGCACGTCGGTGCCTTTACCCAGCTTGGTCTTGAACAGCCAATCCTTGTAGTCGTCCAGATCGCCGTCGAACGGCTGCAGCTTGCCGTCGGCGACGATGATGAATTCGTCGGTGGTGGCGCGCAGCAGGTGGCGATCGTGGGAGACGACCACCAGCGTGCCTTCGAACTGCGCCAGCGCTTCGGTCAGCGCCTCGCGGGTTTCCAGGTCCAGGTGATTGGTCGGTTCATCGAGCAGCAGCAGGTTGGGGCGCTGCCAGACGATCAGGGCCAACGCCAGGCGGGCCTTCTCGCCGCCGGAGAACGGCGCGATCGAGCTGGTGACCATGGTGCCCGGGAAGTTGAAGCCGCCCAGGAAGTTGCGCAGTTCCTGTTCGCGCACGGTCGGCGCGATCTTGGCCAGGTGCCACAGCGGCGATTCGTCGTGGCGCAGCATCTCCACCTGGTGCTGGGCGAAGTAGCCGATATTCAGGCCCTTGCCCATGGTGGCGTCGCCGGTCAGCGGCGACAGTTCGCCGGCGATGGTCTTGATCAGCGTCGATTTACCGGCGCCGTTCACACCCAGCAGGCCGATACGCTGGCCGATCTGCAGCGAGAACTTGATCTTGTTGACGATGGTCTTGTGGGTGATCTCGCCGGTTTCTTCGTTTTCGATCTTGTAGCCGGCGTCGACGTCTTCCATCACCAGCAGCGGATTCGGGGCGCTGAGCGGCTCGCGGAATTCGAACGAGAATTCGGCGGCGGCGCGCAGCGGCGCCAGTTCTTCCATCTTGGCCAGCGCCTTCATGCGGCTCTGCGCCTGGCGGGCCTTGGAGGCTTGTGCCTTGAAGCGGTTGACGAACGATTCAAGGTGGGCGCGCTTGCGCTGCTGCTTTTCCAGCGCGCCGGCGGCCAGGATCATCTGCGCCGCGCGCTGACGTTCGAAGGACGAGTAGTTGCCCGAGTAGCGTTTCAGCTTGCGCTCGTCGATGTGCACCACCACGTTCACTACTTCGTCGAGGAAGTCGCGATCGTGGGAGATGATCAGCAAGGTGCCGGCGTAGCGTTTGAGCCAGTCTTCCAGCCAGATGATCGCGTCCAGATCCAGGTGGTTGGTCGGTTCATCGAGCAGCAGCAGGTCGGAAGGGCACATCAGCGCCTGCGCCAGGTTCAGGCGCATGCGCCAGCCGCCGGAGAAGCTGGCCACCGGTTGCTGCATCTGGTCGATCGAGAAGCCAAGGCCCAGCAGCAGCTGTTCGCCACGCGACTGCACGGTGTAGGCGTCGGCGTCGGCCAGCGCGCTGTAGATCTCGCCGATGGCGATGCCGTTCTCGGACGATTCAGGCTCCGCTTCCAGGCGGGCCAGTTCGGCCTCCAGCTTGCGCAGGGTGACGTCGCCGTCGATGGCGTAGTCGAGCGCCGCGCGGTCCAGCGGCGGGGTTTCCTGCGCCACGTAAGCGACGCGCCATTTGGCCGGGAAGTCGATCTCGCCCTGGTCCGGGTGCAGCTCGCCGCGCATCATCGCGAACAGGCTGGATTTGCCGGCGCCATTGGCGCCAATCAGGCCAATCTTGTCGCCTGGGTTGAGGGTGACATCGACCTGTTCCAGCAGCGGCTTAATACCGCGCATCAGGCTTACTTGAATAAAGCGAATCATCTTGTTCTTTGATAGTTAGCCCGTCATTCCCGCGCAGGCGGGAATCCATACTCAGCATGGGTCCCCGCTTGCGCGAGGACGACGCGCGGCGGTTATTACAGCTTTAGTTGGTCTGCGGTCAGCAGGAATACCATGTCGTCGCCGTTGCTGGTGGTGAGCCAGATCAGGCCCAGTTCACCGAAGGCCGCTTCGGCGAACTCGCGTTCATTGCCGATTTCGACGATCAGGATGCCGTCGTCGGTCAGGCGTTCTGCGGCGCCGGCGACGATCTTGCGCACCAGGTCCATGCCATCCTTGCCGCCGTCCAGCGCCAGTTCAGGCTCGGCGCGGTACTCCATCGGCAGCTTGCTCATCGACGACGAGTTCACATACGGCGGGTTGGTGATGATCAGGTCATACTTCTTGTCCGGCACATTGGCGTACAGGTCGGACTGGATCAGCGTCAGGCGGTCTTCCAGCTTGTAGGTGGCGACGTTTTTCTTCGCCACTTCCAGCGCGTCGGCCGAGATGTCGACCGCGTCCACGTGCGCGTCCGGGAAGGCGTCGGCCAGCATGATGGCCAGGCAGCCGGAGCCCGTGCACAGTTCCAGCACGTTGGCCACGTTTTCAGGCTCGTTGACCCACGGCGAGAAGTACTGCGGGATCAGTTCCGCGATGAAGGAGCGCGGCACGATGGTGCGCTCGTCCACGTAGAAGCTGTAGGTGCCCAGCCACGCTTCGTTGGTGATGTAGGCGGCCGGCACGCGCTCGTTGGTGCGGCGGTCGATGACGGCCATGACGGACGCGATTTCCTCCGGCAGCAGCTTGGCGTCCAGGAACGGGTCCAGGTGGTCCAGCGGCAGCTTGAGCGTGTGCAGGATCAGGTAGGCCGCTTCGTCGAAGGCTTCGACGCTGCCATGGCCGAAGAACAGCTTGGCGGTGTTGAAGCGGGTGACGGCGTAGCGCAACAGGTCGCGCGGCGTGGTGAAAGGAGTCGTGTTCATGGCTATCTCGGTAAAACAGTAATCGGTTTGCGCACGCCGCGGCGTCTGCTGGCAGGCTATCAGGCCAGCAGGTTTTCCAGTGTACGGCGATAGATATTCTTCAGCGGATCGACAAAACGCAGCTCGATATGCTCGTCGATCTTGTGGATACTTGCGTTGGGAGGCCCGAATTCTATCACCTGAGGGCAGATCTGAGCGATAAAGCGTCCATCCGAGGTGCCGCCGGTGGTCGACAATTCGGTGGTGACGCCGGTTTCCGACTTGATCGCGGCCGACAGCGCATCGCTCAGCGTACCGCGCGGCGTCAGGAACGGCAGGCCGCTCAGCGCCCATTTCAGGTCGTAGTGCAGGTTGTGCTTGTCCAGGATGGCGTGCACGCGGCGTTTCAGTTCCTCGTGGGTGCTGGCGGTCGAGAAGCGGAAGTTGAAGTCGATGACCATCTCGCCGGGGATGACGTTGTTGGCGCCGGTGCCGCCGTTAATGTTGGACATCTGCCAGGAGGTCGGCAGGTAGTACTCGTTGCCTTCGTCCCAACGCTCCGCCACCAGCTCGGCCAGCGCCGGCGCGGCCAGGTGGATCGGGTTCTTGGCCAGCTGCGGGTAGGCGATGTGGCCCTGCACACCCTTGACCGTCAGCTTACCGGACAGCGAGCCACGGCGGCCGTTCTTGATCATGTCGCCCAGGGTTTCGTCGGAAGTCGGCTCGCCGACGATGCAGTAGTCCAGCTTCTCGCCGCGTTCCTTCAGCATATTGCAGACGATGACGGTACCGTCGGTGGCCGGGCCTTCCTCGTCGCTGGTGATCAGGAAGGCGATCGAGCCTTTATGGTCGGCGTGGGCGGCGACGAACTCCTCGCAGGCCACCACGAAGGCGGCGATCGAGGTTTTCATGTCGGCGGCGCCGCGGCCATACAGCTTGCCGTCGCGGTGGGTCGGGTTGAAGGGCTCCGAGCGCCATTGCTCGACCGGGCCGGTGGGCACCACGTCGGTATGGCCGGCGAACACCAGCAGCGGCGCGGTGGTGCCACGGCGCGCCCACAGATTGGTCACGCCGTTCGATTCGATCACTTCGCAGACGAAGCCCAGCGGCGACAGCAAATCGATCAGGTGCTGCTGGCAGCCTTTATCGTCCGGGGTAACAGAGGAGAGGGCGATCAGCTTTTCGGTCAGCGCCAGGGTCTTGGATGGAGTCATTTTTATTTGTCGAAGATTTGTTTGTACTGGGCGTCGGAGAAGGAAACGGCGTAGGTGCCGTCCTTGTCCAGCACCGGGCGCTTGATCACGGACGGATTTTCCAGCATCAGCGCGATGGCGCTTTCGTCGTCGACGATGGAGGCTTTGCGCTCGTCGGACAGGGCGCGCCAGGTCGTGCCTTTTTTATTCACCAGCACATCGCGCGACAGGTGTTGTAGCCAGCCGGCGACGATTTCGCGGCTCAGGCCCTGCTTTTTAAAATCGTGGAAGACAAAATCCTGCTGCTGGTCGGCCAGCCAGACGCGGGCTTTTTTGACGGTATCGCAGTTCGGGATGCCGTAGAGGGTCGTTTTCATAGGGCTTGGATGCGGAAACTAGTGTTTTAGGCGAAGGGCGACAGAATACCATGGCTGGCCCGTGTTGATCCGCGACCGCAGCTCCTTAGTTGCAAGCTATGCACCCGGCACCGGGGAAAAGAAATATCGAATAGACATCACCGGGGCGGTCTGGAACAATATTCGAGCTGACCGCAACCACCCCAGGAGAAATAATATGAAAAAGACTCTGTTGGCATTGGCGCTGAGTGGCGCCGCCGCGCTGGCGCAGGCAGGCGTGATCGACTTCAATCCACCGGCCAGCGTGTGTAACAACGCGGTGGACGGCTACGGCGGCATCGTCGGCTGCACCGATTATGGCTACATCGCCCAGTCCTACGGCGACGTGGCCGGCGTGCTTGATGTGCAGTACTCGGCCCAGCGCGTGAGCGACACCAGTTTGAGCTGGTGGGACGCCAATTACAACACCCTGCGCGGCGTGGCCTGGGCGGTCGGCGGCGACGACAACTCGGCGGCGCGGATCGACCTGGTGCCGCTGAACGGCCAGGCCGTCACGCTCAGCCACTTCGACCTCGGCGCCTATTCCAACACCACGCGCGGCACCCACCTGACGATTTCGGCGATCGGCGGCCCGGTGCTGTTCAGCTACGACGGCGATGTCGGCGGCCTGCCTGGCAATACCGCCAGCAGTTTTGACGGCAGCTGGACCTCGCTGAGCGGTATCCGCATCGAGTGGCGCGACAGCGCCTACAACGTCGGCATCGACAACATCACCTATGCCGTCAACCCGGTGCCGGAGCCGTCGGCCTGGCTGATGCTGTCGCTTGGCCTGCTCGGCATCGGCATCGCGGCCGGCCGCCGCGCTTGATCGACCCGGACTTCAAGGGCGTGGGCGCAGAGGTGCCCGCGCCCGTGCTATTTCGCCCCATCGCTCCCCATCCACGCCGCATGGTGGCTACGCCGCCACGACGCCCCAGCTTTCGCCCCACATCCTCCCGCTTTACGCTTACAATTCCATTGAAGATAATTCTTTGTGGAAATGCCAATATTAGGGTCCCGCGGCGCCGCCGCGCACCTTGCCGCCCATGCTGCCGACTGTGCCCATGACCGAGTCTGAAGCCTCTTTATCTCCTCCCGCCGATTCGCTGGTACGGCGCCTGACCCGCATGAATTTGCAGCTGCTCAGCGTGACCATGCTGCTGACCTTCGCCCTGCTGGCGACGGCCACCTGGTACGTCGCGCGAGGCCGCCAGGTGCACGCGGCGCAGCTGAGCGCCCGGCTGCTGGCCAACAGCGTATCGCCGATGATGGTGTTTGACGACCGTCCCGCCGCGCAGGCCGAACTCGAAGCGTTTTCCCGCCGCAGCGATCTGCTGCTGGTGCAGGTGCAAACACCGGCCGGCGCAGTGTTCGCGCAGTGGCAGGCAGGCGCCGACGCGCCCACGCCCCGGATTGCGCCGACGCTCGCCCCGGAGCTGCTGGCCGATGCCGCGTCGGTGACGATGCAGGAACTGGAAGTGTGGGCGCCGATCCGCCTGAAGGACGAAGTGGTCGGCGTGCTGGTGTTGCGCGAAAGCCTGGCCGGCCTGCGAATTGCTGTGTTGACGCTCAGCGCGGCGTCGGCGGCGTTGATCGCGGTGGCGATCCTGGTCGCATGGCGCGGGCTGTCGCTGGTGCAGCGCCGCGCATTGGCGCCGCTGGTGGAATTATCCCAGCTGGCCGAACATATCGCACGGGAGCGCGATTACGGCAAGCGCGCAACGGTCTACCGGCCCGACGAAGTGGGTCGGTTGACCGAGCATTTCAACGATATGCTGAAACGGATCGAGGTATGGCAGGCGGACCTGAATCTTCAGCTGGAGCAGGAACAGGAGGCCGGCCAGCAGTTCCAGCAGCTGGCTCACAAGGACAGCCTGACCGGCCTGCCCAACCGCCTGTTCTTCCAGGGCGAGTTGCAGCGCTACCTGGCGCTGAGCGTGGAGCACGGCGAGTTGATGGCGCTGATGTTCATCGACCTGGATAACTTCAAGACCGTCAACGACAGGCATGGCCACGACGCGGGCGATGAAGTGCTGTGCGAAGTGTCGCGCCGCATGGCCAGCGTGGTGCGTTCGCGCGATGTGCTGTGCCGCCTGGGCGGCGACGAATTCGCGCTGATCCTGCCGACACTGCCGGACCAGGCGGCGGCCGAGCAGCTGGCGCAGCGCCTGATCGACGCGGTGCGCGTGACGATGACGATACGCGGCCAGGTCATGCCGGTCGGCGCCACCGTGGGCCTGGCGTTTGCGCCGCTGGATGCCAGCGAGGCCACCGCCTTGCTCAACGCCTCGGATGAAGCCATGTATGAAGCCAAGCGGGCCGGCAAGAACACTTTCAGGAGAGCGCGGCGTGCGGATGCGTAAGGCTTGCGTGCTGCTGGTAGCCGTTTGCTGCGCGCCTGCTGCTGCGCTGGCGCAGCAGCAACAGGTTCCGGCCAGCCTGGAAGAGCTGCTGCGGCAAACCCCGACCGACGTCACGCGCGACGTCGAGGAATCCACCTCGTCGCGCTTTGCGCAGAGCGCGTCGCAGGCGCCGTCGGTCACCTACGTGGTCACGGACGCCGACATCGCCCGCCACGGCATGCGCAATATGGCGGACATCCTGCGCAGCATGCCCGGCCTGTACGTGACCGGCGATGGCAACTTTACCTACGTCGGCGCGCGCGGACTGGGCCGGCCGGGCGACTTCAATGCGCGCCTGCTGTTCCTGATCGACGGCATGCGCATCAACGAGAACATCTACGACGCCGGCCTGCTCGGCTCCGAGTTCTTTGTCGACGTTGACCTGATCGACCGCGTCGAATACGCGCCGGGGCCGGGCTCCGCGCTGTACGGCAACAACGCCTTCTTCGGTGTGGTCAACATCATCACCAAGGGCGCGGACAAGCTGCATGGCCTGCAAGTGCGGGCCAATGTGGACTCGGACCGCAAGCGCGAGGTGCGCGCCAGCGTCGGCCACCGATCGGAGCAGGGCTGGGAAGCGTGGCTGGCGTTGAGCGCTTTCAAGCAGGACGACATCGCCGCACCGTTCGAACTGCTGCCGGACGACGATGCGCACTACAAGGAGCGCAGCTGGGAGCGCGGCCAGCGCCTGCTTGGCATGGCCCGCTACGGCGGCTGGACGCTGCGCGCGGGCCTCAGCCATCGCGAACACGGGCTGCCCAGCTTCGTCGATCTGGGACCGGAGCTGCCGCTCCGCGTACTCCAGGACCGCAACATCTTCAATAACAACTTTGTCTCGGCTGAATACCAGCGCGACCTGGGCAACGACTGGAGCCTGTATGGCGCGGTATCGTCCAAGCGCAGCGACTATCTGAGCACGTTCCCGTTTGTGCGGCAGGACTTGTCGACGCTCGAATTCGACAACCGCTCGCTGGGCCGCTGGTACAACGTGGATCTGCGCGTCAGCACCCAGCGTTGGAGAGATCACGAATTAATGGCCGGCTTCGAGTATCAGGACGACCGCACGCAGTCGATCGTCGCCGGCCCGGTCGGCGGCGAGCCCGATGCCGCGTTCTACGGCGAGAACCGGCGGCGCGGCCTGTTCGTACAAGACTCCTGGCGGCTGAACGATGCCCATCGCGTGACGCTGGGCCTGCGCCGCGACAGCACCAGGGTGGGCGGGACCAACATCAATCCGCGCCTCGCGTGGATCTGGAGCGGCGTGCCCGATGCCTCGCTCAAGCTGATGTACGGCAGCGCCTACCGCGAGGCCAACCTGTTCGAATTCCAGGTCAACGCGCCGCTGGAAGCGCCGCTACCATCGCCCGAGCGGATACGCACGCTGGAGCTGGCGTGGGACCACGCGCTGAATCACAATTTCCAGTACCGGGCCTCGGTGTATGCGTCGCGGCTGCGGGACCTGATCAGCATCAATCGGGAAACCGCGGTGTTCGACAACAGCGGCACCATACGCAATGTTGGTGCGGAGCTGGGACTGGAGCGGCGCTGGACCGGCGGCCAGCAACTGCAGGCTGCCGTGTCGCTACAGCGGACCACCGACGCGGCGGGGCTGCGCCTGGACAATTCTCCGCGCGCGATGGTCAAGCTGCTGTACAGTCAACCGCTGCAAGGCGAGCAACTGCGGCTGTCGTGGCAGATGCTGAGCGAGAGCCGCCGCGCCATCGGGCCGCTGGAACTGCCGGGTTATGCGCTGCTCAATAGCACGCTGTTGTGGCGCGCGGGCGCTGGCACTGATATCGCGCTCTCGCTGTACAACATCGGCAACGTCCGCTACTACGACTCGCCGTTGGGTGTGGGCGTGCCGTTGAAGCAGGAGGGACGTGTGCTGCGCTTTTCGCTGACCAGGCAGTTCGGTTCATGAGGTCCTGGCGCCAGGCCTGGCTGCTGTTGCCGATGCTGGCGTCGCTGGCGGCTCCTGCGCACGCGGGCCAGGACCAGCTGCAGCTGAAGGCCGCGTTCATCTACCGCTTTGCCCAGCTGACCCAATGGCCGCCGCCGCCGCAGCGCGAGTTCACCTACTGCGTGGCGGGCGACGCGCCCTTGCAGGACGCGCTGCGCACGCTGATGCAGGCCACGCCGGGCGGCATGCCGGTGCATACCTTGCAGTTGAGCGAGCCGCAGCGCGTGCCGCAATGCCAGTTGCTGGTGCTGGGCGCGGGCGTGCGCGGCGATCTGCGGCGCTGGCAGGAAGTGTTGGCGGATGATCCGGTGCTGGTGGTGGGCGACAGCGCGGAATCGTTCCGCAGCGGCGCCATCATCGGGCTGGTGATCGAGCCGAACGGCCTGGCCTTCCGCATCAATCAAACGGAAGCCAGGCGGCGCGGCCTCGCGCTCAGCTACCAGATGCTGAAGCTGGCGCGCGAGGTGAAGTAGGGCGCTTCAGGTGTTGAGCGTGAACTCGGTGAACGACGCCTCGTCCGGCGACGACTTGGCTTCCGGCTCGACCTGGGCGTTCTTGCTGTCCGGGCCATTATTCAATAGCCACAGCAGGTTGGTGGCGGAATCGGCGTTGGCCAAGGCTTCGTCCTGGCTGATCAAGCCGTCCTGCACCAGCTTGAGCAAGGCCAGTTCGAACGATTGCGAACCGGGCGACATGCTCTTTTCCATCGCTTCCTTGATCTGGCCGATTTCGCCTTTTTCGATCAGGTCCGAGATGTAGCGGGTGTTGACCATCACTTCCACCGCCGCCGTGCGCGTGCCGCCGTTGATCGAGCGGACCAGCCGCTGCGAGACGATGGCCTTCACCGTCGACGACAGATCCTGCAGCAGCGCGGCGCGGTTCTCGATCGGGTAGAAACTGATAATACGGTTTAGCGCGTTATAGCTGTTGTTGGCGTGCAGGGTCGCCAGCACCAGGTGGCCCGACTGCGCGTAGGCCAGGGCGGCGGCCATGGTTTCCTTGTCGCGGATCTCGCCGATCAGGATGCAGTCCGGCGCCTGGCGCATGGAGTTGCGCAGCGCGGTGTAGAAGTCCTTGGCGTCGCTGCCGATCTCGCGCTGGTTGACGATGGACTTTTTGTTCTTGAACAGATACTCGATCGGGTCTTCCAGCGTCAGGATATGGCCGGAGCGCAGTTCGTTGCGGTGGTCCAGCATCGAGGCGATGGTGGTGGACTTGCCGGAGCCGGTCGAGCCGACCAGCAGCAGCAGGCCGCGCTTTTCCATGATCAGGTCCGCCAGCACCGGCGGCAGCTGAAGGTCGGCCAGCACCGGAATGGTGGCCGGCACGAAGCGGAATACGGCGGAGAGGGTGCCGCGCTGCTTGAACGCGGAGAGGCGGAAGCGGCCCATGTTCGGCACCGATACGCCCATATTCAGTTCATTGGTCGCGGCCAGTTCCTCCATCTGCGCCGGCGTGGCGATTTCCGCCAGCAGCGAGTGGATGTTGTCCGGTTCGAGCTTTTGCTGATTGATGGGGATCAGGTTGCCGTTGATCTTGATGTGTACCGGCGAATTCACCGCAAAGAACATGTCCGACGCGTTCTTTTCCTTCATCAGCTGGAACAGGCGTTCCATGGCCATGGCACTCTCCTCAGTATCAAAAAAACGGGGACTGCAATCAGTCCCCGGTTCTTGTTGCCTGCTTAGATACCGCGCAGCAGTTCGTTGATGCCGGTCTTGGCGCGGGTTTTTGCATCCACGCGCTTGACGATGACCGCGCAGTACAGCGAGTACTTGCCGTCTTCCGAAGGCAGGTTGCCCGATACGACCACCGAACCCGCGGGCACGCGGCCGTAGGTCACTTCGCCGGTGGCGCGGTCGTAGATCTTGGTCGACTGGCCGATGTACACGCCCATCGAGATCACCGAGTTCTCTTCGACGATCACGCCTTCGACGATTTCCGAACGGGCGCCGATGAAGCAGTTGTCTTCGATGATGGTCGGATTGGCTTGCATCGGTTCCAGCACGCCGCCGATGCCGACGCCGCCGGACAGGTGGACGTTCTTGCCGATCTGCGCGCACGAACCGACGGTGGCCCAGGTGTCGACCATCGCGCCTTCATCGACGTAGGCGCCGATGTTGACGTAGGAAGGCATCAGCACCACGTTCTTGGCGATGAAGGAACCGCGGCGCGCCACTGCCGGCGGCACCACGCGGAAGCCGCCCTTGATGAAGTCTTCGGCGGTGTAGTTGGCGAACTTGGTCGGAACCTTGTCGTAGAACTGCATGGTTCCGTCGGACGGCATCTGCACGTTGTTCTCCAGGCGGAACGACAGCAGCACGGCTTTCTTGACCCACTGGTTCACAACCCAGTCGCCGGTGGTTTTTTCGGCCACGCGGATGGTGCCGGCGTCCAGGCCCGCGATCACGTGCGAAACCGCGTCGCGCAGTTCGGCGGCGCCGTTACCCGGGTTGATGTTGGCGCGGTCTTCCCATGCCTGGTCGATGATGTTCTGGAGTTGTTGGCTCATGTTGGACTCAATTATTTGTTAAGGGTTTTGCAGAATTGGACGATGCGCTGCGCAGCTTCCAGGCCTTCTTCCGTCTCGGCGACCAGCGCCATGCGGATGCGGTTGCGGCCCGGATTGGCGCCGTGGGCGTCGCGCGCCAGGTAGCTGCCCGGCAGTACCGTGACATTATATTCGGCATACAGGCGCTGGGCGAATTCGGTGTCCGACAAGCCGGTCCGGCTGACGTCCGCCCACAGGTAGAAGCCGGCGTCCGGCAGCTCCACTTGCAGCACTTCCTGCAGCAGCGGGGTGATGGCGGCGAATTTGGCGCGGTATTTTTCGCGGTTCTGTTCGACGTGGGTTTCGTCGTTCCAGGCCGCGATCGAAGCAGCTTGCACGGAAGGGCTCATGGCTCCGCCGTGATAGGTGCGGTACAACAGGAATTTTTTCAGGACGTCGGCGTCGCCGGCCACGAAACCCGAGCGCATGCCCGGCACGTTGGAACGCTTCGACAGGCTGCTGAACACCACCAGGCGCGCGTACGGCTTGTCGATCGTGGACAGGCCCAGCGTGTGGGCCGCTTCCAGCGCGCCCAGTGGCGCCTTGTCGCCGTGGTAGATCTCGGAGTAGCACTCGTCGGCGGCGATGACGAAGTTGTAGCGCTCGGACAGGGCGAACAGGTTCTCCCAGTCGGTCAGCGTCAGCACGGCGCCGGTCGGATTGCCGGGGGAGCACAGGAACAGCAGCGATACGCGCTCCCACACCGAGGTCGGGATGCTGTCGTAATCGCAGCCGAAGTTGCGGGCCGGGTCGGAATTGATGAAGTACGGCTCGGCGCCGGCCAGGTAGGCCGCGCCTTCGTAGATCTGGTAGAACGGGTTCGGGCTGACCACCAGCGACTTGGCGGCCGGGTCGATCACGGTCTGCGCCAGCGCGAACAGCGCCTCGCGCGAACCGTTCACCGGCAGCACCTGGGTGGCTGGATTGAGCTTGGGGATGCCATAGCGGCGTTCCAGCCAGCCGGCGATGGCGCCGCGCAGCGCGTCCGAGCCGATGGTGGTCGGGTAGCTGGCCAGGCCGTCCACATTGTCGATCAGCGCCTGCTGGATGAACTGCGGCGTCGGATGTTTGGGTTCGCCCATGCCCAGGCTGATGGCCTTGTGCTGTGGGCTGGCGGTCACCTGCGCGAACAGCTGGCGCAGTTTTTCGAACGGATAGGGTTGCAGCTTGTCGAGATGTGGATTCACTTGGCGGACCGGGTGCGGAACGTTGAAAAAAGAGCAGCGTAGACAACCATTATAGCGCCTCTGGGTTGGCCTCGTCATACGACGGTGAGTAGGCCGGCTATCAATGCCAAATAATAAACATGTGAGATACTTCGACCCACGGTTCACAAAGAGGTCAGGCATGGAACAGGATGAAACGACGATGGAAGTGGATGTCAGCCGACAGGTGATGGCGTTGCGGCTGGCGACCGGGCTGGCGCAGGGTGCGTTGCTATATTGGCTATATCAGGCCGACCGGGGCGGCTGGTGGCCGGCCGGGACGCCATATGTGATGACGCCACTGCTGATGGCCTGCGTGCTGCTGCCGGCGATGCTGATATCGGCCATGGGCCATATGGCGCCGAAGAAGGTGGCGCAATGGATGGCGGTGGCCGCCGCTGTGTTGCTGATCATGGCGCTGCACGCCGTCAGCCGCGAGGCTGGCGTGTTGCGGGGCGCCGGCGAGCTTGGCAAGGGCGCGTTCACGTCGATGTCGGGGCCTGTGATGGTGTTTGGCGCGGTCTTCATGTACATCGCGCATTCGCTGGTGATGGCGGGGGCTGCGGACCGGCGCCGCATCGCCAGCTACGACACGTATTTTGAGTTGGCCTGGAAGCTGGCGGTGCAGCTGATGTTCTCGGCCTTCTTCGTCGGGGCGCTGTGGCTGGTGCTGTTGATGGGCAGCGGCCTGTTCTCGATGGTGAAGTTGGGCTTCCTCAAGCAGATGATGGAAGAGTCGTGGTTTGTGGTGCCGGTGATCTGCTTCGCCTGGTCGTGCGCGATGCACATCACCGACGTGCGGCCGGCCATCGTGCGCGGCATCCGCAGCCTGCTGCTGGTGCTGCTGTCGTGGATATTGCCGGTGGCGGCGCTGATCATCAGCGGCTTCCTGTGCGCCTTGCCGTTCACCGGGCTGGATGTGCTGTGGGCGACGCGGCACGCGACGTCGCTGCTGCTGGCGGCGGATGCGGTGCTGATCGTGCTGATTAACGCCGCCTTCCAGAACGGCCACGCCAAGGCGGCGCTGGCGGTGCGGGTAAGCGCGCGCGTGGCTTCGCTGTTGATACTGCCGCTGACGGCCATCGCCATCTATGCGCTGGGTCTGCGGGTGTACGACTACGGCTGGACCTCGGACCGCGTGATCGCCGCCGCCTGTTTGGTGGTCGCCAGTTGCTACGCACTGGGTTATGCATGGGCGGCGCATCGCTACGAGACCTGGCTGTGCCCCATCGCCAACGTCAACGTGGCGGCGGCCTTCGTGGTGCTGGCGGTGCTGCTTGCCTTGTTCACGCCGATCGCCGATCCGGCGCGTCTGTCGGTGAACAACCAGATGGCGCGGCTGGAGAAGGGCCGCACCAAGGCGGCGCAATTCGATTTCCACTACCTGCGATTCGAAGGGCAGCGCTACGGGCAGGAGGCGTTGACGCGCCTGTCGCAGCAAACCACCGGCCCCGATGCGGCGTTGATACGCGACCTGGCCGGCAAGGCGTTGAAGGAGACGAATCGTTGGCAAACGGGATCGCAGTTGGCGTCGGTATCGATCACCGACAACGTCAAGGTGTGGCCATCGACCACCAAGCTGCCGGCCAGCTTTGTGGCGCAGAAGTGGAGCCCGATCGAAGACGCGGCTGTCTTGCCATGCCTGTTAAGCCGCGGCAGCAGCTGCGATGCCCTGGTGCTCGATGTCGACGGTGACGGCAAGCCGGAAGTCCTGCTGTTCAACGCCGGCCGCTACTCGGCGGCGCCGCTCTACACCGAGCACGCCGACGGCAAGTGGGTGGTGGCCGGCCATCTCGACGCGAGCGGCAGCGAGTGCGCTCCGCTGATCGAGAAGCTGAAGGCGGGCCAGTACACGCTGGTCGCACCGCGCATGAAGGCGCTGGAAGTGGCGGGGCAGCTATTGCAGTTCCAGTCGGAGTTCGGCGCGGACGACTGCAAGCTCATCAAGGCCGCAAAATAAGCGGGGGTCAAGTCTGACATTCGGACACGAGCTCTGCCTTAACCTATGTTACGGCAGAGCTCGTGTCCGAATGTCAGACTTGACCCCAGCCTTTGTAGCTGCGCACTTCGAGATTATGCCCATCGGGATCGTAGAAATACCAGGCGTCGGCCATGCCGCGCGCGCCCAGGGACTTCGACGGTGGTCCGCCGTTGCGGTCAAATGGCGCGCTGCCGAACGCAATCGATCGTTCGCACAGCCGATTGTGTACAGCATCGAAGCTGGCGCGGTCCAGGCAAAAGGCCAGGTGAAGCAAGTCTCGCGGCGGTTCGCGCATCAGGTCCAGCGTTAAACCTTCGTTCACGCGCACAAGTTCGAACGGGCCAGCGCTGCCGTCGAGACGGAAGCCGAGCACGTCCTGATAAAAGCGGGCGGACGTGGCGGGATCGCGTACCCGCAGAATGATGTGATCGAGAGTTACCATGCTCTTGCTCCATGTGCGTTGCTGAAAGTATTCACGTCATGACGCGGCCACCGGCAACATCGAGTGTGATGCCGGTGATCCATGACGCGGATGCGGACAGTAGAAACAATGCTGCCGATGCGATGTCGTCAGGGTGGCCAAGCCGGCCTAGCGGAAACGCCGTCAATATGCGCTGTTGCTGTTCAAGCGGCATGCGCTGAGCCGTGCGCTCGGTCAGGACGGCTGACGGCGAAATGCAGTTCACGCGGATGCCGTGTTGCCCAAGTTCGTTTGCGGCATGGCGTGTCAGCATGATCACACCTGCCTTGGCTGCGCCATACCCGGCCGGCGCCCCCGAAGCGACCCGTCCGCCCGCCGAAGCCATGGTGACGATGCTGCCGCTACCGCGCGCTATCATGGCGGGCAGGAAAGACTTGAGTGTGAAGAAGGTTGAAGTCAGATTGTTGTCGAGGCTAGAGCGCCAATCTTCTTCGGTGATGTCGGCCAGTGGGGCAGGACGTCCGCTGCCGCCGCCAGCAAATGCCAGCACCAACTCTGGCGCGCCCAAGTCTTCCTCGATGGCGACACGCATGCGTTCGACGGCGGCCAGGTCGGAACAGTCTGCCACTGCCGCCAGAGCTTCCCCGCCCATTGAGCGGATCGCGGCCACCGTATCGTCAACGGCAGCGCGGGCACGGCCATTGACGGCGACTCTTGCGCCACAGCGGGCCAGCGCCAGGCAGGTAGCTGCGCCGATCCCGCGCGAACCGCCGGTGACGAGCGCCACCTTGCCGTGCAGGTCGGGATAAATCGGAACAGAGGTGTTTGCTTCAGTCATGTCTGGTCTCCGGTGTATGCTTGACGCCAGATTACAAACTGACTAGGCTAAAATCAAATCACATGTTATTGGCCTATCCATAAAAAATTAGATGTCTTACCTACTTCATCTGCGCAGCTTCCTCAGCGTCTACCGGCACAATTCCATCTCGCGCGCGGCGGTTTCGCTGCAGCTGACGCAACCCGCCGTGTCCCGACACATCAAGATATTGGAGGCGCGCCTGCAGACTCAATTGTTCACCCGTCTGCCGCGCGGTCTGGCGCCAACGCCCGCCGCCATCGAACTGGAGCGCCAGTCCGGGCCGCATTTGGACGCGCTGGAGGCCATCATCGGCAGCGGCGCCAATCAGCGCGAGGCCCTTGCCGGTGTCATTCATGTCGGCGCGACCAGCGGATTTTCCGGGTTGCTGCTGTCCGCCTTGAGCGCCATGCCGCGTTACGGGATTCGACTTGACCTGCGCGCGATGCCGCCGCCGGCCCTGGTGAAAGCGCTCGCCGACCGCGAGCTTGATCTGGTGGTGACACTGGCGCGCATACCGCACAAAGCCATTGACTATGCACTGCTGTATGAGGGGCGGCTGCAATTGGTATGCGCACCGGCTTTTCGCGATCGCGTACCCAAGTCGGCTGCGCCGAAAGGCCTGCCGCTGATCGATTTGCAAGGGCCGGTACCACCACTGACGAGTTTTTGGCGAGAGGTTTTCGGTTGCTCCGCTGAGCAGCCTTCGGCCATCGTTCCTGACTATCAAATGGCGCTGGAGGCAGCGGCGGCGGGCGGCGGACTGGCCGTCTTGCCGGAATGCCTATGTCGGCCGCTGCTCAATGCCGGCCACCTGATCGCACTGCCGTTGCCGAAGCGCGCACCGTTGTTCTCGCTCTATCTTGCACGCGGCAAGGGTGGCGGCGCCGTTGAACGGGTTGACCTGTGCAGTCAGCAGTTGATTGACGCCGCGCGCACGTGGTGACGGACGGATTTGATGGCGATTGTGGCCGTTTCGGCTCCAATTTCCCAGTATCTCATTGCCATTGAGATACTATTCCGCTTTCAATCGAGATGATGCTGACATGCCGGGAGCCCGCCGTGCTATTGTAGAAACAGGTTACAGGTTTTATCTCCACACTTCGCGAAGTCCCATCATCCAGCCCACGCACATCCGTGAGTTGCCTCGACCTCCCGCCGCCTAGCTGTCGCTCATAACGCGCTGCATTCCGAGACATCCGCCGCGCATCGCGACGGGCAATGGATGCACGTGCCAATTCAATGTGACATCCGGGAGAATATCTTGAACGTGGACCGCTCGCTGTACGACGGACAACTGCTATTGAAGGCGGGCGCGCTGCAGGACGCCATTTTCAACAGCGCCAATTTCTCCAGTATCGCCACCGATGCCCAAGGCGTGATCCAGATTTTCAATGTCGGCGCCGAGCGCATGCTGGGCTATAAGGCGGCCGACGTGATGGACAAGATCAC